>FZLQ01000045.1 GCA_900197605.1 Phyllobacteriaceae bacterium Water-Bin73
GTCAAACCGGCGGTTCGGTTTCTTATAGAAACTTCCATTGGAACACCGCAGACAGGAACAACAATTACAACACCAACTCAAGCGCCGGCAATAAGCGCACGCTAGGCAAGACCTGCAATTTCGGCGGCGGGACAATCCATTATGCCTGTGCTAACTAAAATTGGTGTGGCTTATAATTTGTCATAATATTTATTATGCGTCATTTACTTTAAGGAGAGATGAATGAAACACAGCAAAACAATTACTCTGATCGCCCCCATATTTATGGCCCCTTCCATAACAACGGCCGCACAATCTGTCGCCGAATCGGATTGCGTCTCAGATGGCTAACCCGTCGGCATGGCTGAGAATGTCAGCTCAACGGCATCGATTTCACTCACCATTGATGGCGGCAGCGCGGAAAGCGCTTCCCTGTCCAACGATATTGCATCACTGATTTAACTCGACGGCAGCTATACCTGCCCGGCCGGTTCCCCGCTGACAATCACGATTAACACATCGAACTATAACGCGACCACCGACTAGTTGGCGTCTTTTAGCCCGCCGGTTCGCTGCGGCCTGTATATCACTGTCGGAAGAATCGTAAGATGATACTTCCGACGGAAAGGTGCTGGAACAGTGGCAGCGATTAATAAACTAAAATCAATAATGGCCGCCCTGCGCCATCCGGAAACTGGTTGCCAGTGGGATTTGCAGCAGGATTTCGCCTCCATCGCACCCTATACGCTGGAAGAAGCCTATGAGGTGACCGATGCGATTGAACGCGGCAATATGGAAGATCTGAAAGAAGAACTGGGTGATTTGCTGCTACAAGTGGTGTTTCATGCGCGAATGGCCGAAGAAGCCGCATTATTCAGTTTCGACGATGTTGTTAAGGCCATTTCCGACAAAATGATACGCCGCCACCCGCATGTTTTCGACGATGGCACGGCCGATAATGCCGATGCCGTGCGGAAAAGCTGGGAAGAGATTAAAGCTAAAGAGAAAGCGGCAAAGAGCAAAGCAGCCGCCGATGCACTGCCCGACAGCTTAATGAATGATATTCCGCTCACCCTTCCCGGCCTCAGCCGGGCCGTAAAAATGCAAAATCGCGCGGCGCGCATCGGCTTTGATTGGCCGGATATCGATCCGGTATTCGATAAATTGCACGAAGAAATCGACGAAGTGCGCGCGGCCATCACCTCCGGGTCCCAAGATTCGATGGAAGATGAGATCGGTGATTTGCTGTTCGTCGTGGCCAATATTGCCCGCCATCTCAAAATCGACCCCGAAAAAGCCGTCCGCCGCACAAATGGCAAGTTTATTGCGCGCTTCAAACATGTTGAAACGCTGGCCGCGCAAAGCGGCAAAGACGATTTAACCCTCGAAGAGCTAGAGGCGTTTTGGCAAAGCGCCAAAAAGGTCGAAAAAGACGCGCGTTAAGGCTTTACCTTAAGCGACAGCAATCTCGACCGGGCTGTTCGGCATAATTGTCGAAATAGCGTGTTTATAGACCAATTGTGAATGGCCATCGCGGCTCAACAGCATTGACGTGGCATCAACCCAAGTGACGGTGCCCTGCAGTTTAACGCCATTTACCAGAAATATGGTGAGTGCGAGGTTTTGCTCACAAACATGATCGAGGAAAGAAGCCTCAAGTGAGTCTGTCTTTGTTGACATTGGTTTACCCAGTTTATTCTGCGGACGGCGGAGCTACCCTCCTGTTACTTTATTGACGTGACCCTCCCAGTCACGACGCATTAGCCAATAAACATTGGCACAACTGGGGCTTGAAACCTAATTAATTTTCAATTCGTTGCGATGTTTATGCCTCAACAGCATCATATGCATCGGATAGCATTTTGGCGACCTCGCCGGGCTTGCCCGCCCCTATTTTCTGCCCGTCAATCTCAATCACCGGGAAAACCGACATGGTTGAGGCGGTAGAAAAACACTCTTTTGCCGCCAATGCTTCTTTCAGCGAGAAAGGCTTTTCTTCGAATTTCATACCCAGATCAACCACGCAATCGAGCAGCACTTGGCGCACAATGCCGTTCAATATCTTATGGCTGGCCGGTCGCGTGCGTAAAACACCTTTCGCATCGACAATCCAGGCATTGGTGGCCGCGCCTTCAGTCACCATGCCCTGCCCGTCAATTTGCCAGGCTTCCTGAACTTTGGCATTGCGCGCAGACTGTCGCGCCAGCACATTTGGCAGCAGGCTGATGGATTTAATATCGCATCTGGCCCAGCGTTGGTCCGGCACAGAAACCACCGAGATACCTTTTTTAATAATCTGAGCGCGTCGGTCAGCCGCAATTGGCCGCGCCGTGATAACCAAAACCGGTTTCAAATCTGGATTGAACATATGCTCACGCGGGGCGACGCCGCGCGATACTTGCATATAAAGAATACCGTCGCGCACCCGATTGCGGCGCAGCGTTTCGCGCATGACCTGCTGCAAGGCCGCGCGTGACATGGGCGTCGGCATATCCAATGCGGCCAGCGAATAATCCAATCGGTCGAGATGACGCGCCTCATCGAGCAGCTTGCCGCCGCGAATGGCGCAAACTTCATAAACCCCATCGGCAAATTGATAGCCGCGATCCTCCACCAGAATACCCGGCATATTCAGCGGTTGATAAACCCCGTCAATATAAGCGATGCGGCTCATTAAACTTCATTCTCCATTCAGCGCATATAGCGCCAGAAAGATGACGTAAATAGGACCATCAAAATCAATAACTCGATGCGTCCGGCAATCATTAGCAGCGCGATGGTGATTTGCAAAGCGTCGGGCATTGCGGCAAATCCGAGCGGCATATTGATATGTCCGGTAATCGCCAAGCTATTGGTCAGCGCGCCCAGCACAATCGGCCAAGCATCTGACAATGTCGTACCGAACAGACCCAACAGCAAAACGCCGAGCGAAATAAATAAAATGAAAATAGCCATATACGCCCAGGCCGCGTTGAAATCGCGGTCTTGCAGAGGCCGCCCTTCCAGCGATAAGGGGTGCACCGATGACGGATAAGACAGCTTGCCCAATTCGCTGCCCAAATCTTTGGCCAGAATAATGGCGCGCATGACCTTAACGCCGCCACTGGTCGAGAGCGCCATGCCACCGATTAATACCGGCAACATGACCCAAACAATCGGCCAATTCGCCAAACCCGTATCGGGCAAAAAGTTGAACCCTGCCGTGCTGTGTAGCGAGATGGATTGCCAAAACGCGCTGATGCCGCCGCTATTGGGCACTGCCAATATCGTGATTGCGGCATAGGCGATAATCAGGCCGAGAAAAACCCGCAACTCAGTGAGTTGAAATCCGCTACGCGCCTCGCGCCCCAGTGTCAGAACCATCAACATCGGCACGCTGATGGAGCCGATAAGGCAGAGCAACGCCATCACGCCCTGCCCACCGCCGGTCAATAATTCAGCGAGGCTTTGCTCATGCACGCTCATACCGCTGGTCGAGATTGCCGAGAGCGCCAAACAAAATGCCTCGACAAGCGAACTGCCGAAAGCCGCCAGCGCGATAATTCCCAGCACGGAAAACATTAAGTAAACCGGCAAAATAAGGCGCAGCGGTCGGCCCAAGCGCGAAGATAAAGGCGCGTTTTCTTCATGTTGCAAAAGCGGACTGCCGATAAGGGTGATGCCGCCAATACCGAAAGGCGCCAGCACCGCCACGGCAAACACTAATGTCCATAACCCGCCGAGCCAGCTTAATGCCGCGCGCCATAGCAAAATGGGCGTCGCCTCAACTTGGGGCACAGCCAACATGGTTGCGCCCGATGTGGTGAGCGCCGAGACGGCTTCAAAATAAGCCGCGACAAGACTATCAATTTGGCTTGCCCCGATAAAAGGAATGGCCGCAATGGCCGGCAACAGCGTCCAATACAGAACCATAATCAGCAGTAACTCGATGCCATTGGCGCGATGCCGACGACTGGTATAACCGCTCAACAGCAGCGCGCCCGACACGAAAGTCGTCAGCATTAATCCAATGGTGAAATTACCGGCATGGGCAAATGTCGGGTCAAGCAGGCTGGCAATCCATGGCAGCACCATAAGCAGGGCTATCATGCATCCGCCATAACCCAGTGTGAAAAGTATCGCCCCTAAGCGCATGTGCTATTTCTTTTCTTTACTCAGCAACAAGTTTTCAAACGCCTCAATGCCCTCAGCGGTAACAAACATGATAACGCGGTCGCCCTGCTTAAACTCAGTGCCGCCGCGCGGCATGATAATTTTGCCTTTGCGATATACTGCACCGACCCGCATGGACATTCCGAAATCAATATCACGAAGCTTGCTACCGGTAATCGGCGCGCCTTCCTGAACTTCCGCTTCAATCATTTCCGCCGATTCATCGCTCAACGCATGCACTTGCAGCACATTGCCCAAACGCACGTGACGCAGAACTGACGAGACAGTAATGGCGCGCGGATTAATCGACACCTCCATTCCGAAATCACCGGCGAGATTTTGGAAGCTGTTATCATTGATTAAACACAAACCCCGATGGCAGCCCTCGCGCAGCGCCAACATATTGGTCAAAATATTCACCTGGTCATCATTGGTCAGCGCCAACACCAAATCGGCTTGGCGAATACCCGCCTCTGCCAGAATTTCGGGCGACAGCCCACTGCCCTGCAATACAATGGAGCGGCTGAGCTTTTCCGCCACAATGCGGGCTCGCTCGACATTGGCTTCAATAATGCTCAGCGAATAACGTCCGGCTTGCGCGTCGAGATTTTTGGCAACTTGATAGCCGATATTGCCGCCGCCAACCATCACGATACGGCGCGCTTCACGTTCTTCATGGCCGAAAATTTTCAGCGTTCGTTCGGTGTCGCTGCTGGCGGTGACCAAAAAGGCCTCATCGCCAACTTGAATCGTATCGTCGAAATCCGGCACATAAACTTTTTGATTACGGCGCAGCCCGACCACAATGGCCTGCAAGTCAGGAAACAGGCCCGTCAACTGGTTGAGCGGCGTATCAATAACCGGGCAGTCCTCGCCAATGGCGACGCCAATCATTTCCGCCGACCCACCGGCAAAGCTGGAGCTGTCAAAAGCACCGGGCAGTGCCAAGCGGCGCATCACGGCTGAAGCAACTTCTTCCTCAGGGGAAATAATAACGTCGATGGGAATACCGTCTTCGTTAAACAAGTCGCGCCAGCGCGACTGCACATAATTGCGGTCCCGCACGCGGGCAATGGTTTTGGGTTTTTTGAAAAGCGTTTTGGCCGTTTGGCATGCCACCATATTCACTTCGTCAGATGCGGTAACGGCAATCAGAACGTCGGCCTCCGCCGCGCCGGCTTGTTCCAATACTTCCGGATGCCCGCCATGACCTAAAATCGGGCGCACATCAAGCGTATCTGTAATGCGTTGCATCAAAGACGCTTCTCGGTCAACGACCGTTACATCATTGCCTTCACCAGCCAAATGGCGAGCAATGCCGAAGCCTACTTGTCCGGCTCCACACACAATGACCTTCATGCGTCCCTCTTTCCGAAGTTAATCGTTACGCAAGGTTTTTAGCATGATTACCACCGGAAGTTCCAAGAGATTTCATCTTGCGATGAAGTGCCGAACGCTCCATACCCACGAATTCTGCAGTTCGTGAGATATTTCCCGAAAAAGCTCAATCTGCGCGACCAGATAATCGCGCTCAAAACACTCCCGCGCTTCGCGCAATGGCAATGACATGATGTGACGAGACTCGCCGACATCTTCGGCTTTGAAGCCTGTGGGCACGCCAAACGCGATAACCTAAAAAAACCAACAGCCCCAACGCAATAACGTCATTAAGAGCCAAAATCGGCCAGACTGCTAATATCACTGCCACTGGTGACGGTGTTGTTCAGCAATAAAAATGCGGCACTGACCGCGGCTACACTGAAAATGAGAAAGAAGGCAGAAAGCGACCAAAAATTCTCGGCCATTGTAAACCGGTCGAGTAAATCGCTCGGCTTTCTCAACACATCAGCTAGCCGATGCTCGCTCATACTAACAACTCCCCAGAACACTCACTGCGCGTATTCTTGCGCCTGAGGACATACACATAACAAGCTAATACTGCCTCTAAATCGAAGCGCCTAGCGTTAATGTTGTATTAAGACCACAGAGTATCGCGGCTGTTGCATTTATGTAACAGCTAAATTTCAGACGCCTCTTCAAACGCAGAAAGCCGAGGAAAAACCCCCTCCGGCTTGGGCAGCGGCGTGCCACCTTGCAGGCGATTATCGGGCCCTAAGGCCGCAAAATTGCGTTTGTTAGAATCTACTTTCAGCAAGTCGAGAAGCTGCCCTGCCCCGGTCGGAATGACCGGTTGCAACAATATCGCGGCCTGACGAACCAACTCAGCAGTGACATACAGCACCGTGCCCATGCGCGCGGGGTTTTCTTTTTTCAGCGACCACGGCTCTTCCGCCGCGAAATATCGATTGGCTTCCGATACGGCTTCCATCACGAGGGTGAGATAGTTATGCAATTCATGCCGCGCCATTGCGGCATCAGCGCGCGCTTTAAGCCCGTCAAACAATGCCAGCACAGCGTCATCTGCCGCCGTGAAAGCCGTCGGTTGCGGCAAGGCTTCATTGCAATTTTTGGCAATCATAGACAGGCTGCGCTGCGCCAGATTACCAATATCATTGGCCAAATCGGCATTAACGCGATTGACAATCGCCTCATCTGAGAAACTGCCATCTCGCCCGAATGGCACTTCCCGCAAAAAGAAATAGCGCAACGCATCAACCCCGTAATGCGCCGTCAATGTCATCGGGTCGAGAACATTGCCGAGCGATTTCGACATTTTCTCGCCCTTAACAGTCAGAAGGCCATGCGCGAAAACCTGCTGCGGCAAGGGCAAATCAGCCGCCATCAAAAACGCCGGCCAGTAAACCGTATGAAAGCGGGTAATATCCTTGCCGATAACATGCAGGCTACATGGCCAAAAATCAGCAAATCGGCCCTCGCGGTCGGGGTAACCAAGCACACTCAGATAATTGGTCAGCGCGTCCATCCAAACATACATGACGTGATTGTCATCACCCGGCACAGGCACACCCCAATCAAAGGCCGTGCGCGAAATCGACAGGTCTTTCAGACCACCTTTGATGAAGGACGTAATTTCATTGCGGCGGCTTTCGGGCATCAGAAAATCCGGATTGCTCTCGAAATGCGCCAGCAATTTGTCTTCATAAGCCGATAGGCGGAAGAAATAGCTGTCTTCCTCCAGCCACTCAACAGGGGTTCCCTGCGGCGAAAGCTTATTGCCCGCCGTATCAGGTGTTAGCTCATCTTCGGCGTAAAACGCTTCATCGCGCACCGAATACCAGCCCTTATAGCTATCTTTGTAAATGTCATCGCGGCCATTATCGGCAATGCGCTGCCATAATTCGCTCACCGACGTATAGTGGCGCGGCTCAGATGTTCGAATAAAATCATCATGGCTGCAATTCAGCGCGTGAGCCATCTCGCGAAAGGCGGGGGTAAGCTCATCGGCTAATTCTTGGGCCGTCTTGCCCTGATCGCGGGCGGTTTGCAGCATTTTTTGGCCGTGATCATCAGTTCCGGTCGAAAAATAGACATTCTCACCATTCAAACGGTGATAGCGAGCAATCGCATCAGTCGCCATAATCTCATAGGCATGACCAATATGCGGGCGGCCATTTGGGTAAGAAATAGCGGTAGTTATGAAAAAGTTCTTATCTTTCACCTTAGGTCCTTAACCGGCTTTTTGCCGACTGGCATCAGCAAAACCTGTCATCCACTCCAACACAGCCTGCTTTTTATCGAGATTAAGCGCCGCAACCGACCGGCTATCGCGCTCCACCTTCTCCCACAAGGCCACAAAGGGTTCAACCCCAATTTGCGCCGCCAAAAGCCGGTTCACCAGCGCCAATTCGCCTTCAAATACCGGCTGAAAATCAGCACCGGTTGCAGCACAGCGGACATAGCGATGTAGCCAGCCCGCAAGTAGAAAGCAAAAAATACTGAATTGCTCAGGCGTGGCGCGCGTCCCAAAGCGTCCGGCCAGCGCGTGCAGCTTCTCAACATCAAGCTGCGGCGCGGTTTCCAGCACCCCGACCATATCGCGATACAGGTCAAAACCGCCCTCGGCGCACAGCATAAGCGCATAACCGGCACTGCCCTGCGCCAAGAACGCCGATGCCGCCACCTCATTGGGGTCGCTGCTCTCAAGCCGCCCATGCACAATCTGCTGCAAATCCGTCTCATTCAGCGCGTTAAACGCCAACATGCGGCAGCGCGAGCGTATGGTATCCAAAACGCGCCCGGGATTATGACACACGATTAAGAACAGGCATTTTTCCGGAGGCTCTTCAATCAGTTTGAGCAGCGCATTGACGCCGTTTTTATTCATATCATCAATGCTGTCGATAATCGCAACACGCCAGCCGCCGCGCCCGGCGCTGAGGTTAAAAGATTGTTTCATGTTGCGCGCCGCATCAACAGGAATATCACCGCGAAACTTCTGCGTTTTCTGATTATATTCGCGCTTCAAAATGAATAAATCGGGGTGTGAGCCCTCTTCGACCAAATGAGCTTCGCTGTTTTCGAGCGCCGGAGAAAAAGCGTCAATCGGGCCACCGGTCAGCTTGGCGCGCGCGGCCAAATAAGCGAAACTGGCCTTGCCGACCCCCTTCGGGCCGGTCAGCAGCCAAGCATGCGGCATGCGTTGGCCGTTTAAGGCACTGAGAAAATCTTCCTGTTGCGAATGGTGCCCAACCAAAGCGCGCGTCAGCCGTGGCGGATTATCGCCATCAATATCGGGCACTTCCTCAATGGTTTCAGCGGAGCTCATGCGTTTACTTTAGGCCGACCGACAAGGCGCGGCTAGAGCTTAAAACGCTCTTGCATGACATCTTCAATTTGCTGCCAGACGGCATCGAAACTGTTTTCGGCATCAACCACCACAATCCGCTTCGGATCTTCTGCCGCCAACGCCAGAAAGCCGTCGCGCACATTGCGGTGAAACTCAGCATCTTTTTTCTCAAACCGCGCCGCGCCGCCGCGCTTGGCCGCGCGTTGCAGGCCGGCATCTTCACGCACATCGAGCAAAAACGTAACGTCAGGTAAGGTTTTGCCAACCGCCATTTGCTGCATCGGTCGCACAACATCAAGCCCTAGCCTACCGGCAATGCCTTGATAGGTCAGTGTGCTGTCAAAAAAGCGGTCGCAAATCACCCATTTGCCTTCGGCCAGAGCAGGCTCAATCAGGCGGTTGACGTGTTCAACCCGCGCCGCTGTCATCATCAGCAATTCAGAATAGGCCGACCAGCGGTCAGGGTCGCCTTGCACCAGCAAATCGCGCAGCTCCTCGCCTTGCTTGGTGCCGCCGGGCTCGCGTGTCTCAACTACCTCAAGCCCTTTCGAGCGCAAATATCCGGCCAAACGTGTCGCCTGTGTTGACTTACCGCCGCCCTCGCCGCCTTCAAAGCTGATAAATTTCCCACGCATATCAATCACCTACCATCAAATAAATTAAACTGCTTATGGCGCGGCCAAACACATTGCCTTTATCGACATCCTCAGCCGCCACCAAATCAACCTCTTGCGGCACCAAGCCCGGCAAAGTGACGCGCAGCTTGCCCAGCTTGTCACCGGTTTTAATCGGCGCGAGCACCGGCTTTTCATAAGTTACTGTCGCCACCATTTTGCGCCGACCGCTGCGCGGTGTGACAATATCAAAACGCTGCTTCGTCGTTACCTTAACGCGCGCCTCATCGCCATGCCAAACCGGCAATTCAGTCACCGACTGACCGGCCTCAACCAATAAATCGCGGCTGAAATTACGGAACCCGAAAGTCATGAGTTTACGCGCTTCGCGCGCGCGCTCGCGCTTTGAGTTCAGCCCGTTAATCACCAAAATCAGCCGCCGCCCATTTTGCTCAGCCGAAGCCACCAGCCCATAACCGGACTCATTTGTGTGGCCGGTCTTTAGCCCATCTGCGCCAATATTGGCGTAAAGCAGTGGGTTGCGATTGGTCTGGCGAATATTGTTCCAGGTAAAATCGCGCTCGCTAAACAGGCGGTAATAATCGGCATGATTATTTATCAATTCGCGCGCCAATGTCGCCAAGTCGCGCGCCGTGGTTTTATGCTCCGGGTCGGGCAAACCGGTTGAGTTCACAAAATTCGAGCGTGTCATGCCAAGCTCTTGCGCCCGCTCCGTCATCAGATCGGCAAAGGCCGGTTCGCTTCCGGCCAAGCCCTCGGCCAGCGCGATACAGGCATCATTGCCCGATTGAATAATGACGCCGCGCAGCAAATCCAGAACCGAAACGCGCGAGCGCGCCTTTAAGAACATGGTGGAGCCGCCTGAGCTTGCGCCGCCCCGCCGCCAAGCATCATCACTGACAAAAAACGCTTCCTCGCCGGTCACGGCGCCGGACTCCAAAGCCTCAAACGCCATCAGCACCGTCATCAGCTTGCTCATGCTGGCCGGGCTCATGCGCGCATCGGCATTTTTCTCAAACAGCGCGACGCCGGTTTCGGCATCAATCAGCAAGGCATAGCTGGCTTTGGTTTCAACCGCCTGCGCCGATGTCGATAGCAATGGCATTACGAGCAGAGAAAAAAGCAATGCTGCAGACCATAATAATGTCGATCGTCTCATTTATTTCCCCTATTGCTCAATAATCACCGCATCGGTGTGACCGGCCGCGACCAGTCGCTCGAGTGTTGAGCGGGCATCGGCGCGAATATTCGCCCCGCCCATTTTGACCCGATACAATGTCGCGCCGCCCATTTTCACTTCCACAATTTTGACCGCCGAAAACGCCTTCAGCTTTTCTTGCAACGCCTCAGCATTTTGGCGCATGGAAAACACACCCACTTGCACCGCATAGCGTTTCTCTTTGACATCAGGCTCAGGCTTTGCCAGTTTTTTGCCATCAGCCGTCAGAACATCGACCGGCTCAATCGGCGCGGCGGCGACCCGGCTATCCTCTTTCGGCGTAATCGGTTTCTCGGCAATGAAGCGGTCAGGCTCTTGGCGTTTAATCAACCGCCCCGCACTGTCATAAAGCGGCGCGCGACCCAGGTATTGCACCCGCACCTGCGCCGTGCCCTTTTCCTTAAAGCCCAGCACATCAGCCGCGTGGCGCGACATATCAATTTCCCGGTCTTTGGCAAACGGGCCGCGATCATTTATCCGCACCACAACCGAGCGGCCATTTTCCAGATTGGTCACTTTGGCGCGCACCGGCATCGGCAAAGTCGGATGCGCGGCGGTCAGCAAATCCATATCGAAAATTTCGCCATTTGCCGTGCGGCGACCATGAAACTTCGAGCCATACCAAGAGGCAATGCCGGTATTGTCATAAGTCGCATCTTCTTGCGGGTAATACCAATCGCCCTCAATTTCATAGGGCGTGCCGATTTTATAGATGCCACCGGCGGCCACACGACGCCCCTGTTCCTCGGCGGCGCGGCGCTCAGAAAATGACGCGCAACCGGCCAGCAATAGGGTTGCTGCAATAATAAATTTCAACCTAAACATTCGCGTCGCCATGCCATTGATTTCCCGCGTAACCACCCAGTGAGAGTTAATGAAGCTGAATATAGGGGATTCGGTTTGGCTTAAGAAGCAAACCCAAATGAGGGCGCAATATGTCGGCTTGAAATTTTGCCGCAATCAAGCTACATCACCTCCTGCTGATCATGGGTCGCAGGGGCGTTCGCGCCCACCTTACAGGAGGGGTGGCTGAGTGGTTGAAAGCGGCGGTCTTGAAAACCGTTGAGCGTTTGCGCGTTCCGGGGGTTCGAATCCCTCCCCCTCCGCCATTTTTTCTTGAAAATCTGAGAGTTTAGCTTGCCCAACAAGGTTGGCAGATTAAGCGTGTTGTCCGGCGACGAAGCCTGACGACCAGGCCCATTGGAAATTATAGCCGCCGAGATGGCCGGTCACGTCAACCACCTCGCCGATGAAAAATAAGCCGGGCAGGTTTTTGGCCTGCATGGTTTTCGACGACAGCCCTGCCGTATCGACCCCGCCCAGTGTTACCTCTGCCGTGCGATAGCCTTCTGAGCCGGCCGGTTTCAACTGCCAGTGATTGACCGCCGCGCCGATTTTCTCAATCGCGCTATTGGCAATCTCGACCAAGCGCCCGCTCACCGCTTCGGACTGGCAAATATCGGCAGCCAATCGCTTGGGAATAATATCGCTGAGGACGGTTTCAATGGCCGCTTTGCCGCCTTGCGCCTTTGCCGATAATAAATGCGCGGCGACGTTGGTCTGCGGCGCTAAGTCAACCTCGATGGCCAAGCCCTCGCGCCAGTAAGACGAGATTTGCAAAATACTGGGGCCGGAAAGGCCGCGATGGGTGAACAGCATGGCCTCGCTAAAGCCTTTTTTGGCGCAACGCACAACCGCATCGACCGAGACACCGGCCAGTGATTTGCACAGCGCCAAAATTTCTGCCTGAAAGGTGAGCGGCACCAAAGCCGCGCGCGTCTCGACAATGCCCAATCCGAATTGCCGCGCCACATCATAACCGAATTTTGTCGCGCCGATTTTCGGTATCGACAAACCGCCCGTGGCAATCACCAGCGAAGCGCAGCTTGTCCGCACGGGTGCAGCATCTGTCTGCGCCTTTGTCTCGACGCTAAAGCCGGTATCGGTTTTTTCAATCCGCAGAATATCGGTCTGCATATCAAGCTGCACATTGGCGGCAGCGGCTTCGGCCAACAGCATGTCGATAATATCTTGCGCCTTATGGTCACAAAACAACTGGCCCAACGCTTTTTCATGATAGGCAATGCCATAGCGTTCAACCAGAGCGACAAAATCTTGCTGGCTAAATTGGGTCAGCGCGGACTTACAAAAATGCGGATTTTGCGACAGAAAATTATCAGGGCCGGTGCCGGTATTGGTGAAGTTACACCGCCCGCCGCCGGAGATGCGAATCTTCTCGGCAATCTTAGAGGCATGGTCAACAAGCCAGACTTTGCGCCCTCGTTTGCCCGCCTCAATGGCGCACATAAGCCCCGCCGCACCGGCACCTATAATGATGACATCACACTCTTCCATAAGCGGCTTATAGCAGAAGCCGCCGCCGCTTCAATTTTCCATTTCGGGTTGCATTGGTTTGGCAAAGCGATAATTATTGGGGGGATTTTCACCTCGCGAAAGCTGCCACCTCATGTCCGAAACGTCGCCCCAGCAAAAGAAACGACGCAATGCGCGCTCGCATAAGGCCATTCTCGACGCCACGGTGAAGCTGCTCGGCTCTAACGGCTATATTGATTTTTCAATTGAGAAAGTCGCCGGAGAGGCCGGTGTCGGCAAGCAAACGATTTATCGCTGGTGGGATTCGCGCGCCGATTTGGTGCTTGAGGTTTGGCGCGACCGCCTATTGCCGCCCCTGCCGGTCTATGACGAGACGACGCCGCTGCGCGATTATCTGGAAGCCTCGCTTCTGGCCTTTGGTAAAATTATCAGCCGAACCGATTGCCGCCAAGCGGCCATCTGTATTCTGGCTGAAGCGCATCGCGACCCGAAATTATATAGCCGCATGGCTGAGGCCGTGTATCTGCCGCGCATCGGGCAAATCCGCACGGCTTTTCGCGAAGCGCAAGGGCAAGGCCTGTTTCCGGCAGATGCTGATATTGATGTTTCCATTGATGAGCTTTACGGCGCGGTTTGGTACAAAGTGCTTATCCGTTTTGAGACCGTCAGCGCCGCTTATATTAAAAAGCTGGTACGTCAGGCGCTGCCCCCGCTCACATAATCCCCATCTCTGAGGCCACTCCCTTCTAGACAATACGCATCGTCTCGTTTACGCTTTTGGCAAATGGAGGGGAAGCCATGAAATTAAAAATTAACGGAGACATGCGCGACGTCGCTGAAGACTGGCAAGATGAAAATCTATTGGTCGTCTTGCGCGAGCATTTCGGGCTGGTCGGCTCTCGCTTCAGTTGCGGTATCGGGCAATGCGGCGCATGCGTTGTGCATGTTGACGGCGAACCGGTCTCAAGCTGCTTGGTGCCGGTTTCAGAGATTGAGGATAAAGAAGTGCTGACGGTCGAAAGTCTGGCCGCCGCCGATGGCACTTTGCACCCTTTGCAACAGGCTTGGCTCGATGAGAATGTGCCGCAATGCGGCTATTGCCAATCGGGGCAACTCATGCAGGCTTTGTCATTGCTGCAGCACACCCCCAATCCAAATGATGACGATATTAATACCGCGATGAGCGGCCATTTATGCCGCTGCGGCACCTATGAGCGTATTCGCAAGGCCATTAAACGCGCCGCCCTGACCATGCAGGAGGCAAGCTAATGGTCAAACTGTCACGCCGTAACTTCCTGATTGCAACGGGCTGGGTCGCCGGTGGTGTGACCGTGCTTTACGCCATGCGGAACCGCGCCTTAACGGTCGCGCCCACGATTATTTTCCCCAATAGCGCGTCCGGCATTACCTGGGTTCAAATCCGTCCTGACGGGAAATGCATGATGTATTTCTCGCGCATGGAAATGGGGCAGAACAGCAATACCGGTCTGGCGCAAATTGTTGCCGAAGAATTAAACATTAATGTTGAGGATATTGAGGGGGTCACGCCCAGCACCAGCGATGTGCCGCCGATTGCCGTCACAGCGGGCAGCATGTCGATGACCGCCTTTTCCCACCCCACTGCCGCAGCGGCAGCCA
>FZLQ01000027.1 GCA_900197605.1 Phyllobacteriaceae bacterium Water-Bin73
AAATCAACGTGATTTCCAGAAAGCTGGCCAGACTGCCGCCATGCAGAGCGGGCAATTGCTTGTTGCCTACATGGTTTTCATTAAACGGCATCGTGCAAGTCAATCGGCCTGCCGCATCGAGTTGCGCGGTGACGCCCAGCTTACCGGCATAGGGAATAGCGGCGAGGACACCCTCAATCAAAGCGACTTCTTGCATCTTAATCGCCCTCGGCGTTATTGGCCCGAAACGGACTGCCCAGAATATCCGGCACTGAATCATTGGCGCCCAGCATGAAAGTGCCGGTGCCGACAGCAATCGGCTTATCGGGGTTTTGGTGAAAAGCGGCAGCATTGAAAAAAGCGACGCGCTTGGTCAGGCGAAAAATATGCGCCGTGCAATAGAGATTTTGGCGCGGCTCGGCAGGGCGCATATAATCGACCCGTAAATCAATGGTCGCGACGGAAAATTTATGGTCGGTAGCCAGCACTGAGGCACCGCCCGCTGTTTCGTCAATCATCGCCGTCACCACGCCGCCATGCAGCACACCCGTTTCGGCATTGCCGACAAGGCTTTCATCCCATGTCAAACCAGTGCAGATACGCTTATCGCCAAAGCCCATATAAACAAGGCCGATATTCAGCCCCATCGGGCTGCGGCTGTCTTGCCGGATAGGGGTAATATCAATGCCTGGCAGGGGCGGAAAATTGAGTTCTGATGGCTCCATGCGGGCAGGCTAAACGAAAATACTCGTTTAAGAAAGAGACCCTTAGCCCACGCGCTTGCGGCGACGCGCCAATATATCGTCAAACCGCGATTCACCGGTAACCGTGCCATCTTTTGCTAATGTCTCAGCTAATGAATTATCAATTGCCTGCAAATTAAACAGCACCAACGCACCTTCCGGCCCGCCGCGCTCCATATGCACATCGCCCGGTTCTTTGTGGGCGTAATCCCCGGCTTTGCGAATCTTGGTTTCAAGCATCTCACCGGTCTGTGCGTCCATGGTCGAGACATGCAACTCACCGGCCAGCACCGTTGAGGTGGTCGCCGCCGTATGACGGTGAAAATGACAGTAACTATTTGGTGCCCAGCGATAAAGCAAATCAACATGGCCATCATCGCGAATACTCAGCAATGCGGCTTCATAATCAATCGGGTAATCGACGCTGTCATCACCGACAAAACGCCGCCATTTCAAATCTTCATTATCAAACAGGTTCATCACGCCCTCCAAAATGAAATTGTTTCACAAAACCCTATATAAAAATCATCGGTGATTCAAGTATCGCTCAGCCGCTTAAGGCGTTGGCGGCGCGGCCTCATCAGCCGTTACAGGCGGCGGCAGCGCGCCTTTTTTGGTCGATTGGCAGCTAAACACTGCATTATCGCCACGGCATAAATAGGTTTCATTCTGAAAAGAAACCCAAACCACATGCGGCGGGTTAGCTTTGCTGAATAAATGATAATATTGCCCGATAATCTCGCCACCGGCCATGATTTCGGGCGGTTCAGATTTCCATTCAGCATGCGCCGCGCCGATAAAAAACGGGGCGATAAAAACCGATATCCAACAGGCTAGGCGAACTGAACTCATACATCAGCCCTATCCGAATTTGCCGAACAGGGCAATTATATAGCACCGCCCCAAATCAAACCCGACCGGTTTTATGCTTTCGCCTTGAACGTATTCATATAAGCAGTGAGGTCTTTTTTGACATCGGGAGCCAGAATATACAGGCCGATAAGGTTTGGAATGGCCATGATGAAAATCATCGCATCGGCAAATTCCAAAACCGTGTCCAGCTTAATCGACGCGCCGATAATGATGAATAAGCAGAACACCAAGCCAAAGGCTTTTTCTTTGTTCTTGCCCTCGCCGACCAGATAAGTCCAACCCTTAATGCCGTAATAAGCCCATGCCAGCATGGTCGAAAACGCAAATATCATGGCGACGAAAGAAAGAGGCACGGGCGCCCATGAAAAATTTTCAGCGAAAGCCGATGAGGTCAATTCAATGCCCGACATGCCGCCGCTCATAAGCGCCTCGGTCGGCAGGGTGATAACCAACACCAAACCGGTCAGCGTGCAAATCACCACAGTGTCGATAAACGGCTCCAGCAAAGCGACAAAACCCTCGCTCAATGGCTCGTCTGTTTGCACCGCCGCGTGGGCAATAGCGGCAGAGCCAAGCCCCGCTTCATTGGAAAAAGCGGCGCGCTGAAAACCTAAAATCATAATGCCGATAAAGCCACCGGAGACACCTTCCATCGTGAAGGCGGTTTTGAAAATCAACGCAAAGGCGTCCGGAATGGCGGTGAAATTGACCAGCAATACCAGGCAAGCCAATACCAAATAAATCACCACCATAAACGGCACTAATCTGACGGTGATATTGGCGATGGATTTAATGCCGCCGATAATAATCAGCCCGACCATAACCGCCATCACAATGCCGATAAGCCAGCCATAGCCGACCAGCGGGCTGTTTGCGCCGCCCGACACTTCGACCAATTGCACATAAGCCTGATTGGATTGGAACATATTGCCCGCGCCCAAACAGCCGACAACAATGCTGAGAGCGAAAAATGCGCCGAGATATTTACCCAAACGCGGCAGGCCTTTTTCGGCCAGCCCGTCGCGCAAATAATACATCGGCCCGCCCGATACCGTGCCGTCTGGATTAATCGTGCGATATTTGACGCCCAGCGTACATTCGACAAATTTCGTCGTCATGCCGACCAGTCCTGCGACAATCAGCCAGAAGATTGCGCCCGGCCCGCCCAGCGATACGGTGATGGCAACACCGGCCATATTACCGACGCCAATCGTGCCCGACATGGCCGCTGTCAGTGCCTGAAAATGGCTGATCTCGCCATCATGCTTGTCATTGCGGAGCGCGCCCCGCACCACGCTAATGGCGAAGCCAAATCCGCGCAGATTGATAAACCCCAGATAAAAAGTAAAGAAAAACGCGGCAATAATCAGCCAGACCACAATCAGCGGCAAATCCGTGCCGCCCAATGGAACGGCGTAGAAAATAAACGCCGACAGCGCATCGGTGAGCGGCTGCATCAGTCGGTTTATTTGCTCATCAACCGTTTGCGCGCTGGCTTGAAAAGGGAAAAAGAGAAAAAGGTTAACGAGACGTAAAAAATTTAGGGGCACGATAGGCTCTTTTGTTGCAAAAGATAAAAAAAGCTAACGCGCTTCACTTGATTTAGCAAATCACCGAGCGCAAAGACCGCCGCCCGCGCCGCCTCAGCCCTCCGCTTTATGCGGGCCGTCAAAGCGGATACCCACTTTGCTCAAGCGTTCAATCAAAGCGCGGCCAAGCCCGCTGGCACTGGTCAGCACCCCGCCATAAGCGTCGCCGCCGGGCAGCTTGGCGCTATCTTCAAGCAAGCATAGGGCGCATTGCGTGACCAGTTTCGAGGTCACTTTATAGCCGGGGTCGCCATCGCCGGAAATCGAGGAGACATATTTGTCGCCGCTTTCGGTTTCGACGATAAACTTGCAATCAAACCAGCCATTATCGCGTTCTTCTTGCGACGGGCCTTCGCCCGGTTGTTTCAACATGGGCCGCACCAATTTGCGCAGCGGGGTCATCACCACCAGCCCCATTGTCGCCAGCCCCAAAAGCCCTTTAATGGCGCGCCAGCGCGTTGGGTGATAAGCAAATTCTTGATACACAAAATCCGCTCCATAGGGTTCTTGTCGCTCGCCCAATAAAGCCGACGACCGCCGCACAACGCGCGTATTGGCCGCGGCCATAATAAAGGGTGACGCAAAGCCGTTAACCTCGGCTTTTTTGGCCACACCGAAACCGTCGCGGCTGGCTTTTTCCATTTTCGGCGTTGTGCTGCCGGTCGGGTTCAGCAAAAACGGATCGGTTAAATCATCGCCCAGATTAAGCTCCGGCATGGCGAAAATGGTTTCCAATGTGCCGCCCGATGCATCGCCCTGATAGGAGTGAAACGACTCAATGCGCTTAATCGGCGCGTTGATTTGCGTGACCGAAAAATAGCTGCCCAAATCAGACGGAATGGAGTCGAAACCGCAAGAGGGAATAATCCGCACGCCCTTAGCGGCGGCCTCGGCATGATGTTTTTCAATCAGCCCTTTGACCCAGAAATTCTCGCCCGTAATATCGACGTAATGGGTGGCGTTTTTGACACAGGCAGCGACCAGATTGGAGCCATAGCGATGAAACGGCCCGGCTGTGGACAGCACCACCTTGGCGCGCGCCGTTATCGCTTCCAGCGCCGCCATATCGTTTGAATCTGCGACCAGAACCTCAACATTGGCGCCGGTTTCGGAATTGACGATGTTCAACTTGGCTTCATTGCGACCGGCAATCGCCCATTTCAGGTCTTTTTGGAGGCTGTTGAGATAATCAACACATAAGCGACCCGTAAAACCGGTCGCGCCATAAATCACAATATCCAAATCTTTCATCTTATTTATCCCTAATTTCCTCGCCTTTTCGGTACATTATCACGTTTTGAGACCGAGGTCACATGACGCCACGCCGGACACCATAAAAGCGCCAATCGCCGCACCGCCCGAACTAATACTTTACTTTGACGCGCGTGCGTGTTCTGTAGGCTCATCTGCCCTTCGCGACAAGCTTCCAAGGTCAGCCGAGCCTTAAGATTTCACTGCGGCTCAAACTACGCGATTCAAGCGAAGCTTAACGAAGGAAAGATTATGATTACAGGTACTGTAAAATGGTTCAACGCCGATAAAGGCTATGGTTTTATCGCTGTTGACGGTCAAGACGATGTGTTTGTCCACATCACCGCTGTGCAAGCAAGCGGCCTGAACCTTAAAGAAGACATGAAAGTGTCTTTTGAAAAAGAGCAAGGTTCAAACGGCAAATATTCAGCAGTCAATCTGACTGAAGCTGACTAAAGCTGACTGACAAATTCGGGAAAGGGGTTGGCTGTGTAAGCTACCCCCTGCCCCACAAATCCGCTTTCGGATTGCCGCGCCACCTAAATCACTATTGACCCTATAAGCGACACGCTTAAGCTGTGCCCCAGCATTATTGGGAGACAGTTATGAAATCTGTAGTGGTTACCGGCGTATCGTCAGGTATTGGTCGGCAAATTGCCCGCGATTTAATCGCTCAGGGCTATCGGGTTTTCGGTTCGGTGCGCAAAGCCGCTGATGGCGAAGATGTCGCCGCCGAATTGGGCGCGCAATTTACCCCACTTATTTTTGACGTCACCGACCGCGCCGCTGTCGATGCCGCCGCCGCGCAAGTTGACGCCGAGCTGAAAGGCGAAAAGCTGGCAGGCCTGGTTAATAATGCTGGCATTGCGGTTATCGGGCCGATTCAAAACCTGTCGCCGGAACAGTTTCAAACTCAGTTCGACGTTAATCTGATGGGCGTATTTCATGCCACTCAAGCCTTTTTGGATCTGCTGGGCGCAGACACCAGCCGCACAGGCGAGGCCGGTAAAATCATCAATATCAGCTCTATTTCCGGGGCCATCGGCATGCCGTTTATGGGCGCATATAATATGAGTAAATTTGGGCTTGAGGGTTTTTCCGAAGCCCTGCGCCGCGAATTAATCATGTTCGGCATTGATGTTGTGGTTGTCGCCCCCGGCCCGGTTAAGACCCCGATTTGGGAAAAGTTTGACAATGCGGCACTGATAAAAAGCTTGGGCAATTCAGCTTTTGCCAAGCCTTTGGCCCGCATGCTCGGCTTTAGCCAAGCCATGGAGGAGAGCGGCTATGAGCCCGATGTCATCTCCCATCGCGTGCTGGATATTTTGCGCAGCCATAAGCCGAAGACCCATTACACGCATGATGCACAATGGATGCAAAACGGACTTTTGGCGCGCTTGCCCAAACGCATGGCTGACAAAATGATTGCCAAGCAGATGGGCCTCATCAAAAAATAGGCTCAAAGGCGAGCCGATAAAGCGGTTAGATGCCGACTTCCAACATGCGTTGGAAGGCCGGACGCGCCTGCACTTTCTCAAGCCATGCTTTGATAGATGGATAATCGGCAAAATCCGGACGCATTGCGATGAACAATAAGCCAAAGCCCATCAGGCAATCGGCGGCGGTAAAATTATCACCGCCAAAATAGGCGTTTTCGCTCAAATGCTTTTCCATGAATGTCACGGCCTTTAATTGCTCATCAGCAATCCGTGTTTCCAGCCCTGCGCCTGCGGTCTCGGCAAGGCCGACATAGACCGACAATAAAAACGGCAAAAACGGCGCGCCCTCAGCGGCGTGAATCCATTCGAGATATTTTGGAAAATCCTTGTCATCGGCGCGCGGATGCAATTTGTGCTCGGGGTCATATTTGGCCATTAAATATTCGGCAATCGCGCCGGTTTCGGCAATCACCACACCATCATCTTCCAATAAAGGCGACTTGCCCATTGGGTGAATTTTTAACAAGCTCGCCGGTGCCAAATTGGTTTGTGTATCGCGCGTATAATGGACAATCTCATGCGGCAATTGCAGCTCTTCCAGCAGCCATACCAAGCGCTGCGAGCGTGATGCGTTGAGGTGGTGAAGTTTTATGCTCATTTTTATGTCTCCCCTAAAAGCTGTCGGACAATAACCATGCGCATGAGCATAAGCAATAGGGGCGCTAGCGCGAGCTGCGCCACTGGCGGATAAACCAGCGCATGAATTTCATGAATGTCGAAATGCGCAGCGCCAAAATCGGCGGCGCGATAAGCAGCAAAAGCACCAGCGCGCCCCAGCCATCGACAAAAAACTCTTTCATGAAATGCCCCTCACGGCGCGGCATAGTTTGGGCATAATAAACTCTACAATCGCCTGATAGAAAAAGGGGCGGCTGAAACAGCCACCCCCCCAATTTTTGGATTTTACTTTTCCCACTTCGCGAGAACGAAGAGGTAAACCGTCAGCACCAGATTGATCAAAATTTGAACAATGCTGAGACCAACCATCCAGCCCGGAGGCGAAATTGTTTGACCGATTGGCAGACCGGTCATGGTCATAATGTTCTTGGCAGTTTCAGACCCGCCCGCTGCCATTTGGCTCAACGATGAAAGCTGGCTGAAGAATACGGTTTGCGTTTGATTGGTAAAGAAAGCCAACATCAACACACCGATAAGCGCAGATACCATTGCGGCAGCGCGGTATTGCATGTCAAAGCCGCGGAACATGTAAGCTGCAAAAATAACCCCGATGGGCATTAATGTGCCGACCAGAAACCACGCCGCGAACAATTCGCGATTGCCTTGCATAAATCCTATAAGTTCAATATCCGACATAATTTTTCCCTCCTTGAATTAAGCCTTTTATTTAACGCTTAGAAGAGGAGCAAAACTATCGGCCGGTTTCAAGCGGCAATTCATTATTTATTTTCCACGCTTGGTGGCCTGCCCATAAGTAGGCTCTGTTA
Source organism: Phyllobacteriaceae bacterium Water-Bin73 (assembly GCA_900197605.1). GTDB lineage: Bacteria > Pseudomonadota > Alphaproteobacteria > RS24 > RS24 > UBA8337. Next base: position 7,380 of record FZLQ01000027.1, read on the forward strand.
ACATTGGCTCAATTCGCCTAACGTTTTTGAAACCGAAGGGGGAATGTCTTGATGAGTTATTATTTATTCATGGCGGCGGCGGCAATATGCTTTTTGAGTGTCGGGGTTCACGGCATTTGGGGCAGACGAATTTATTTGGGCCTTATCGCCGAGACAAATTTACCCGCCCGAGAAAAATCCATCAGCGCCGTGTCATGGGATGTTTTCTCGATTATGTTGCTGGTCAGCGGCCTGTCACTGGTTTATGTCGCGCTTAATCCGCAAGACAGCGCAATGGCCTATCCGATTATTGCCATTCACCTTATGGGCGCGGGCGTTTTCTTTACGCTGATGGCGCGCGGCCACAAAGAACTTGCCGCCCTGCCCGGCGCCTATCTGATGGGGTCTATCGGCCTGTTGACCCTCTGGGCCATTTGATGGACCTATGGTTGTTATTTTAGGGAGGGGAATATGAGCGATAGAATTAAGGCGATTGAAATTACCGAATTTGGCGGGCCCGAAAAGCTCACCCTGATTGAGCGCGCCTGCCCCGCACCGGCAGCCGGTGAATTGCGTGTGCGCCTGACCGCCATTGGCATTAATATGGCCGACACCTATCAACGCACCGGTCTTTATCCGGTTCAGCTTCCTGCCGGTATGGGCAATGAAGGGGCCGGTATTGTTGAGGCCGTCGGTGATGATGTCAGCGATATAAAGCCGGGCGACCGTGTCGCTTTTGTGACCGGGCAAGGCGCTTATGCCGAAGCGATAATCCTGCCCGCCGGCGCTGTGGTGCGTCTGCCCGATGGCATAGAAGACGCGCAAGCCGCCGCGATATTGTTGAAAGCCATGACAGTTGATTATTTATTCAATGACACATTTCCCCTGCATGGCGGCGAGACGGTTTTGTTTCATGCCGCCGCCGGTGGGGTTGGCCTGATTGCCTGCCAATGGGCGCGGCATTTGGGCGTAAGCCTTATCGGCACGGCAAGCACGCAAGAAAAATGCACCCGTGCCATTCATCATGGTGCGGAGGCTTGTTTGATTTTGGAAAGCGAGAACATTGCCGATGAGCTGAACGCCGCCTCTAATGGCGGCTTTCGCGTCATTTATGACAGTGTTGGCAAATCAACTTATGAATTGAGCTTACACGCGCTCGCGCCCTTCGGCACATTGGTCAGTTTCGGAAATGCATCCGGCCCGATTGAGGCCGTGTCTCCGGCGGCATTGGCCTCGCTTGGCTCGCTTTATTTCACCCGCCCGACATTATTCACCTTTTTAATGCAGCCGGGCTGGATGCAAAAATCTGCCGATAAAATCTTCGCCCTGATGCAGCAAGGCATATTGCACGCTGAGATTAATCAGCGTTATCGGCTTGAAGATGTGCAGCGGGCGCATGAAGAGCTTGAGGGCCGCAAAACCACAGGCTGCAGCATTATTTTGCCATGAGCGAAAAACTGAGCGCCGCCTGCGGGCTCAGTTGCACATTCCCCTTGCGACGCATCTATTGGCCTCGAGCGGCAACATTTTTGTGCATGCCCCTTCTTTGAGAATACCGGTTTTGCCAAACCGCTCTTGGCAATAAACACCGACAAGCTGTTCGGCCAAGCCGCGACTGTCATAGCGATAGGCGGCTTTTATGTCGTTTTGAGAGAAGCTCAATCGTATCGCGTCTTTGTCGTCTTTGTTGGCTTGGTCGGCTTTGGCGCTGATGGGCGTCGTCATCACAAGCGCGATAAGGATCAAAATGTGGGTCATTGGTTTTCCTATCTCCTTGACAAAGACGATCCTTCCGAAGACTTGCCCGCGGATTCTATTCGGTTAGGTCTGGTGAGACAGTTTTAATCTCTAACGCAATTTTTTTGAGGGCGCCCTTGTGGCGCCCTTTTTCGTGAAGGTCAGTGGTGGGCGATACTGGGATTGAACCAGTGACCCCTACAATGTCAATGTAGTGCTCTCCCGCTGAGCTAATCGCCCTAACCGATATCGGGTGCGCTGTGACGCGTGCCTCTATTTACAATAGCCGTCCGCAAAATCAAGACAAATCACGCTTCGCGGTCGCGCAACGTCGGTTTGCCCCAATCCCTGCCCCAATCCGCTGGCCCAATCCGCATTTAGATTATGCGGCTATCGGGGTGCGCCATTACGCCATATATTTTAAGCCCAAAAGATGCTAACTTAATCGCATGAGTGAGCAAGACGAGCAGGCATTTGTGTTTACGCCACCCGCAGCCCCGTCTTTAAACGAAGACGCGGGCCGTCAATCGGGTATGGAGGCGCCACTATTGCTCACATCGCCGCATAGCGGGGCGCATTATCCAAAAAGTTTCATCGACGCATCGCGCCTTGATGCCCACACTATTCGCCAATCGGAAGACATGTTTGTTGACGCGCTTTTGGCGAAGGCACCGGCGCATGGCATTGGCGTTTTATCGGCCAATTATCCGCGCGCTTATGTTGATTTGAACCGCGCCCCATATGAGCTTGAGCAAGCCTTGTTCAAAGACATGCTGCCCGCTCATATTGACCGCCATTCAGCCCGCGCTGCCGCGGGGCTTGGCACAGTGCCGCGTCTGGTTGCCGAAAACACTCCGATTTATGACGGCAAGCTGTCTTTCGCTGAAGCCGAGCGGCGTATTCAAAACGTCTATCACCCGTTTCATCGTAAGTTGGAAGATACGCTGCACGCGCTGCATCATGGCTTCGGCTATGCCGTGCTGCTGGACACACATTCCATGCCCTCGCAAGCCACGCGCTTATCGTCAGAGGGGCGGCGCATTGATTTCGTCTTGGGCGACCGGCATGGCCGCTCTTGTGACGCGCGTCTCAGCGATTGGTTGGAGCGCGACTTGACGGCGCGCGGCTGGCAAGTGGCGCGCAATAAACCTTATGCCGGTGGTTTTATTACCGACCGCTATGGACGTCCGGCTGATGGCATGCACGCCGTGCAGATTGAAATCAATCGCGCCATTTATATGGATGAGAGCAATTACACCAAACATGCGGGCTTTGCCCGATTGCAAAATGATTTGACCGAATTGGTCGCCGCGCTTGCGACCGCCCTGCCGGCCCTTTTAAGCGACACCTTGCCGGGCCCGACACGCTCTGCCGCTGAATAATAAGCGGCTGAAGAATATCGCAGAAGACACAGCCATGACACACGCCCCCGACTTAAAAGATCTTTTGGCCTTTGCCCATCAACTGGCCGATGCTGCGGCGCGGGCCACATTGCCCCTATTTCGCAATACGCCCGAGATTGACAATAAGCTGGCCGAGGGATTTGACCCGGTCACCGCCGCCGACCGCGAAGCCGAGACCGCCATTCGCGCATTGATTGAAGCCCATTATCCTTCGCATGCCATTATCGGCGAGGAGTTTGATGATAAAAGCGGCGATGAAGCGGGCACGCCATTTGAATGGGTGCTGGACCCGATTGACGGCACACGCGCTTTCATTTCGGGCATGCCAAGCTGGGGCACGCTTATCGGTCTCAATCAAAATGACCGTCCGGTTTTGGGCATGATGGACCAGCCTTTTACCGGAGAGCGCTATTTTGCTACTGCCGGAGAGGGCGCGTTTTTGCGACAGGAAACTGGCACTGCCGAAATCAAAACCCGCGCCTGCGCCGATATTAAAGACGCCGTGCTGGCCACCACCACGCCGGAATTATTTATCGGCACACCGGCCGAACCGGCATGGCATAAGCTGACCGCCACTGCCAAGCTGACGCGCTATGGCGGCGATTGTTATAATTATGCGTTAGTGGCACTGGGCCAAATTGATGCGGTGGTCGAACAGGGTCTCAAAGAGGTCGATATTCAAGCGCTTATTCCGATTGTCGAAGAAGCCGGCGGCATTGTCACCGATTGGCAAGGCGGCGAGGCGCATAAGGGCGGCACAGCCATTGCCTGCGGCGACCGCGCCGTGCACGCGCAATTATTGGATATGTTAAACGGCTAATTCAGCCCGTCAAAAAACGCCACAACATCATTTATGAAGGTTTGGCGCAGTTCGTCTTTTTCCATCATCAGCTCGTGCATGCCATTGGCATACAGCTTGCCGCTGCCATTTTGCACATGGGCCAGCACATGCGCATGGGCACGATTATCGACCAGCATTTCTTGCCCGGCACTGGCAATGAAAAGCGGGGTCTCAATAGAGTTCAAAAACGCCACGCGGCGGCTATCGGCCATCGCCTTATCGGCGGCGGCAAACCAGCCAAGACTGGCACCATTCACCTGCAATTGTGGCTCGGTGACATACAACGTTCCGGTGCGCATAAAGCGAGCCGCATCATTGGTTACATTATTGGACGCCGCATCGCCCGGCCGTTCCGCGACACCTTGCAACGGATTCCATCTATCGGCTTTGCCGAGCAGCCGATAAAAGCCGGTTATAGCGCGGGCAATCATCATCAGATGAGCGGGGATTGGCAGGCCATGCATCGGCGCGCATTGTGCCAATGCGGTCAGCCATTCCGGATGAGCTTGCACGGCGCGCAGTGAAATTTGCCCGCCCATTGAATGCGCCAAACCAAAATGCGGCTTGGGCAGGGGCGCAATCAAGGCCGCCCAGCGATCTTCCAAATCAGTCAGATTGGTATCAAAACTTTTCAAATGCAGACGGGTCGGTTCCATGCCATCGCCATCTGACAGGCCGTGGCCGCGCCATTCAGGCATGACGACGACAAAGCCACGCGCCGTAAAATCAGCGACGGTTTCAAAGTATTTTTCAATAAATTCAGAATAGCCGGTCATTAAAACCAATGTGCCGCGCGGCGTGCCTTCGGGATAAAACACCCCGCCGCGCAACATTTTGCCGTCGCGCATTTTATGCAGGCCAACCTCAGCGCGCGCCGGAATTGGATTTCCCTCTATTTCAACAAAGCGCGAAGGCGCGTCCCATTTAATTTGAGCTGACATTGTTTTCCCCTATTGAAAGGCGAGTTTGCTGCTTGTCGAAACAATTTGCAAGCCGTGCCGATTTGCAAGCCGTGCGATAGGCTATCCATCATTGAATATCGCCGGTCAACTCTGTAAAACTTGGGAGAGCTTCGGGGAGTGCACGCATGCAGCATAAAAACACAAGTTTTTGGTCGTCCAATATGGGCTTTACATTGGCCTGCGTCGGCGCGGCGGTCGGCCTCGGCAATATTTGGAAATTTCCCTATATGACAGGCACACAAGGCGGTGGCGCATTCGTGTTTGTCTATCTCATCACGATTTTCGCCATTGCCATTCCGGTCGCGGCGGCTGAATTATTGGTTGGACGAAAAGGCCAGTCGGACGCCGTATCCAGCGTGCGCGACATTGCGGTTGAGAATAACCGCCCCGCCGGTTTTGGCATTATTGGCGGCATTGGGGTATTTGGCTCCTTCATATTATTGACCTTTTACGCCGTTATTGCCGGTTGGGTGTCGTCATATATTTGGCGCGCTCTATCGGGTCAAATTGGCGGGCTAGATGCCACAGGCGCCGGTGTCATGTTCACCGATTTACTGGCCTCGCCCAATGAGATGATTTTGCATCAGCTTGCCTTTTTGGTGTTTCTCGGCCTGATTCTTATTCGGCAGCTTTCCGCCGGACTGGAACGCGCCAACCTCATTCTCATGCCATCGCTGGTGATTATGTTGGTATTCATCGCGGTTTACGGCGCGATTGCGGGAGATATTAAAGCCTCGCTGGCTTATATGTTCACACCCGATTTTTCCAAAATCACCCCGGAAGTCATTCAATCGGCGGTCGGGCAAGGCTTCTTTTCCGTCGGTGTCGGCGCGGCCATGTTGATGACTTATGGTGCCTATCTCGACAAATCCATCAATCTCGGACACGCCGCCATCACCATTGCACTGGCCGATACGGCGATTGCGATTTTGGCGGGTATTGGCATTTTCGCCATTGTCTTTGGCCAGTCGCTCGACCCGACCGCCGGCCCCGGTTTGATTTTCACCACCTTGCCTTTGGCCTTCGCGCAACTGCCATTTGGTGGGCCGCTGGCACTCGTCTTTTTCATGTTGGTTTATTTCGCCGCCCTCACCTCCGGCCTGTCATTGGCCGAAGTGATGTTTCGCTGGGCCGAAAACCGTTTCGGTTGGAGCCGCAAGCGCGCGATTTACGTCATGCTGGGCGCGACTTTTCTCATCGGTCTCAGCACGGTGTTTTCGTTCAATATTTGGAGCGATGTCAAACTGGCCGGACGCACCCTATTCGACTTGAAAGACTATCTCGTGACAGCTTATATTATGCCGATTGGCGGCTTGGGCGTGGTGTTGTTCGCCGCTTGGGTGATGCCGGTTGAAACATTGAAACAAGCATTTGGCGGCGGCGGGCCGCTGTTTTCCGCTTGGCTGTTTGCCGGTCGGTTTCTGGCACCGCTCGGCATTTTATGGATTTTCTGGGCCGGTTTATAGCCGCGTCGATAAATCGTCTTTTAGGTAAAACTTTCTCGTTTTCAAGACTTTGAAATACGAAAATTCTCTCCCATCTCGGTGATGAGGGCGGCAATAATGCCGGTCTTAAACCCTGTTTTCAGCGCCTTAAAGGGCTGAGACAGTTTCTTGCTTCAGATGAGAAGGAGATGAAAATGAACCGTTTTGATTTAACCCCGCTTTATCGTTCAACCATTGGGTTTGACCGTCTGGCCAGCCTGTTTGATGCCGTGCAGACGGCTGAGAAAGGCACCAGCTTTCCGCCTTATAATGTCGAACGTTTCGACCAAAATAATTATCGCCTGACCATGGCGGTGGCCGGTTTTGGCGAAGATGAATTGGACATTGAACAGCGCGGCGGCACATTGACTGTGCGCGGCACACGCCAGCTTGCTGACAGCGATAGCGAGAGCGCCAGCTTTCTCTATCACGGCATTGCGGCGCGCAATTTTGAGCGCCGTTTCCAGCTTGCCGAGCAAGTGCGCGTCACCGGTGCCAGCCTTGATAAAGGCCTGTTGCATATCGAATTTGAGCGCGAAATCCCCGAAGCCGAAAGGCCGCGTAAGATTGATATTGCCAAGACATTAGCTGCTTAACCCAAAGCAAACGGCTTAAGGCCAAGCAATAATGTCTGACGCCCGGCCAGTGTTGATGAGGCACGCTCCTCCCCCTCATCAGGCCGGGCGTTTTTTGCTTTTTGCGTCAAATGCGCTAAGTTCGTTTCTACAATTTCGGGAGGGTTTCATGGCCAGCATAAGATCAAAAATTTACAGTCGCCTATTGCGCCGCGCCTTGCGTGAGGGCTTATTGCCCGGCGGCAAATCCGGCCTTGCTTTGGCGCGCAGCGGCGAGAACCAAGGGCCGATACTCAGCATGATTATGGGGAAGGCGCAGCCCGGTGCCACCCTTAAAATTGGCTCAATGGACGCCGAATGGGTCGGTGATTTGAAGGCCGAGCGCACCCTGCTTTATCTGCATGGCGGCGGTTATGTGCTGGGCAGCATTGATACGCACCGGTCGATGGTCACGCGCCTGTGCCGCTTTGCCGGTATTCGCGGGCTGATTGTCGATTATCGTTTGGCACCCGAAAACCCTTTTCCGGCAGCCATTGAAGACGCCGAAGAAGCCTATGATTTTCTGATCGAAGAGGGCGTGACCCCCGAAAATATGCTGCTTGCGGGCGACAGCGCCGGTGGCGGTTTGAGCCTCGCGCTGATGCAAAAATTGCGCGCGCACAATAAAGCCCAGCCGAAAGCCGCGGCGTTATTATCGCCCTGGACCGATTTGACGGCCTCGGGCTTGTCACATAAGGAGCGCGCCGAGCGTGACCCGATGATTGATATGGACCGCATGCCTGAGGCGGTTGATTGGTATTGCCCCAATCAGGATAAGAAAAACCCGCTTATTTCGCCGCTTTTTGCCGATTTAACGGGCTTTCCGCCGCTATTTGTGCAGGTCGGCACTGAAGAAGTCTTGTTCGACGACAGCACGCGATTGGTCGAAAACGCCAAGAAAGCCAATGTCGAAGCCGAATTGCAGGTTTGGCAGGATATGCCGCATGTGCATCAAATTGCGCATATTTTCGTGCCCGAGGCCAAAGCTGCCTTGCGCGATATTGCCGGATTTTTCAAGCGCCAAGCGGTTTAACCCACATGCGACCATGCGGCGCGGATTACGCCCTGCATTTTCCCCAGTTTTCGGGCGTTTCTTGATGAAAATTAGGTCAATAATATTGACCAATTTACTTGAAATCACGCCCCGCTTGCGCCTATATTATGCCTGCATTGGTGGGAGGCCGCGTGAAACGCAACTCGCCACCTAAAGTCCCGCTCTCGGGATGATTTAGACAAATTAGATGCCCGTTTGACCGGATGAAAATTCGGCAGGGACGGTGCGCCGAAAATGGAATGAATAGGAAGGCAGCATGACCAAGCAGCCGACAGCGATGAAAAACCAAAGCCAACGCCCGGGTCTGCCCGCGCGTCAGGGCCTTTATGACCCGGCCAATGAGCATGATGCTTGCGGCCTCGGTTTTGTTGCCAATATCAAAAATGTCAAAAGCCACGACATTGTGCGCGATGGCTTGACGATTTTGGAAAATCTGGAACATCGCGGCGCAGTGGGTGCTGACCCGAAAGCCGGTGACGGCGTCGGCATGCTTATTCAAATGCCCGATGCGTTTTATCGCAAAGTAACGGCTGACTTGCCGTTTGAGTTGCCGCAAGAAGGCGCCTATGGCGTCGGCATGTTGTTCTTGCCGCCCGATGATGCGGCGCGCGCGACGATTGAAGATATTATTGCAGAAAAAATCATCGCCGAAGGTCACCTTGTTTTGGGCTGGCGCGATGTGCCGGTCGATAATTCAGACCTCGGCTATTCCATTGTGCCGACCGAGCCAATTATCAAACAAGTGTTTATCGGCAATGGCAAAGACCATGAACAGCAAGCCTTTGAGCGCGACTTATTTGTCGTGCGCCGCTTGATTGAACTGGCTGTTAAAGCAGCCGAGATAAAACAAGCTGACGGGTTTTTCTATATCCCGTCCATGTCGTCTTTCACGGTTTTATATAAGGGCTTGCTCCTGTCGAGCCAGCTTGGCCCCTATTATGACGACTTGCGCGACCCCGACACTGTGTCGGCCATGGCGCTTGTCCACCAGCGCTTTTCAACCAATACATTCCCGACCTGGTCGCTGTCGCAGCCATTCCGCATGATTTGCCATAATGGCGAGATTAATACGGTGCGCGGCAATGTGAATTGGATGGCAGCGCGTCACGAGACCCTGTCCTCCGGCCTGTTTGGCGACGACCTTGAGAAATTATGGCCGCTGATTGAAGAAGGCCAATCCGATACGGCATGTTTCGACAATGCGTTGGAATTGCTGGTCATGGGCGGCTACTCACCGGCCCATGCGATGATGATGCTGATACCCGAAGCCTGGGCCGGCAATCCGCTGATGGATGATGAGCGGCGCGCATTTTACGAATATAATGCGGCGCTGATGGAGCCGTGGGACGGCCCCGCCGCCGTTGCTTTTTCCAATGGTCGCCAAATCGGCGCAACGCTTGACCGTAACGGTTTGCGTCCGGCGCGTTATTATGTGACCTCAGATGACCGCGTCGTCATGGCCTCTGAAATGGGTGTCCTGCCGGCGGCGGAAGAAAAAATTATCGAAAAATGGCGCCTGCAACCGGGCAAAATGCTGCTTATCGATATGGAAGAAGGCCGCATTATTTCAGACGATGAATTGAAGGCGGAACTGGCCGGGTCGCATCCTTATGCTGAATGGCTGGCGCGCACGCAAATCAAACTCGAAGAATTGCCGGCCCCAACCGGCGAGGCGCATGTGCATAGCGACCTGCCCCTGCTGACCCAGCAACAGGCTTTCGGCTACAGCCAAGAGGATTTGAAATTCCTCATCACGCCAATGTTGGAACGCGGCGAAGAAGGCACCGGCTCAATGGGCACGGATACGCCGCCATCGGCTTTGTCTGATAAATCGAAGCCGCTTTACACTTATTTCAAGCAGCTTTTCGCACAAGTCACAAATCCGCCGATTGACCCGATCCGCGAAGAATTGGTCATGTCGCTGGTTTCTTTCATTGGCCCGCGCCCCAATTTGCTCGACCTTGAAGGCTCCTCCGGCATTAAACGTTTGGAAGTGGCGCAGCCCATTCTCTCCAATGAGGATTTGGAAAAAATTCGCCGCATCTCCGACATTAAAGACAATGCGTTTCATGCGCTGACACTGGATATGACATGGGATGCAGCAAGCGGCCCCGGCGGATTGAAAACCCGCCTCGACGCATTATGCGCCGAAGCTGAAAAAGCCATTGCCGACAGCCATGAGAATATCATCATTCTGTCCGATCGCGGCCTATGCGCCGAGCGGGTTGCCATTCCCGCTCTGCTCGCTACCTCTGCCGTGCATCATCACCTTATTCGCAAAGGGCTTCGCACCTCTGCCGGTCTGGTGGTTGAAACCGGTGAAGCGCGAGAAATTCATCACCTCTGCACTTTGGCCGGTTTCGGCGCAGAAGCGATTAACCCCTATCTGGCTTTTGATACGGTTGACCAATTGCGCGACAAGCTGGGTCTTGAGCTGACCCGCGAAGAAGGTTACGCGCATTTTGTGAAAGCGGCGGGCAAAGGCATTCGCAAAGTCATGTCCAAAATGGGCATCTCGACTTATCAATCTTATTGCGGCGGGCAAATTTTTGACGCGATTGGTTTGGCGCAAGAATTTATCGACACTTACTTCACCGGCACATCGACAACGATTGAAGGCATTGGTCTGGCGCAAGTCGCGGAAGAAACCCTGATGCGCCACAAAGGGGCATTTGGCGAAGACGCTGTTTTGAAAGACGCGCTCGATGTCGGCGGCGAATATGCCGTGCGCCTGCGCGGCGAAGACCATGTTTGGAATGCCGGTACAGTCGGCGCATTGCAGCATGCCGTGCGCGGCAATAGCCGCGACCAATATCGCGATTATGCGCGTCAGATAAATGAGCAAGATGAGCATTTGCTCACCCTGCGCGGTCTGTTCAAAATCCGCATGGCTGAAGATAGTGGCCGCAAAGCCATCTCGATTGACGAGGTTGAAGCCGTTGAAGAGATCGTCAAACGCTTCGCCACCGGTGCCATGTCGCTGGGCTCCATCAGTCCGGAAGCCCATGAAACATTGGCTGTTGCGATGAACCGCTTGGGCGGCAAATCAAATACCGGCGAAGGCGGCGAAGAAGTCCATCGCTTTACGCCCGAAGATAATGGCGACAGCAAACGCTCGGCCATCAAACAAGTGGCCTCAGGCCGGTTTGGTGTGACGGCTGAGTATTTGGCCAATTCCGACATGATTCAAATTAAAATGGCGCAAGGTGCCAAGCCCGGTGAGGGCGGCCAATTGCCTGGCCATAAGGTTGACCAACGCATTGCCGCGGTGCGCCATTCAACGCCGGGGGTCGGCCTTATTTCGCCGCCGCCGCATCATGATATTTATTCCATCGAGGATTTGGCGCAGCTTATTTATGATTTGAAAAACGCCAATCCACGCGCCGATATTTCGGTCAAATTGGTTTCCGAAGTCGGTGTCGGCACGGTTGCGGCAGGCGTCTCGAAAGCCCGCGCCGACCATGTGACCATCTCAGGCTTTGAGGGCGGCACCGGTGCCAGCCCGCTGACCTCCATCAAACATGCCGGTTCCCCATGGGAAATCGGTCTGGCCGAAACCCATCAGACTTTGGTGCTAAACGATTTACGCACCCGCATCGCCGTGCAGGTTGATGGCGGCTTGCGCACCGGACGCGATGTCATTATCGGCGCGCTTTTGGGCGCTGATGAGTTTGGCTTCTCAACCGCCCCGCTGATTGCGGCAGGTTGCATTATGATGCGCAAATGTCATTTGAACACCTGCCCGGTCGGTATTGCGACGCAAAACGAAACCCTGCGTAAACGCTTCACCGGCACGCCGGAGCATGTGATTAATTACTTCTTCTTCATTGCCGAGGAAGTGCGCGAAATGCTGGCCGAGATGGGCTACAGCTCATTGAACGAGATTATCGGGCAAACCGATTTGCTCGATACGCGCGATGCGGTGAACCATTGGAAAGCGGAAGGTCTCGACTTCACCCGCTTGTTCACCAAAATCGAGGCCGATAAGGAAGTCTATCATTCGCACGGCCAAGACCATCCGATACACGATATTCTCGACCGTAAGCTGATTGCCGAGGCCATGCCTGCTTTGGACACTAAAACGCCGGTGCAAATTGACACCACGATTACCAATGTTGACCGCTCTGCCGGCACCATGTTGTCGGGCGAATTGGCCCTGCGCTATGGCCATGCCGGTCTTGCTGATGACACCATTTCGGTGAAATTGCGCGGCACGGCCGGTCAAAGCTTTGGCACATTTTTGGCGCGCGGCATTTCTTTCGAGCTGGAAGGCGAAGCCAATGACTATGTCGGCAAAGGCCTGTCCGGCGGTCGCATCGCCATTTATCCGCCGAAGGAAAGTGCGATTGTGCCGGAGCAGAGCATTATTGTCGGCAATACGGTGCTGTATGGCGCGGTTGATGGCGAGTGCTATTTCCGTGGCGTCGCCGGTGAGCGTTTTGCCGTGCGCAATTCAGGCGCGATTGCGGTTGTTGAAGGCGCAGGCGACCATGCGTGCGAATATATGACCGGCGGTTGCGTGGTTGTGCTGGGTGCAACCGGTCGCAATTTCGCTGCCGGCATGTCCGGCGGCATCGCTTATGTTCTCGATGAAGACGGCAATTTTGAAAGCCGCTGCAATATGTCGATGGTCGAATTGGAGCCAGTGACCGGCGAATTGGGCAATGCTCTGACCCATGTCAAAGACGACATGCGCACCCATGATGCCGAGCGGCTTTATAAACTGCTTGAAAACCATGCCCGCTACACCAACTCGCAGCGCGCGCAAGATATTCTGGCTGATTGGGAAACCTATTTGCCGAAATTCCATAAAGTCATGCCGACCGAATATCGTCGTGCGCTTAATGAGCTGGCTGAGGCAGAAAATGCCGACCAGCCGGCAGCAGGAGAGTAATAAAATGGGAAAGCCAACCGGATTTCTAGAACTGGACCGCCAAGACCGGACTTATCTGCCGAAAGAAGAGCGGGTGCAAAACTTCCGCGAGTTTATCGTGCCGATGGACGAGACGGATTTGAAAGCCCAAGCCTCGCGCTGCATGGATTGCGGCGTGCCCTATTGCCATAATGGCTGTCCGGTGAACAATCAAATTCCTGACTGGAACGACCTTGTCTATACGGGCGATTGGCAGGCCGCGCTGAGCAATTTGCACTCGACCAATAATTTCCCCGAATTTACCGGACGCATTTGTCCGGCCCCGTGTGAGGCCTCTTGCACGCTCAATATTGACGATAATCCGGTGACCATTAAATCGGTCGAATGTGCGATTGTCGATAAGGGCTGGGAAGAAGGCTGGATTACCCCGCAAGTGCCGAGCCATAAAACCGGCAAAAGCATCGGCATTATCGGTGCCGGTCCGGCCGGCATGGCGGCAGCGCAGCAATTGGCGCGCGCCGGTCATGATGTGCATCTTTATGAAAAACACGCCAAAGCCGGTGGCCTGCTGCGCTATGGCATTCCCGATTTCAAAATGGAAAAGCACGGCATTGACCGCCGCGTCGAGCAGATGCAGGCCGAGGGCGTGACCTTTCATTACGACACGCAAGTCGGCATTGACGTGACAGGCGCTGAGCTGGAAGCCAAGCATGATGCGTTGATTTTATCGGGCGGCTCAGAAGTGCCGCGCGACCTGCCCGTGCCGGGTCGCGAATTGGACGGCGTGCATTATGCGATGGATTTTCTGCCGCAACAAAACCGCCGTGTCGGGCAAGAGCCGATTGGCGAGATTGAGCCGATATTGGCTGAAGACAAGCATGTGATTGTTATCGGTGGCGGGGATACCGGTTCTGACTGCATTGGCACCAGCTTCCGTCAGGGCGCGCTGTCTGTGACGCAGCTTGAGATTATGCCCATGCCGCCGGAGAAAGAAAATAAAGGCCTGACTTGGCCCGATTGGCCGCTGAAAATGCGCACCTCGACCAGCCAAGAAGAAGGCGCGATACGCGACTTTTCTGTCATGACGACGGCGCTGGTTGGCGAAGACGGAAAAGTGACCGCCATTAAATGCACCAAAGTCGATGAGAATATGGCACCGATTGCCGGTTCTGAATTTGAACTGAAAGCCGATCTCGTGCTGCTGGCCATGGGCTTTGTCCATCCGGTGCATGACGGGCTGGTAGAAGAATTGGCACTGAAAAAAGACGGGCGCGGCAATGTCGCTGCCGATACGGCGACCTATGAAACCTCACGCGCCAAAGTGTTTGCTTGCGGTGATATGCGCCGCGGCCAGTCGCTGGTCGTCTGGGCCATTCGCGAAGGCCGCCAAGCCGCCCGCGAGGTGGATTTTTTCCTGATGGGTGAGACTGTATTGCCTCGTTGATATTTTCGCGCAGGCTTGGCCTATGGCCCGCGCCCGAAAATAAAGCTGAATCAAGGGTGGAAGACAAAACGGTTTTGCTTCGGGGGCTTTTTAACTACTCAACCTCAACAAATCATCAAGCACACGCTCGACGTGTTTCACCGAATTGCAGGTTTGTTTATGGGTGCAATAGGCGCCG
>FZLQ01000046.1 GCA_900197605.1 Phyllobacteriaceae bacterium Water-Bin73
GGACAAAATCTGCGCCTTTTATTGATGGAAGATGACAGCAAAGCGGCGGCTTTATTGTGCAATCGGTTTCGCGCTGAAGGCGCGGCTGTTGAGCATGCCGCCAATGGCGCAGCCGGTCTTGAAGCGGCGCGGCAAGGCGTCTTTGACGTGCTGGTGGTTGACCGCATGATGCCGCAGATGAGCGGCACTGAGGTGGTCGAGACATTGCGCGGCGAGGGCGACACGACACCGGTTTTATTTCTCTCGGCTTTGGGTGAGGTTGATGACCGCGTGGCCGGTTTTGCCGCCGGTGGTGATGATTATCTCACCAAGCCTTATGCGTTTGCTGAACTGCAAGCGCGCGTCACGGCATTGGCGCGGCGCAATGAGACAGCGCAAGTCACGCAATTGCAATTGGCTGATTTACAGCTCGATTTATTGACCCGCGAGGCACGGCGCGGCGACACAAAGCTCGATTTGAACAAGCGCGAGTTTGACTTGCTGGCCTATTTATTGAGCCATCAGGGGCAAATCGTGACGCGCGATATGCTGCTGCAAAATGTATGGAATTATGGACTCGACACGCAAACCAATGTCGTCGATGTGCATATTTCACGCCTGCGCGGCAAGCTCGATAAGGGGTTTGAGCCTGCGCTATTGCATACAAAACGCGGGCAGGGCTTCGTCTTGCAGGCGGATATATGAGAACCCTTTTGCGTCTTGCCGGATTTCGTGCCGCGCTGGCCTATACGGCGCTTTTGCTGGTGGCTATGGCGCTGGTATTGGGGCTGCTTTATGGGCGTTTGGCGGAAAGCACGCGCATGGCGCAAGACAATCTCATTTGGCGCGAGGCGGCGGCATTGTCGCTCACTCATCAGCGCGATGGGGTGCGCGGTTTGGCTCAAACGATTGACACTGTCGGCGCGCAAGACAGCTATCGGGCCAGCTATTTGCGCCTGTCTGACGGCTTAGGCAGCTTCATTGCCGGCAATCTGAAAGAATTTCCGAAGGTCAATACAACTGACGCCGATGGCTGGCTGAACTTTACCGAGGGCGGCGCGCCGGTGCGGGCGCGGCTGTTGCAATTGGACAATAATTTGGTGCTGCTGGTCGGGCAAGATATTGCCGATGGCGAGAATTTGCTGGCGGCTTTTCGCCAAGCCTTTGTGTTGGCGCTCATTGCCATGCTGCTGGTTGGCTTGGGCGGCGGCGCGTTTTTGGCGCGGCGCGGACTAAAACAAGTTGAGGCGATTGGCGCGGCTCTGAAGCCCGTCATGGAGGGTGATTTATCAACGCGCTTGAATCTGCGGCGCGATGGTGCCGAGTGGCAGGCATTGGCGGCGCAAATAAATGCCATGCTGGCGCAGCTCGAAACACTGATGGGCGCGACGCGGCAGGTCAGTGATAATCTGGCGCATGATTTGCGCGCGCCCCTGACGCGGCTGCGGGCGCGGTTGGAGGGGCTGTTGGCCGATACGGGCGAGGCCGCGCTGGCCGGTGCGTTGGAAGATGTCGATGGCTTATTAAAAAGCTTCAACGCGCTGCTGGCTTTGTCGCGCTTGGATAGCGGCGTCACCACATTAAATGCAGAGGCGGTTGATGTCGCTGCATTGCTGGCTGATATGCATGATTTATTCGCGCCGATTTTCGACGATAATGACATGACATTGGGTCTGGCTTGTGCCGATGCGCCGCGCCTGTCGGGCGATGCCGCTTTGTTGGCGCAAGCGCTGGTCAATTTACTGGAAAACGTGCTGGCTCATGCCGCGATAAAAGGCAGTATCGTCACTTTGGCCGCGCATGAAGATAATGGCTGCTTTGTTTTATCCGTCGCTGATGGCGGCGCGGGCATTGCCCCCGACCAACACGAACGGGCAATGGCGCGTTTTGTGCAATTGGACGAAAGCCGGTCTCAGAGTGGCAGCGGTTTGGGCTTGTCGCTGGTGGCGGCGATTTGCGCCCATCATGGCGGCGCGTTGGTGTTGCGCGACAATGCCCCCGGCTTGAAGGCAGAGCTTCATCTGCCGATAAAAAGCTGAGACCGCTGATGGCATCGCTTTTTCAAAACCTACCGCCGCGTCACCCGCTTAATACCCACCAAGCTGAGCTGTTGCTGGAAGATGTGCGGGCCGATGAAACACTGACGCCGCTCATCTCAGCGCATGCCGATTTCTTCGCTTGGCTGGTTGAGGGCAGTCCGTTTTTGGCGCGCCTCATGCGCCGCTATCCCGATGTGGTGCTGGCTTTACAAGAGGCCGCGCCGGAGGACTATCTCGATACGCTTTATACCGCATTGGATAGCGAGATGGCGGCGGCCACAGATAAAGACGCCGCGATGGCGCTGTTGCGCCATGTCCGCAATCGCGCCGCTCTCGCCATTGCTTTGGCCGATTTAGCCGATGCTTGGGATGTTGAAACCGTCACCAAATATCTGACCCGTCTGGCTGATTTGGCCGTGCGCTGCGGGCTCGATTTCCTGCTCCGTGAGGCGGTGGACGAGAAACGCCTCACCGCGTTTTCGCGCGATGGTTTGGTGGTATTGGCGCTGGGTAAACATGGCGGGGAGGAGCTTAATTATTCCTCTGATATTGATTTCGTCATTTACTATACGCCCGACGCGCTGCCTTTGGCCGAGGCGCAAGACCGGCGCAAATTCCATATTAAGCTGGTGCAAGATTTAACCGCCCTATTGCAAAACCCGACGGCTGACGGTTTTGTTTTTCGGGTTGATTTACGCCTGCGTCCCGACCCCGGCGCGACGCCGGTGACTATCTCGGTTGATGCGGCGCTGGGTTATTATGAGAGCATGGGCCAGAATTGGGAGCGCGCTGTCTATATTAAGGCGCGCCCAATTGCCGGTGACCTGAAAGCCGGACAGAAATTTATTGATGATTTACAGCCCTATATTTGGCGGCGTTATTTCGACTTTGCGGCGATTGAAGATGTCCATTCGATGAAGCGACAAATGCATGCGGTGCGCGGTCACGCGGAAATTGTCGCGCAGGGGCATAATCTGAAACTGGGGCGCGGCGGTATTCGCGAGATTGAGTTTTTTGTGCAGACCCAGCAATTGATTGCCGGTGGGCGCGACCCCGATTTGCGTGGTCATCGCACTGTTGAGATGCTGTCCATGCTGGCGGCAAAAGATTGGATTAGCCATGACACGGCGACGCGGCTCACTGCCTCTTATTATTATTTGCGCCGCATGGAGCATCGTTTGCAAATGCGCCTTGATGAGCAAACCCAAACCCTGCCGAAAGATGATGACGGCTTTGCGGGTTTTGCGTGCTTTGCCGGATATCAAAATACCGATGCTTTCGCGGCTGATTTTATCGGCCACTTAAAGGGCGTGACGGCAGAATATGGCCAGCTTTTCGAACAAGCCGAAAGCCTGTCGGGCGAGGCCGGTAATCTGGTTTTCACCGGTGGTGAAGACGATCCCGAAACGCTGGAAACCCTGTCCAATATGGGCTTTCGCCGTCCGGCAGATATTTCCGCCATTATTCGCGGCTGGCATGCCGGACGCATGGCGGCGACGCGCAGCGCGCGGGCGCGCGAAATCCTCACCCGTTTGCAGCCGGTCATATTGAATAAGCTGGCCGAGGCGCGCAGCCCTGATGACGGGTTTATCCGCTTCGATCAATTCCTCACCGCGCTGCCCGCCGGTGTGCAGATTTTCTCACTGTTTCAATCGAACCCGCATGTGCTCAATCTGCTGATTGATATTATAAATTCTGCGCCGCGACTGGCTGCGCTTTTGTCCGGCAATGCGCGGCTTATTGATGCGTTGGTGCCCGGGCATATGCCGCAAGAGCTACCGGCGTCTTTCGATGGGTTTGAAGTGGCGATGGACGGCTTGCGCCGCCATGTGCATGAGGCGCAGTTTCGCGTCGGCACCAAAACCCTGGCCGACCCGACAATGGCGACAAACTATGGTGAAGCCTATAGCCGCTTGGCCGAGACGGCGATTGGCACAATTTATGATGCGGCATTGGCCGATATTGAGCGCCAATATGGCCGCTTGCCTGAGGGCGATATGTTGGTGTTGGGGTTGGGCAAGCTGGGCAGTGGTGAGATGACCCTGCAATCCGACCTTGATTTGATTTTGATATGCGATTGCCCCGATTTCAGCGCGCTATCCGATGGCGACAAACCGCTCGATGCCGATAGATGGTTTGCCCGCGCGGCGCGCCGGTTGATGGGCGGCTTAAGCGCCCCCTCGGCAGAGGGCGAGCTTTATGAGGTGGATACAAGATTGCGCCCGTCCGGCAATGCCGGGCCTCTGGTCACCAAGCTGAGCAGCTTTGTCGACTATCAATTAAACCAAGCCTGGAATTGGGAGCATATGGCGCTGACCCGTGGGCGGGTTTTGGCCGGTGGCGACAAATTGCGACACAAAGTTGAAGCGGCGATTGGCGATATTCTGAGCGCCCCGCGCGACATGGCCAAGCTGGCGCAAGATGCTGAGGATATGCGCCAACGCTTGCGCGCGCATCAGCCACAAGCCGGGCCGTTTGATATTCGACGCGGTGATGGCGGCTTGGTTGATGTTGAGTTTATCGCGCAAAGCCTGCAATTGGCACATGGCGCGCAGCATGAGGGCTTGCTGGTGCCGCAGCCCTTGCCACAACTTTTGCGGGCGCTTCACCAAGCTGATTGTCTCGACATATCTGCCCATGACGGCTTGCAGGGCGCCGCAGCCTGCTTTTTGAGCTTGCGACAAATTGCCAGCCTGTGTCTGGAAGATGACGAAACCGCGCCACCGGCAGCGATTGCGGGACTTTTGCTGGAGGCGCTGAATGAGCCGGATATGAGCCGCTTAAGCGATGTCATTGAAGCGCATCGAAGCCATGTTTCAGCTTGTTTTGCCGCCACCATGTCGCATTTGCGGGGGCCGTGATAAGCCGAAAAAACGTCAGCCAAAGATTGACCCTGAAAAGCCAATCAAATAGCCTTTGAGGCGATTTTGGGAGAGTAATATGAATTTCGATTTTTCGGACGACCAGAAAATGTTGAAGGATCAAGCGCGCAAGTTCCTCGCGGACAAGTGCAGCTATGATGATGTGCGGACAGTTCTGGAAAGCGATGATAGCCATCATGATGGCGTATGGAATGGTTTGTGCGAATTGGGTTTTGCCGGTGCCGCCATACCGGAAGAATTTGGCGGGCTGGGGCTTGGCGCTTTGGAGCTTTGCGTGATTGCCGAAGAATTGGGCCGCGTCGCTGCGCCGGTGCCGTTCTCATCGTCAATTTATATGTTTGCCGAGGCGCTTAAATTGGGCGCATCAGACGCGCAAAAAGCGGCTTGGTTGCCGCAAATTGCGAGCGGCGAAATTATCGGCACTTTGGCAACGGCTGAGGGCACGCAAGCGCCCAGCCCACGCACCGTCAAAGCAAGTTTTTCTGGCGGCACATTAAATGGTCGCAAATTACCCGTGCCCGATGGCGAAACCGCATCGGTTGCCGTGGTGCTGGCCAATACGGGCGGCGCGGGCGAGCAAGCTTTGTCGCTGGTGCTGGTTGACCTTAATCAAGATGGCGTGACGCGCAGCGCGGTCAGCACGATTGACCCGACACGCGGCCATGCCGAAATTAATTTCGACAATGCCGCCGCTGAGCTTATCGGTGACGAAGGCGATGGCTGGGCGATGCTGAAACGGGTTGAGGCGGGTGCCGCGGTGCTGATGGCTTTTGAGCAAGTCGGCGGCGCGCAAGCCGCATTGGATATGGCCAAAGAATATGCCCTCGACCGCTATGCTTTTGGTCGTCAAATCGGCTCCTATCAGGCGATTAAACACCGTTTGGCCGATATGTATGTGAAATTGGAACTGGCTAAATCCAACGCTTATTATGGCGCGATGATTTTGTCAGAAGACGGTGCCGAGCTTGAATTGGCGGCGGCGTCGGCGCGCATTTCAGCAACCGAGGCTTATCGTTTCGCGGCGCAGGAATGTATTCAAGTGCATGGCGGCATCGGCTTTACATGGGAAGCCAATCCGCAATTCCATTATCGTCGGTCAAAACTTTTGGCGCTCGCTTTGGGCAGTGCCAGCCGTTGGAAAGACAGGCTCGTTGCCGAGCTTGAGAAAAGTAATGTGGCGTGATGCAGCACATCTCGTATCAGTCGGAATTGATGAGATAAATATCAAGACGGCCTTTAGGCAGGCCACGAGGAAGGAAAGTTAAAATGGATTTTAACGATACCCCAGAAGAAGCAAAGTTTCGCGCCGAAGCGCGTGAATGGCTGAGTGCCAACGCCAAACCGAAAGACCCGAGCAAAGTCAAAGCGAGTGTCTCGCAAAAATCTGAGGCTGAACGTCTGGTGCGGGCTAAAGAATGGCAGGCCAAAAAAGCCGAAGCCGGTTATGCCGCCATCACTTGGCCGACCGAATATGGCGGACTTGGCGGCACCCCCATTCAGTCGGTGATTTACAGCCAAGAAGAGTCGAAATTTGACGTGCCCGGCGGTTTCTTTGAAATCGGTCTCGGCATGTGTATTCCGACCATGATGAAATGGGCGACCAAAGAGCAGTGCGACCGCTATGTGAAGCCTGCGCTATTTGGTGAAGAAATTTGGTGCCAGCTTTTCTCCGAACCGGCTGCCGGTTCTGATGTCGCGGGTCTGCGCACAAAATGCGAAAAAGACGGCGATGAATGGGTGATTAACGGCCAGAAAGTCTGGACCTCAGGCGCGCATTTTTGCGATTACGGCATTATCGTCACCCGCTCTGACCCGACCGTGCCGAAGCATAAGGGCCTGACTTTCTTCTTCCTCGATATGAAGACGCCGGGCATTGAAATTCGTCCGATTAAACAAATTTCCGGCGGCAGCGGCTTTAATGAAGTGTTCTTCAATGATGTGCGCGTGCCTGACAGCCAACGTCTTGGTGATGTCGGTGAAGGCTGGAAAGTGTCGCTGACAACGCTGATGAATGAGCGTTTGGCCATTGGTCAGGGCAGCGGCGTTGATTATGAAGAATTGCTGAAACTGGCGCGTGAAACCGAATTGGAAAACGGCCCGGCCATTAAAGACAGTAATGTCCGCGAAAAGCTGGCTGATTGGTATGTGCAATCGCAAGGTTTGAAATATACCAAATTCCGCACGCTGACCGCTTTGTCAAAAGGCCAAGTGCCGGGGCCGGAAAGCTCAATCGGTAAAATCGTATCGGGGCCGAAAATGCAAGACCTCGCCGGTTTTGCGATGGATATTCAAGGTCAGGGCGGTGTCATGCAAGACACGGAAGAAAGCTCGATGGCCGGTGCTTTCCAAAATCAGTGGATTGGGGCTGCGGGTTATCGCATCGCCGGTGGCACTGATGAGATTTTGCGTAACATTGTATCCGAGCAAGTGCTGGGTCTGCCGCAAGATATTCGCGTCGATAAAAATGTGCCGTTCAATGAATTGCCCGGCGCGGGTAGCAAGAAATAATCTTCAAGCCAAATTGATTTTGAAAGCCTGCGGGGGAAACCTCGCGGGCTTTTTCTTGCCCAATCGGCTGAAAAAGGCGACAAAGGCGCATGAGTTTAACCGCGCCCGATATTCGCTTTTCCGTCGCGCCGATGATGGATTGGACCGACCGGCATGACCGCTATTTTTTGCGGCTCATGTCGAAGCGCGCGCGGCTTTATACCGAAATGGTGACGGCTGACGCGATACGTTTCGGCGATCGCGACAAGCTGCTGGCCTATAATAAGGAAGAGCACCCTTTGGCGTTGCAGCTTGGCGGCAGCGACCCGTCTGCTTTGGCCGAAGCCGCCAAAATCGGTGAAGATTATGGTTATGACGAAATAAACCTCAATGTCGGCTGCCCGTCCGACCGTGTGCAGTCAGGGCAGTTTGGCGCTTGCCTGATGCAAGACCCTGATTTGGTCGCTGACTGTGCGGCGGCCATGCAAGCTGCGGTCAAGCTGCCGGTCACGATTAAGTCGCGCATCGGTGTCGATGAGCAAGAGCCAAGTGAGGCGCTGTTCACCCTGGTTGAAAAATGCAAAAGCGTCGGCGTCGGCCATTTTATTGTGCATGCGCGCAAGGCTTGGCTAGCGGGTTTAAGTCCGAAAGAAAACCGCGATATTCCTCCGCTCGATTATCCGCTTGTCTATCAATTGAAAGAAACGCATCGAGATTTGCTAATCTCGATAAATGGCGGCATTGAAACGCTTGATGAATGTCACGCGCATTTACAAAAAACCGATGGCGTGATGCTGGGCCGCGCGCCTTATAAGAACCCGTATTTACTGGCGACGATTGACCGCGATTTATTTGGCGACACCACAACGCCCTTGTCGCGCAATGAGATTGTGCATGCGTTAATGCCATATGCCGCGCGTTTGGTGGAAAGCGGGTCGCCGCTCCATGCATTGACGCGGCATGTGATGGGCCTGTTTCAAGGCATGCCGGGCGGTAAAATTTGGCGTCGGCATTTGAGCGAAAACGCGCCGCGCCGTGGCGATGACCCGCAAGTGCTGGCAGAAGCGCTGGCTCTGGTTGAGGCCGAGCAAGAAAAGCGAGCGGCATATGATGCGCTGCAAGAGGCGGGTGAATAATGGAAGCTGATTTGGCTTTGCTGGCTGTCGTGCTGTTGGTCGCCGGATTTCTCTCCGGCATTGTCGCCGGTCTATTGGGTGTCGGCGGCGGCATGATTTTGGTGCCGGTGCTGTTTCAGACATTTATTTTTTTCGACCTTCCGGCACATTTGCAAATTCATATGGCGGTTGCCAGTTCAATGGCGATTATTTGCTTCACCGGCACTTTGTCGGCGCGCAGCCATTTTCGGCGCGGCGCGGTTGATGTCGATGTGGTCAAAAGCTGGGGCATGTTCATCGCCATTGGGGCTTTGGCCGGTGCCGTGGCGGCGCGCTATATCGCGCCCGCAGGGTTGAAGATTATTTTTGCGACATTGGCGCTCAGCATGGCGACGCGCATGTTGTTGAATAAAAACCCGGGTGAGGCAGGCGCGGCCAGCATCGGTTTGGTGATTCAAAAAGGGCTGGCCTCATTGGTCGGGTTTTTCTCGGCACTAATGGGTATTGGCGGCGGCACATTATCTGTGCCATTGCTCAACGCCTCAGGGCGCGACGTGTTGCGCGCGGTCGGCACATCTTCAGTATTTGGTGTTTTCATTGCCGTGCCGGCGGCTTTGGGTTTCATGGCGGGCGGTTGGTCGCTGCCTGACCTGCCGCCTTTTTCTTTCGGCTATGTCAATTTGCTGGCTGTGTTGGCGATTATTCCGACCAGCATGGCGGCGGCGCCATTGGGTGCAAGACTGGCACATCGCTTGAGCAAGAAAGCGCTGAACACGATTTTCGCCAGCTTTTTGGTAATTGCCGGCGCGCGCATGTTCATAGCCATT
Organism: Phyllobacteriaceae bacterium Water-Bin73; assembly: GCA_900197605.1. Taxonomy (GTDB): domain Bacteria; phylum Pseudomonadota; class Alphaproteobacteria; order RS24; family RS24; genus UBA8337. Next base: position 9,330 of record FZLQ01000046.1, read on the forward strand.
TTTATCTAGATTTTCTGGTCGTACTCACCGACTTCTTTATAAGAAGACAAAAGCCCGTCAATCTCAGCGAAGATGGCGCGCATATTATCTTCCGAGGTCGGGCTTTCGACCACCACCACCAAGCCCGGCTTATTGGAGGAGGCGCGCACCAGCCCCCAAGTGCCGTCTTCAACCGTGATGCGCACGCCATTTACCGTCACAAGGTCGCGGATTTTTTGGCCGATAAGTGTGCCGCCATTGGCCGCCAAATCTTCAAAATGGGCGATGGCGCGGTCAACCACATCGTATTTTTCCAAATCATCGCAATAGGGCGACATGGTGGGTGAGCCATAAGTGACCGGCAAGGAGCGGCGCAAATCGGCCATGCTTTTATCATCGGCGCGGGCCAGCATATCGCAAATGGCGATGGCGGTCACAATGCCGTCATCATAGCCGCGGCCAATCGGAGCGTTGAAAAAATAGTGACCGGATTTTTCAAAACCGGCCAAAGCGCCAATCTCATGCGTGTGGCGTTTCATATAAGAGTGACCCGTCTTCCAATAATGCGTTGTCGCGCCTGCGGCTTGCAGTTCAGGGTCGGTGTTGAACAGGCCGGTTGATTTCACATCGGCGACAAATACGGCGTCTTTATGTTGCTTGGCCAAATCGCGGCCAACCAGCACGCCCATTTTATCGGCAAAAATTTCCTCGCCCTCATTATCGACAACGCCGCAGCGATCGCCATCGCCGTCAAAAGCAAAACCGATATCGGCGCCGGTTTCCAAAACCTTGTCGCGCATGGCGTGCAGCATTTCCATATCTTCCGGATTGGGATTGTGATGTGGAAAGCTGTGGTCCAATTCGCAATGCAGCTCGACCACATCAACGCCCAGCGCGCGCAGCACTTGCGGCGCAAATGCGCCTGCCGTGCCATTGCCGCAAGCGACCACGGCTTTCAGCCGACGCTTAATCTTATCGCGTCCGGTCAGGTCGTCCTTATAGGCTTGCGCCACGCTCTCGACTCGCTCATAAGCGCCGCCGTCGCGGGCAATGCCTTTATTTTCCAGCACCATATCGCGCAAAGCCGACATTTCATCAGGGCCGAAAGTCAAAGGCCGCGCCGCGCCCATTTTAACGCCGGTCCAGCCATTTTCATTATGGCTCGCCGTCACCATAGCAACAGCCGGTGCGTCGAGATGAAACTGCGCGAAATAAGCCGTCGGCGATAAGGCGAGGCCGATATCCAGCACTTTCACACCGGCGCTCATCAAGCCGTTGGTCAGGGCGATTTTAATGCTTTGCGAGTAAGCGCGGAAATCATGGCCAACCACAATGCGCGGCTGTTCGGTGTCGCCCAGCAGGTCAAACAGCACATTGCCGAGGCCGAAACCAAGTGCTTGCATGCCGGAAAGATTAATCTCATCGGGAAACAGCCAGCGCGCATCATATTCGCGAAAGCCGGTCGGCTTGACCAGTGGCGTGTTTTCGAACTCCGCCGTATTGGGTTTCAAATCGGCTTGTGGCTTGGATAGCATGGAAGGCTCCTTCGGGAGGTGGCAGTCACCGTTATTGATTTTTGATAGCAGATTTACCGCTTCGATAAAACCGCCTATAACCGCGCCATGAGTGCTGATGACAAGAAACAGCAAGACATTATTCGCCTGACGCTTAGCGATAGTGTCGTGCCGGATATTCACATTGACGGCTTGCCGGAATTTGAAGCGGGCTGGGTTTGGCTGGCGGGAGCGGGCCCGGGTGACCCCGGCCTACTGACGCTGCATGCGGTCAATGCGTTGAAACAAGCCGACAAGGTGGTGTATGACGCGCTGGTATCTGAGGATATTCTGTCGCTGGTGCGCCCCGAGGCGGAACTTTTTTATGCCGGTAAGCGCGGCGGCAAGCCAAGCTGGAACCAGCAAGACATTACTGACAAGCTGATTGAATTGGCCAAGCAAGGCCATCGCGTGTTGCGTCTTAAGGGCGGCGACCCGTTTATTTTCGGGCGCGGTGGCGAAGAGGCGCAGGCTTTGGTCGCGGCCGATATTTCGTTTCGCATGATACCGGGCATTTCGGCCGGTGTCGGTGGTCTGGGCTATGCCGGTATTCCGGCGACCCATCGCGACGTCAATCATGCGGTGACTTTCGTGACCGGTCATTTGGCGGGGAAGGGCGAAGCCGAATTGCTCGATTGGGCGTCGATTGCCAAAGCCTCGCCGGTGATTGTCATTTATATGGCGATGAGCCGGTTGGCGGTGATTGCCGATTTATTGATGCAAGCCGGGCGCAGCGCCGATGAGCCGGTCGCCATTGTCACCCATGCGACAACGCCGCGCCAACGCATCGCGACGGGGCGTTTGGCCGATGCGGCGCAATTGGCGGCGGATAATGGGCTAGAGCCACCCTCGATAATTGTGATTGGTGCGGTGGTGGATTTGGCCGAAACGCTTCACTGGTTTGGTGATAAACCGGTTTAAGCCTGTTTCATGGCAGCAAGGCGGTCGGGGAGTTGCGCCAGCACAGCGCGCTTCTCATCGTCTGAAAAGCCCGACCAGCCACCGATTTCCATTAATTTACGCCCACAGCCGACGCAAAATTGAGTGCGCGCCGATACCGCGCAGACTTGGCGGCAGGGCGACTTCACGCTGGTGTCTTTTTCGGTCATGCCATTCTATTAACATATTGCGCCCGATGCGTCATTTTTTCCCGAAAGGGTGATTGATTCACCCCTCAATTTAGCTAAATTCGAACAAATTAAATTTGGAGGTCGTGATGGACATCGATTTTGAACCTGAAGATAAGGCGTTTCGTGATGACGTGCGCAGCTTTATTGAAGAAAACTATCCGCAGCATTTGGTTGGGGTAGATCGTGGTGAATTGAGCAAGGAAGATTTTCTTGCGTGGCACAAAATTCTGGCGAAAAAAGGTTGGGCTGCCCCAAGCTGGCCGGAAGAATTTGGCGGCACTGGCTGGACGGTGACGCAGAAATATATTTGGAATGAAGAAAGCGCAGCTTTCGGCACCATTCCGCCGCTGCCTTTCGGTATCGCCATGCTTGGGCCGGTGATTTACAATTTCGGCAATCAAGAGCAGAAAGACTGGGTATTGCCGGGCATTTTGTCGGGCGACACATGGTGGTGTCAGGGCTATTCAGAGCCGGGCGCGGGTTCAGACCTTGCCGGTCTGAAAACCAAAGCCGAATTGGAAGGTGACGAATATGTCGTCAATGGCCATAAAATTTGGACGACATTGGCGCAACATGCCGATTGGATGTTCTGCCTCGTGCGCACCAGCAGCGACGGCAAACCGCAAGAGGGCATCTCTTTCTTACTGATTGATATGAACACGCCGGGCATTGAAGTGAAGCCCATCATCACCATTGATGGCGGTCATGAAGTCAATGAAGTCTTCCTGACCGATGTGCGTGTGCCGGCCAAAAATCTGGTGGGCGAGCAAGATAAGGGCTGGACGATTGCCAAGTTTTTGCTGGGCAATGAGCGCTCGGGCATTGCTGGTGTGGCGCGCTCGAAAAAAGCCATTGATCGGTTGCGCGATATTGCGCGCGGCGAGTTGGAAGACGGTGCGCCGCTTTTGGACTCGGCTGATTTTGCGCGTAAAATTTCTGAACTGGAAATTGACCTGACGGCGCTGGAATATACCGAATTGCGGACATTGGCCTCTGAAAGTAAAGGTCAGGGCCCGGGACCGGAAAGCTCCATTTTGAAAATTAAGGGGACGGAAATTCAGCAACGGATTACCGAACTGACAATGGAAGCGGTCGGCAATTATGCGTCACCCTGGGTGCCGCAACTTGACCGCGGCGACAATTATCTGTCCATCGGGCCGGACCATGCCGAAGGCGTGTCGCAATCTTATTTTAACAATCGTAAGACCTCCATCTATGGCGGGTCGAACGAAATTCAGCGCAATATCATTGCCAAGATGGTTTTGGGTCTTTAGGCTCTCGCCAAGCTCAAAGCGAATTTGAAGAGGAATTGAACAGTGGACTTTAGTTTTACCGAGGAACAAACCCTGCTCCGCAATATGGTGCAGAGCTTTGTGCAGGATAATTATGATTTCGACAGCCGGATGAAAATCGTCCGCAGCGAAGAAGGCATGAGCCGCGAGATTTGGGGCCAATTTGCCGAGCTTGGCTTGCTGGCTGCGCCGTTCTCAGAAGAGATGGGCGGCCTTGACGGTGGGCCGATTGAAACCATGGTTATCATGGAAGAACTGGGTCGCGGTCTGGTGGTTGAACCCTATTTGCCGACTATTGTTCTGTGCGGTGGTATCTTGTCCCGCCATGCCTCAGACGCGCAAAAAGAAGCGCATCTGCCGGGCATTATCGGTGGCGAAGATGTATGGGCGCTGGCCTATGCCGAGCCACAAAGCCGCTTCAATCCGGCTGATGTTTTGACCTCGGCCAAAGCTGATGGCGACGGATATGTGCTGAACGGCACCAAAGCCGTTGTCGCTGCTGCGCCCTGGGCCAGCAAGCTGATTGTGTCAGCCCGCATTTCAGGCGACCAGCGCGATAGCGACGGTCTTGGCTTGTTCATTGTTGAGAAATCGGCAAGCGGTGTTTCAACGCAAGATTATCCGACAGTTGACGGCAATCGCGCCAGCGAAGTGACACTGGAAAATGTCACCGTCGGTGCCGATGCGCTTATCGGCGATGCCGGTAACGGGCTGGCTTTGCTTGACGAAGCGCTTGATTACGGCATTGGCGCGGTTTGCGCCGAAGCCATTGGTCACATGAAGTGCCTGAATGATGCAACGGTTGAATATTGCAAGACCCGCAAACAATTCGGCGTGCCAATCGGTAGCTTCCAAGTGCTGCAACACCGCATGGTCGATATGTTTATGGAATATGAACAATCGGTTTCAATGACTTATATGGTCAATATGAAACTGACTGAAAGCGAAGCTGAACGCAAAAAAGCGGCAGCCGGTGCGAAAGTGCAAATCGGCAAATCAGGTCGTTTTGTCGGTCAAGAAGCGGTGCAATTGCACGGCGGTATGGGCATGACAGAAGAGCTGAATGTCGGCCATTACTTCAAGCGTTTGACAGTTATCGACACACAATTCGGTAATGTTGACCATCACTTGAAGCGCTTCGCGGCCGCTTAAGTTTGCCCATGCTGGATTTTGACCAGCAGGGTCACATTGTAACCCTGACCATCAACCGGCCCGACATGCGCAACGCGCTTGGCGAGCCGGGCGATGGCGGGGTTTTTTCAGATGCGGTGGCGCAAATCAATGCCGAC
>FZLQ01000058.1 GCA_900197605.1 Phyllobacteriaceae bacterium Water-Bin73
CAAACGCTGGCCCGTATTCTTGATGTGCCGTTCACAATGGCCGATGCCACCACCCTGACCGAAGCCGGTTATGTGGGCGAAGATGTTGAGAATATCATTCTGAAATTACTGCAAGCCGCCGATTATAACGTCGAGCGGGCGCAGCGCGGCATTGTCTATATTGATGAGGTCGATAAAATCAGCCGCAAGTCAGACAATCCGTCCATCACGCGCGATGTGTCGGGCGAGGGCGTGCAGCAGGCTTTGTTGAAAATCATGGAAGGCACGGTTGCCTCAGTGCCGCCGCAAGGTGGTCGCAAGCATCCGCAGCAGGAATTCCTGCAAGTTGACACAACCAATATCCTGTTCATTTGCGGCGGTGCGTTTGCCGGGCTGGAGCAGGTTATTTCGCGGCGTGGCAATGAGACCTCTATCGGCTTTAACGCGCGCGTTGATATGCCTGAAGAGCGCAATACGGGCGAGTTGCTGAAAGAGCTTGAGCCGGAAGATTTGCTGAAATTCGGTCTTATCCCTGAGTTTGTTGGCCGCTTGCCGGTTCTGGCAACGCTGGAAGATTTGGACGAAAACGCGCTTGTTACTATTCTGAGCCAACCGAAAAACGCCTTGGTGAAGCAATATCAGCGCCTGTTCGACATGGAAGACAGCATTTTGACCTTCCAAGACGACGCTTTGCTGGCGGTGGCGCGAAAAGCGATTGAACGTAAAACCGGTGCGCGTGGTTTGCGCTCGGTGATTGAGGGCATTTTGCTCGATACCATGTTTGAATTGCCCGCGCTTGATGGCGTGGAAGAAGTGGTTATCAGCAAAGAAGTCGTCGAGGGCACGGCCAAGCCGCTTTATATTTACGCCAAAAAAGAAGATGAAGCGGCCAGCGCGCCGACGGCTTCCTAAGCGTTTTTCTGCCTCAGCTGGGGCTTTCACGGGTTTTTAGAGAATGGCGGCTTTCGGGCCGCCATTTTGTCGCGGGACGTTTTTTCCGGGCGTCATTGAAAACCATGTGGAAGACCACCACATTAATGTTGAACAGCGTCTCGGAATCGCGGGTTATTGAAACTCCCGTCGCCGTAAACGGAAATGTAAAAGGAAAGTTGAAATAATGAGTGAAGATAACCTCGAACAACAGACCGAATACCCCGTCGTCCTGCCGGTATTGCCGTTGCGCAATATCGTTGTCTTCCCCGGCATGATTGTGCCGCTTTTTGTCGGGCGCGAAAAATCCATTCGCGCGCTTGAAGATGTCATGGCCAATGATAAAGACATGCTGCTGGTCAGCCAAAAAGACGGTGATCAAGACGATCCGCAGACCGCTGATATGCATGAAATCGGCACAATCGGCACGGTGCTGCAAATGCTGAAGCTGCCTGACGGCACTGTGAAAGTTCTGGTTGAAGGCCAGTCGCGCGCCAAAATGCTCGATTATCTCGATAATGCAGCATTTTTTGAGGCTAGCGCACTGGCGGTAACCGAAAGCGTTGAAGATGGCGAAGAAATCCGTGCGCTGATGCGCTCCGCCGTCAGCCAGTTTGATGGCTATGTGAAGCTCAACCGCAAAATTCCGCCGGAAGTGCAGTCGAATGTCAGTCAAATTGACGACCCGATTAAGCTAGCCGATACGATTGCCGGTCATTTGAATATCAGCCTTGATGAAAAGCAGGCCTTGCTGGAAATCATCAATGTCGAAAAACGCCTTGAGGCCATTCTCGGCCATATGGAAGGCGAAGTCGGCGTGCTGCAAGTTGAGAAGAAAATTCGCGGGCGCGTGAAGCGTCAAATGGAGAAAACCCAGCGCGAATATTATCTGAACGAGCAGATGAAGGCGATTCAGAAAGAATTGGGCGAAGGCGAAGATGGCAGCAGTGAGCTGGCTGAGCTGGAAGAACAAATCGCCAAGACGAAATTGTCGAAAGAAGCGCGTGAAAAAGCGGATGCGGAGATGAAGAAGCTCAAATCCATGAGCCCGATGTCTGCCGAGGCGACCGTTGTGCGCAACTATCTCGACTGGCTTTTGGCTGTGCCGTGGGGCAAAAAGAGCCGCATCAAAAAAGACCTGAACCATGCCGAGAAAGTGCTGAATGCCGACCATTATGGTCTCGAAAAGGTAAAAGAGCGTATTCTCGAATATCTTGCAGTGCAGCAACGCTCGAAAAAACTGAAAGGCCCGATTTTGTGCCTTGTCGGCCCTCCCGGTGTCGGGAAAACCTCTCTCGGTAAATCGATTGCCGCCGCCACCGGTCGCGAATTCGTTCGCATGTCGCTGGGTGGCGTGCGCGATGAGAGCGAAATTCGCGGCCACCGGCGCACCTATATCGGGTCAATGCCGGGCAAGGTTATTCAATCAATGAAGAAGATGAAGGCCACCAATCCGCTAATGCTGCTTGATGAAATTGACAAGCTGGGTGCTGATTATCGCGGCGACCCCTCATCGGCGCTGCTTGAGGTGCTTGACCCTGAGCAAAACAGCGCATTTGCCGATCATTACATGGAAGTCGATTACGACCTGTCCAACGTCATGTTCGTCACCACCGCCAATTCGCTCAACATTCCCGGGCCGTTGCTCGACCGTATGGAAATCATTCGAATTGCCGGTTATACCGAAGATGAGAAGATTGAAATTGCCAAAGAGCATTTGCTGCCGCAAACCATTGAAGAACATGGCCTACGCGCCGGCGAATATGAGGTCAGCGAAGATGCGATTCGCAAGCTGATACGCAATTATTCGCGCGAAGCGGGTGTGCGTGGGCTGAAACGCGAACTGGCCTCATTGGCGCGCAAAGCGACGACGAAAATCGTTAAGGGCGAAGCCGAAACGGTTTCTGTCACGGCTGACAATCTGGGCGATTTCGCAGGCGTTGAACGCTTCCGCTTTGGCCTTGCTGAGGTCGAAGACCAAGTCGGTGTTGTTACCGGATTGGCCTGGACTGAGGTCGGTGGCGAGCTGTTGACCATTGAAGGCGTCATGCTGCCGGGCAAGGGTCGCATGACCACGACGGGCAAATTGGGCGATGTGATGAAAGAATCAATTAACGCCGCTTCGTCATATGTGCGCTCTCGGGCGACTGTTTTTGGCATTGAACCGCCGCTTTTCGATAAAAAAGATATTCACGTTCATGTGCCGGAAGGCGCCACGCCAAAGGACGGTCCGTCGGCCGGCACGGCGATGGCAACGGCAATTGTTTCGGTGATGACCGGTATTCCGGTGAGCAAAGATATCGCCATGACCGGCGAGGTGACTTTGCGCGGGCGCGTCTTGCCGATTGGTGGATTGAAAGAAAAGCTTTTGGCGGCTTTGCGCGGTGGCATCACTAAGGTATTGATTCCATTGGAAAATGAGAAAGACCTCGCTGATGTTCCGGACAATATCAAAGAGGGTCTGGAAATTATTCCGGTTGAAAATATGGACCAAGTGCTGAAGCTCGCCCTGCAAAAAATGCCGATTGAGATTGAGTGGGATGAGGAAGCTTACTACGCCAGCCGCAATTTGCGCGGTGATAATGGTGGTGATGTTTCGCAACCACATTGATTGAAATTTTTCGAGCTTTTGAAAACCCTCGCATTTTCCCTTTGACGAGTCTGTGAATCGGCGCATAGGCTTACATTGTCGATATGTTGGAGCCATTTAAGGAGGGTCTCATGAACAAAAACGATTTGATTAGTCAGGTAGCTGGCGACTCAGGTTTGTCGAAAGCCGACGCTACGAAAGCCGTAGATGCCGTGCTCGACAATATTGCGGGTTCTTTGAGCAATGGCGGCGAAGTCCGTCTTGTCGGTTTTGGTACGTTTTCGGTAACACACCGTAAAGCAACCACCGGTCGCAATCCGCGCACCGGTGAGAGTATCCAAATCAAAGCTTCAAACCAGCCAAAGTTTAAGGCCGGTAAAGCTCTTAAAGACGCTGTAAACTAAGCGTCTTTATTCAAAATTGCATCGGCTGTTCTTTTTTTGGAACAGCCGATGTTTTTTTTTGCTTTTTTAACGGTGATGCGCTACACGCTGTCTCCGTGGGGCGGTTAGCTCAGCTGGGAGAGCATCTCGTTTACACCGAGAGGGTCGGCGGTTCGATCCCGTCACCGCCCACCATTTCCCGCTTTTGAGGCAGGCTTGACCCCCTGCAGAACGAGCCGTAAGGAAGTGCTTCACATAACACCTGTTGGGGGTGTAGCTCAGATTGGTTAGAGCGCCGGCCTGTCACGCCGGAGGTCGCGGGTTCGAGTCCCGTCACTCCCGCCACTTTCCCCTCATATCCACATTCTTTTGCTGAATTGTTGCAGGCTTAGACCGTAGAATCGGGCTAGCATATTTGTTGTCTGTTTGAAGGGTTTTGCCTTGTCGATGTTGCGTTCGATCTGCATCGTTTTTTTAGTGTGTTTGGTGCTTGCCTTACGCCCTCAATCGGCGTTTGCACAAGTCGTGGTTGGCACGCCGACGCGGGCGATAAATACGGCCGACGCCGGCTATTGCTTTACCGATGATGACCCTGTTGGTGGTGACGGTGCCATTGGGTTCAGTGAGATAAATATAACGTCGGGCACGCCGGCCATGACGGATGCCACAATTCCGGCGCGCGACGGTGTCATCACCGGCAACCGCCTGGTTGTCCCGTCACCCATTCACATATTCGACAATTGGCAAAACATCACAACGCAAGGTGAATACATTATCGACATTGCCGCCATTTGCGCGGGCGGCGTGTCTCGAACCGATGACGTTTTTACTGATTATGATGACACCGACCCGCCTGACGGAGTTGCTGACCGCTTCGCTGACCCTTCAACACTGACGGAAATCAGCTCTCTCGATAATTATTTTGATGATGACGGCTTTACCTTTGTCGGCGGCACAACAACCGATACGCAGATTATAAGTTTTAGCGGTCAGGTGGCCGGCAATATTTCGGCTACTGCCAGCCAATTCAATATCCGTTTCACGCTAACCGATGATGTGGAAGTTGACGGCCTGCTCGATTTGGGCAACGCCAATGCAATCAGCGATGCAGTGCTGAATCTGGCCGGACAAATTGACGAGATTGATTTGGACGGCGCATCGGATTTGACGGTGACATCTTCAGCCACAGTCGGCGATAGTGATGGCAGCGCGGTCGGTTATTCATCCGCCACAATCGGCACAATAGGGTTGGCCGGGGTCAGTGATTCCAGTTTCACCCTATCGGGAACCATTGATACCATTGACTTGGCCGCTGCTGAAAACATCACCATGGATAATTCAGCCACTGTTTCCGTATTAGATGCGACCGACATTACGGAAGGGATTTTCTTAACCAATACGGGTGACGTCGGCTCGATTGATTTGTCGGGCACGGCATATCTCGACCTCGATTTGAATGCAGGCTCAGTTATCGGCACGCTAACAGCTGATAACAGCACCTCGCCATCTTCTTTAATCGACAATGCCGGCGCTATTGAACGTCTGGAAATAGGCAATGGTTCGGCGGCCGAAAAAGTAGAAATGGCGGTCGTCAATAGCGGTGAGATATCGGCGCTGACCAGCGGCGCATTTGTTATTGAAGACACCAATGCTGCCGGTGGAGAGATTGACGTTACCATCAATAATAGCGGCGCCATTACAGCGGCGACCAGTCAAGCGCTTGATTTGTCTTCTTTGGACGGTGGGCGACTGGATTTCACCAATAGCGGCACGGTTTCAACCAGTGCCAGCGGCAATAATAATGCGGTTTTTGGCGACGGAGCTGAAGGGCTCGTGTTTTTGGAAAATTCGGGCACGATTTCCAGCAATGCCAATCGCGCCGTGAATTTGCAAAACCTTGATGGCTATTTCCGCCTTGTCAATTCGGGTTCCATCAGCACCAATCAAAAGGCGATTGATTTGACCGGCGCATCGGCCAGCGCCGCTTCGGTGATTGCCATTCACAATGGCTATGTCGTGAATGCGAGCGGCGAAATCGTCACCACCGCTTCCGGCGCGCGCGAAATAAAGGCGACCGGCCAGAACGCCATTTTGTTAAATGGTGTGAGCGGCGACATCACGCTGGCCAATGCCGGGGGCGCATCTATCATCGCTGAGGATTCATTGGCCATTGCCGCATCGGGTGTCACCGGCAATATCACACTGACCAATGCCGGTAATATTCGCGCGCATCGTGTGGCGCCGGGCCTGTCCAATGATATAGCCGTCGCGCTGACCGGCACCACCGGCGACATTAATTTCAACAATACGACCGGGCTGATTGATGCGCGCGACCGAACCGTCAATTTGGAGACGGTAAACGGCAAAATCATTTTCTTAAATAGCGGGCAGATTTTGTCGACGCAAGAAATCAATGATGCCGATGCAACGGCAAGTGATAATTATGCGGTGCGCTTGCATCGCAGCGGTACGGTCAATAATGAAAGCACCATCACCAATAGCGGCACCATCAGTTCAACGAGCGATCACGGCTTGCTGATTAACGGCGTGGCGTGTGATGCCGATGCCGCGCTTACCAGCTATTGCCTAACCAATTCGGGAACCATATCGGCCGGTCGCCAATTCGCCATTGCGGGCAGCACCATCAGCGACTTGAAGTTCACCAATAGCGGCACTGTCTCGGCGCTCGACCAAACGATAAGCTTTACCGATTTGAGCGGCACTGTGGTGATTGCCAATTCGGGGCAAATTACAGCGTCGCAGGAATTTACCGGCCTTTTTCCTGACTCGGACAGCGACAAATACGCTTTGCGATTGGTCAAAGAAGCGGGTCAAGACACGACCATTGATTTTAACAATGCATCGGGCGGCACAATTTCTACCAATGCCGGCAACGCGCTGGTTCTTTCCGATTTCAACGGTGCCAATGATAATGTGAGCTTCAGCAATGAAGGCACTATTTCGGCCACGCAAGACAATGCGGTTGATTTCACCGGCGCGAATGTCGTCTCAATGACCAATCAAAGCGGCGCGACGATTTCAGCCGGGGGCAATTACGCATTGCTGGTTGATGGCCTGTCGGGCGCAAGCATGGTGGTGTCCAATCTCGGCACCATATCGGCAGGGGCGACAACTGTCGGCAATGCACCCGCCGCCATTCATGGCGCTCTGGCAGCGTCCGTTTCAAATATCTCGTTGACCAATGGCGCAGGTGCGGTGATTTCATCTGTCGGCAATGCGCTGGCCAATAGCGATGCCAATAGTGGCGGCGCGATTTTTCTCGATGCTGACGGCGCGTCTTTGACGATTGCCAATAGCGGCACGATTTCCGTCGGCACACCGACCTCCGGTTCTACCGCCGCCATTGAGAGCCATAACGCCATTCGCGTCACCGATATTGGGGCCAATGCGGTCACCATAACCAATAGCGGCCCGGGCAGCATTAAAGCCGAAGGCGATACGGCGATTTATCTTAAGGGCGATAGCGCGGCGATTTCTGCCATCACTCTGACCAATAGTGGCACGGCCAGCATGACCGCCGATAATAAGCTGGTGCTGCTGGAGGATATTGTCGGCGCGCAGGCGACGATTAGCAATAGCGGGTCGCTGCGTGTCACAGACAGCGCGGCTGACCATCTGCTCAGCTTCACCGATGTCTCGGCTGATTTTTCTCTGACTAATAGCGGCACCATTGAGAGCGCCGGCACGCGCGCCATTTATGTTGATATGGAAAATACCTCATTGCTGACCAGCGACATGGTGGTCTTCAACAATCAGAGCGGCGGCAGCATTGAGGCCAACAGCGAGACGGTGACGTTTCTCGATGTGAATGAGCAAGTCAATTTCGACAATAGCGGCACTATTCGGGCGCTCACCGGCGCGTCGGCTGTGGCGTTCTCAGGCGTTGGCGCGCATCCGTTTGACTTTAACAATAATACCGGCGGCACGATAAGCAGCCGCACTGCCAATGCAGTTGTGCTGGCCGACCTCACCGACAAAGTGACCATCGTCAATAATGGCGTGATTGAAGTCACCGCCGGCACCAATGCGCTGACTGTTTGGGGTGGCGACGAAACCGCCTTCACCAATAGCGGACGCATTGAGGCCAGCGGCAATAGCGCGGCCGCGTTTAATAACTTTGTCGTCAACGCCGCCACGCCGGCGCCGCAATTCACCAATAGCGCGACCGGCATTATTCAGGCCGCCTCAAACGCTTTTGCGATAGATGTCACCGGCGCAACCGGCCAAGTATATACGCTGAATAATGCCGGTTCGATTGTCGCTGATGTCGGCGCGCATGCCGTCAATATGTCGGGCGCAGAAGTAAACCTCACCAATAGCGGCTCGATTAGAGCGGCGGCCTCTCCGGCGATTTTGGCCGGCGCGTCGTCAGCCATTAGCGTTTCCGGCACGATTGCCGCCGGTGGTACAACGCCCGTCGCCATTGCGCTTGAGGGGCGCGGCTCGGTCGTCGATTTGTCAAAAGGCGCGATGATTATCGGCGCGATTGCGGCGCTTGATACCGGCACGGATTATACCGATGCGGAAAAGCATCGGGTTAATCTGACCGGCACAACCAATGCCAGCTATTATTACGAATTTTCCGAAGAACAGTTCCGCTTTTTCGTCGGCGATGAAGAGCAGACCGATGGCAATGGGTTTTCTGCGGCGACGGCAAATTTTGAGGCGATGACGCTGATGCACGCGCATCACGCCCAGGGCACGAATAATATCTGGCGACAATTGGGACGGTTTTCGGGCGCGGGCGGTTTAAGGTCATTCGCTTTTTCTGACCGGCTGAATAATGACCAAGCAAATGGCCGCGCTTATGAGTTGGAGGGCGATCGCTATGGCTTGGTGCAAAGTTTCGAGCAATCCATCTTTGGTTGGTTTGATGCCGAATTGGTGCTGGTCGCCAATCAGAGCCGTTTTGAACTCGACAAAAATGTTTTCACCTATGACAAAGCCTATCAGGCGGTCGGGCTGGGCTTTAGCGATTTGCTGTCATGGGGGGCGCTGTCATTCTCGGCTATGGCGCTGACCGGCATCGGCCAAAATGATGTAACGCGTATGGTGATGAGCAATACCAGCGCGTCGGGCAGCTTTAATCTGAAATCCTCTTACGACACGGTTTATCTTGACGCGTTTTTCGAAGCGCTGTTCGATATGCGGATTTGGGGCAAGGAAACGCGTCTGACACGGCGCAATCCTTTCCGCCTTCATATGGAGTTGGGGCTGGGCGGTGCGCTACATAGCGAAAGCAACGACGGCTATCGCGAGCAGAGCTATGTCAGGACAGATGATAATAATATCGAATCAACCTCAGTCGGTGGGCGGGTGAAGTTTGAGGTCGAGATGCGTAATCCCTATGCGCGCAACGACATCACGGCCTTTGTCGAGTTTGAGCATAATATTTTCGACACCACTTCGGGCAGTGAGTTCGACTATTCAGTGCAGGGCGCGGCCGCCACGTCGGCGGTCAACACGGAGGAAGTGGCCATCAGCTCCGTGGCCATCGGCGCGTATTATCAATTGTCGCGCGATATGCGGTTTATTCTCAGCCTTGCCGGTTCGTCAGGCGATAATGACACAGATGAAAACTCGCTAACGGCGGCGCTTAAATGGCGTTTTTAGGGGCGTGTTGACAAAAGGACGCAGAGCCTGTTTTTCGGCGGAAAATTGCCGCGAAAACTGGCATAAAAAATCCCTGAATTGCTATTGCAAACCACCGATGGGCTACTATACTCCGCGCCAATAAGGCAAGTATTTTAAGCCTTTTAGGCAGTCCTGATTGGGCGATGAACCGAAAGAGCAAACACGATGCATGATTTGCTAGACAGCTATTATCCAATACTCATTTTTATGGGTCTTTCCGCCGTCATTACAGCCGCCCTTTTATTGGTGCCCGCTTTGGTTGCGCCATCGAATCCTGACCCTGAAAAAAACGCCCCTTACGAATGTGGCTTTGAAGCATTTGATGATGCCCGCATGAAGTTCGATGTGAAGTTTTATCTGGTCGCTATTTTGTTCATTATCTTCGATCTTGAAGTCGCCTTTTTGTTTCCCTGGGCCGTCGCCTTTGGCGATGTCGGCCTGTTCGGCTTTTGGTCGATGATGTTCTTCCTTGCCGTGCTCACTGTCGGCTTTGCCTATGAGTGGCGCAAAGGCGCCCTCGATTGGGATTAGGAGCGCCCCCGTGTCAGAACAAGACCTCAACGCATTGAAGAAAAACTTACCGGCCCCGATGACCGATCCTTATTACGAGCAAGTATCCGACCAGCTTGCCGATAAGGGTTTTGTGCTGGCGTCCTCTGAGGATTTGATTAATTGGGCACGCACCGGTTCATTACACTGGATGTTGTTCGGTCTCGCTTGCTGCGCGGTTGAGATGATGCATATTCAAATGCCGCGTCTGGATATTGAACGTTATGGCGTCGCCCCGCGCGCCAGCCCGCGCCAGTCTGATGTGATGATTGTCGCCGGCACGCTGACCAATAAAATGGCACCGGCGCTGCGTAAGGTTTATGACCAAATGCCTGAGCCACGTTATGTCATTTCAATGGGTTCATGCGCCAATGGCGGTGGCTATTACCATTATTCATATTCAGTTGTGCGGGGTTGTGACCGCGTTGTGCCGGTTGATGTTTATGTGCCGGGCTGTCCGCCGACTGCGGAAGCTTTGTTTTACGGCATTTTGCTGCTGCAAAAGAAAATCCGCCGCACCGGCACGATTGAGCGATAGGACGATAAATGTCGGATTTGCAAACCCTCGCAGAGCATATTTCAACCGGACTTGACAGCAAGCTGGCCGGATATTCAATGGATTTTGGCGAGCTGACGCTGGACGTGAACCCGGGCAATATTGAATCGGTGCTGCGTTTTCTGCGCGACGACCCTGATTGCGCTTTCACGCAATTAACGGATTTATGCGGTGCCGATTATCCAAGCCGCACATTGCGTTTCGATGTTGTTTATCACTTGCTGTCGATGACCAAGAACCAGCGTCTTCGCGCTAAGGTTCAGGTGGGCGAAGAGACGCAAGTGCCGAGTGTCACCGGCCTATTTGATGTGGCGAATTGGTATGAGCGCGAAGCCTTCGATATGTATGGAATTTTGTTTTCCGGCCATCCGGATTTGCGTCGCCTGCTGACTGATTATGGTTTTGAAGGCTATCCGCTTCGCAAAGATTTTCCGCTGACCGGTCATGTCGAAGTGCGCTATTGCGATGATACCAAGAAGGTTATTCAAGAGCCGGTCTCGCTGGTGCAAGAGTTTCGCGATTTCGATTTTGAAAGCCCGTGGGAAGGCGCACGTGCCGCCGGTCTTTTGAATGATGATGTCTTGCCGGGCGATGAAAAAGCTT
>FZLQ01000043.1 GCA_900197605.1 Phyllobacteriaceae bacterium Water-Bin73
GTCGGCATGGGCGCACGGCTTGGTTTGGCAGCTTTATTTATTGAGATGGAACGCGGCACACAAGCCTGCGCCATGCGGCAAAAAATATTCTCGCGGCCCGCAGCACAAGCGCGATGGCGCGATGCGGTGACGGCATTTCCCCTGCTGAAAGACTGGCAAGGCACGGCCGATAAGCACTGTAGCTGATTGTCGCCGGGGTCAGCGGTTAGTGACGGAAATGGCGCATGCCGGTCATCACCATAGCCAGCCCTGCATCGTCAGCCGCCGCGATAACCTCGTCATCACGAATTGACCCGCCGGGCTGAATAATCGCTGTCGCTCCGGCTTGGGCGGCGCTCATGAGGCCATCGGCAAAGGGGAAGAAAGCGTCAGACGCGACCACCGAGCCTTCCGCCAAAGGCGCATCGGCACCGCAGGCCTCGGCGGCATCGGCGCTTTTGCGCGCGGCAATACGCGAACTGTCGAGGCGACTCATTTGGCCGGCGCCAATGCCCACAGTGGCTTGGTCTTTGACATAAACAATGGCGTTGGATTTCACATGTTTGGCAATGCGCCAAGCAAACAATAAGTCGGCCATTTCTTGCGGGCTGGGTTGGCGCTTGGTGACGCAGGTCAAATCATTGGCCTCAATATGGCCATTATCACGGTTTTGCACGAGATAGCCGCCCGCCACATTGCGCACAGACAAGCCTGTCGCATGCGGCGCGGGCAGGCCATCGCTCAGCAGCAGGCGCAGATTTTTCTTCGCCGCAATAATGTCGCAAGCCGCGTCATCGGCATCGGGGGCGATAATCACTTCGGTGAAAATGCCAGTAATCGCTTCGGCGGTTTGTGCATCGAGCGGTTTGTTCATGGCGATAATGCCGCCAAAGGCCGAGACCGGATCGCAGCGCAACGCATTGGCAAAAGCCGCCGCCGGTGTCGCGCCCAAAGCGACGCCGCAGGGATTGGCGTGTTTGATAATGGCGCAAGCCGGTGTCTCATTGGCGGCAAATTCGCTGACCAATTCAAACGCCGCATCAGTGTCGTTAATATTATTATAAGACAAGGCCTTGCCCTGAATTTGGCGCGCCGTGGCGACGCCCTTACGCGGCGCATCACCGGCATAAAAACCGGCCTGTTGATGCGGGTTTTCGCCATAGCGCAAAGCTTGGTTGAGCTTGCCGCCAAAAGCCCGATAGGGGGGCATGTCAATCTCCAGCGCTTGCGCCATCCAATTTGAAATGGCCGCATCATAAGCGGCGGTGCGGGCATAGGCTTTTTGCGCCAGACGCTGGCGCAGAGCGCGGCTCGTGCCGCCTTCGGCCAAAGCGGCCAACACATCGTCATAATCATCGCCATCCACCAAGACAGCGACATCCTCGTGGTTTTTGGCGGCGGCGCGTATCATGGCCGGCCCGCCAATATCAATATTTTCTACGCAATCAGCATAGTCCCCGCCGCCGGCAACCGTCGCCTCAAACGGGTAAAGATTAACCACCAATAAATCGATGGGCAAAATGCCATGCGTGTCCATCGCGCTTTGATGCGCGTCATTATCGCGAATGGCCAGCAAGCCGCCATGCACCATCGGGTGCAAGGTCTTGACGCGCCCATCCATCATTTCGGGAAAGCCGGTCAGCTCTGATACATCTTTTACCGCCAGCCCATTTTCGGCCAGCAGGCTGGCTGTGCCGCCGGTCGACACCAAGTCAACGCCATGCGCCGCAAGCTTGCGCGCGAAATCGACAATACAATCCTTATCGGAGACCGAAATAAGGGCGCGGGTTACGGGTTTTACATCAGACATTTGGCTTTCCTTTTCATGTCACATTCTGGCTCGAATTTGGCACTTCTATTATCATCACTTCGTCTTAAACGCCATCTATGACGCCATCTATTTGGGGGGCTAACGCCGCGTGCGGCGACCGGTTTGACGACCGGCATAACGCAACGCCCATCGCATCAGCGTATCGCCATGCGCCAAACGCCCCTGCACCGTAATTTGTTGGCAGCGTTGCGGCACGCCGCTTTGGCCCATATAGACGCTGTCTTCAATGCGTAAATCGCCGGTCGCATCACTGGCCAGTCGAAACTGCCAGCCATGACCGGCCGGGGTCAGCAGCAATATCGAATCGCCCCCGCCTTGCAGGCTGGCTTTGACTTTCGGGTGCAGATGAAAGCGTAAATGAAAGGCCGCGCCCTCCCGCGCCATATGGTTCATATCGGCCAGCAGCAAATCCTCGCCGCGAATATCCTCACCGGCGGCATCGATAAAAAAGCGTCGATTATGGCGCACACCATGCGTCTCTAAAAAAATCGTATGACTGGTTTCCAGCCAAACGCCGCTTTTATCCTCGACGCGGCGACTGGTGACATGCCATCCATCGCCGGTCACGCGCGGCCCCAAGCGGCGCGCACCAATGCCGGTGCGTAAAAACGGGTCGGCGACATCGGCATCAAAAGCCAAGGTCGAATGTGCCGCCAAGCCGCGCGCAGCCAATTGCCAATCCGCGCCATGCACCAAATTCGGCCCGCAATTCACAATCAGCCGGTCGCCGCCATGGCTCATTTCAAACGCCAAAGGCGCGGCATGGGTGGCGATGGAATGCGTGCCGCGCGGCGGTTCGCCGACATCAATCAGCACGCAACTATTGCCCGCCTCCAGCCGCTGATAGCCGCTTTTCTGGGCGAAACTAATGGGCTTGGCGGTTTTGGCGCGGCCCTGACCCAGCACCGCATCAAGATTGCCAATATGGCTTTCAAGCCCGCCTTGAAACACCGCCAAATGCCCATCCTTGTGGCGCAGCATGGCGAGCAGGGTTTGCATGCGGCTGCGCGCCGTTGCAATGGCGCTCGGCAATTCGACTTGGCGCGCTTTTAAGACGGCTTCAAGGGCCATTAAATCGGCCAGCAAATCAGCCAGCAGCGCCGGATTGCGCGAGGCGTGTCCGCCATCGGGCAAAATTTGACGGCGGATTTCGCGGCTCAATAAATCCATGCCATAGCGCAGCATTTGGCCTTGTTGCGGCAAGGCGCAAGCCGCCAGCGTCAGGCCAAGCGCGGCATGCAAGCGGTCAATGCCGTCATCGCATTGCGTTGCCAGCTTTTCCAGCCAACGGGTTTGCGTCGAAAAACTGGTATGGATTGCCGCCAGGGCTTGACCGTCAAAACCGCTTCGCACTTCAGACAGCGCTTGCGCCCAACGCATCAGCCGCCGCCCGACCAAAGCCGGACGCATGGTTGCGCGTTGATGCACATAAGCCGCCAGCGCCCAATGCAATATCGCCGCGCGCGCGGCCTGATGCCCGCCGCCATTGGCAACGGCCAATAAATCGGGCAGCCAGTCAAAGCTGTGCAGGCTGTTGCGCCATTGCGTGGTCGGGGGAATAATTTCAAACGGCGATTGCCCGGGGGCGTGCATCACCCCGCCGGGCAGGGAATAATCCCCGGCCAGCCAGCTTTCCCCACGCAAGCCGTGGCCCGGGCGTAAGGCATTTGGATAATCAAATAGGGTCGGCTCATTGGTGCCGCGCCAAAGGCCGCGCCCGAAGGGTGAGCGATAAAAAGCAAGGGTCAGATTTTGCCTCAATTTGGCGGCGCTGACAGACAGCGTTTCAAAGCGCGAGGCGAGACGCTGCGCACGCGCCATTAGCGCACCGCAGCTTCACGCAAAGCGGAAATATTTTCGGCATATTTATCAGGGCCGCCCTGAAATGTAGCCGTTCCGGCAACCAGCATGGACGCGCCGGCCTCAATAACCCGCGCCGCGGTGTCGCGATTGACGCCACCATCAACTTCCAATTCAATATCGCGCCCGCTGGCATCAATCATGGCGCGCAGGGTTTTGATTTTCTCAAGCTGGCTTTCAATAAAGCTCTGGCCGCCAAAGCCCGGATTGACCGACATCACAAGAATGAGATCAATATCGCCCATGAGACTGTCGAGCACACTAACCGGCGTTGCCGGATTGAGCGACACGCCGACTTTGCATCCGGCGGCTTTAATCGCTTGCGCCGTGCGATGGGGATGCGGGCCGGCTTCGGGGTGAAAGGTAATGATTGCGGCACCCGCCTCAGCAAAGGCGCTGATATAGGGGTCCACCGGCGCAATCATTAAATGCACATCAAGCGGTTTAGAGGCATGCGGCGCCAGTGCCTTGACGACATCAGGCCCAATGGTGAGGTTTGGCACAAAATGCCCATCCATCACATCGACATGCACATAATCGCAACCGGCGGCGCAAATCGCTGCAACTTCCTCGCCCAGACGGGCAAAATCAGCAGACAGAATAGAAGGGGAGATTTTGATATCAGCCATGTTCTTCAGCCATTTTCAAATGTTGCGGGCCGGTGGTCTCGTTTCGGACGACCGGTTTATAACTCTAGAATGTGAATAAAGTGTTTTGCCGCTAGGGACAAGCGCGCGCCGCGCCCAAGCGGTCATATAAAAAGCCTTATTCAGAGGTTTTTTAGCCGCGCCGATAAGGCGCATCAGCGCCCAGCGCGCTCGCAAAGCCCTTAAGGGCGTTAGCGACCTTTACGCAGCAGGGCGATAAAAAACCCGTCCATATTCTCATCGGGTGTAAACCGGCTCGGCGCATCGGTGGTCACGCGCGTGAAATCGGCGCGGCTTTCCAAAAACGCAGCCATTTGCGCCTCGCCTTCTTGCGGTTGCAGCGCACACACACTATAGGCCAGCACGCCATCGGGCTTTAACCAATCGGCGGCGCGCGCCAATAGGGCGGCTTGCAACGCGACCAGCTTGGCCATTTGCCCGGGCTTGCGATGGCGCAAAACATCAGGGTGGCGACGCAGCGTGCCGGTGGCGGTGCAGGGCGCGTCCAATAAAATGGCGTCAAATGCGTCAGGCGGCGTCCAATCCAGCGCATCGGCGCAAACCGTCGCGTCAAGTTGCTGGTGCAATTGTGTGCGCGTAAAATTTTCGGCCAATCTTTGAAGGCGCGATTGTGATATATCCAATGCGGTGACGCGGTGACCGGCTGCCGCCAATTGCAGCGTCTTGCCGCCCGGCGCGGCGCATATATCCAGCACATGAGCGGGCGCGCTGATTTGGGCGATAAGCTGCGCGGCGGGCTGACCGGCGGCGGCGTTTTGCACCCAAAAATCACCCTCGGTGAAACCGGCCAGCGCCGTGACATCGCTGCTGTCATGCAAGCGTATATGGGTCGGGCCAACAGCCTCGCCCTTATATTGGGCGCCATGTTGGGCCAGCCAGCTTTCGGCGGCGGCGGCGGATTTGAAACATAAATCAAGCATGGGCACATCGGCCAAAGAGGCCGCAATGGCGGCGGTTTTCTCGGCCCCATAAAAATCCAGCCAATTTTCTTTGAGCCATTCGGGCAGGTTTAATAGCGGGTCGGGTGCGGGCAGCTTATCAGCCTCTTGGGAGCGCGCAATATTGCGCAGCACGGCATTAATCAGACCGCGATAGGGTTGCTCGCGCCGTCCTGTTGCCGAAACGGTTTCGTGCAAGGCGGCATGCGATGGCACATTCATGTAAATCAATTGCGCCGCGCCAATCGCCAATAAAGGCCGTGCCAAAGAACTGAGCGGCGGCATTTTTTTGACATGATGGCGCAGCAGCACGTCAATCTCTCCATAATGCCGAAGCGTAGCTTGCGCAATCGCATCGGCCAAATTGCGGTCGCTATCGCGCAAATCAACCAGCTTGTCGCGCGCTTCATCCAGCGTCTTGCCGCGCTCAATGGCGGCCAGCATGGTGGCGGCGGCGCGGCGCGCACCGGTTTTGCCGCGGCCTTTTTGCGGGGGTTTTTTATCTTGCGAATTCATGTCGCGGTTACACCACCTTGCCGCGCGCACGGCAAGCCCCCATATAAGGAAGATGACAAATGACGATACCCAAGACGCATCTTCTGAGCAGCAAAAGAAAGCCGCTAAAGAACAGGCCCAAGAACAGGCACTGGCCGAAGCCGCCGCGCGCCGCGCCGGTGTCAGAGCGGGCCCGCGCCCGAAAGAAAAGGGCGGCCAAGACGGCCCCGAGCCGACACGTTATGGCGATTGGGAAAAAGCCGGCATTGTTTCTGATTTTTAAGGCCTGATTTCCAAAAGCCGATTTTTAAGCTCGATTTCGTATTTCAACCGCAGGTTGCTAGAAGCCTCTATGCAATCGCGTTAACTTATTTTTGGCTACATTTCTATATGAAACCGGAGAACCGACCTCGGCCGGGTCTCTGCCTAATAGAATACCCGTAAGGGAAATAAGAAGGACATCTCTGGTTTCAGGGAATGTAGCCCGACCCGACACTTGCGTCGGGTTGAGGCCGAAAGTTGAGGGAGTTTGAAAATGCGCGTTTTGAGTGTGATTTGTGTTTTATTTTTGTGGCCGCTGATGAGCGCCGCGCAGGCCAAAGAGGTTTTGGCCGGCCCGTTTGATTTTGAGCTGGTCGAAGTGATTGATGGCGACACGTTTCGCGCCAGAGTAAAAATTTGGCTGGGTCAAACCGTGACGGTGAAAGTGCGCTTAAAAGGGATTGATACACCGGAAATGCGGGGCAAATGCGCGGCAGAAAAAAAGCTGGCGCAACAGGCCAAAGCCTTTGCCGAAAAATGGCTCAAGGAAAACCAAACCCAGCTTGTGCGCGTGCATTACGGCACCTATGCCGGTCGCGTGTTGGCGACAGCGCAGATGAAAGATGGCGATAGCCTGTCCGCCGCGCTCTTGGCAGAAAATCTCGCCAAGCCCTATCGCGGACGGAAAGCCAAATGGTGCGCCTAAGCCGATATTAAATTAGTCGGCGCGGTTTTGCCTGTTCTCAATCAAATCATCAACCACCGCCGGGTCGGCCAAAGTTGAGGTATCGCCGAGATTGGAAAAATCATCTTCGGCAATTTTTCTCAAAATACGCCGCATGATTTTGCCCGAGCGCGTCTTGGGCAGGCCGGGGGCGAATTGAATGAGATCGGGCGAGGCAATCGGGCCAATCTCTTTTCTGACCCATTTGACCAGCTCGGCTTTCAACGCATCATCGCCCTCGAGACCGGCATTTAAGGTGACATAGCAATAAATGCCCTGCCCTTTAATATCATGCGGATAGCCTACCACGGCGGCTTCTGCCACTTGGCTATGCGCCACCAACGCGCTTTCAACCTCTGCCGTGCCGAGGCGGTGACCGGAGATGTTCAGCACATCATCAACGCGACCGGTAATCCAATAATAGCCGTCTTCATCGCGCCGACAGCCATCGCCGGTGAAATAAGTGCCCGGATATTGCACAAAATAAGTCTCGATAAAGCGTTTATGGTCGCCATAGACCGAGCGCATTTGCCCGGGCCAGCTATCGGTAATGCATAAATTGCCCGAGGCCGCGCCCGTCAATTCCTTGCCATCGGCATCGACCAGCATCGGTTTGACGCCGAAAAAAGGCCGTGTTGCCGAGCCCGGTTTCAGCGCCGTGGCGCCGGGCAGGGGCGTGATGAGAATACCGCCCGTCTCGGTTTGCCACCAAGTATCGACAATCGGGCTTTTGCCCTCGCCGACGACATTATAATACCATAGCCAGGCTTCCGGATTTATCGGTTCACCGACCGAGCCCAATAGGCGCAGGCTGTCGCGCTTGGTGGCTTTCACCGGCCCGTCGCCTTCGCGCATCAGGGCGCGCAAAGCGGTCGGCGCGGTATAGAAAATATTGACTTGATGCTTGTCGCAAACCGCCCAAAAGCGCGAATTATCCGGATAATTCGGCACGCCCTCAAACATTAAGGTGGTCGCGCCATTGGCCAGCGGCCCATAGACAATATAAGAGTGACCGGTCACCCAGCCGACATCCGCCGTGCACCAATAAATATCGCCGTCTTTATAATCAAACACATATTCATGCGTCATTGAGGCGTACACCATATAGCCGCCGGTTGTGTGCAACACGCCTTTCGGCTTGCCGGTCGAGCCGGAGGTATAAAGAATGAAGAGCGGGTCTTCGGCGTTCATTTCTTCCGCCGGACAATCGGCATCGGTTTTGGCTTTTTCTGCGTGGTACCAAACATCGCGCCCGTCTTGCATCGCCACGCCCGCGCCGGTGCGCTCAACAACAATCACGCTGGTGACATCGGGGCATTGGGCCAACGCGGCATCGGTATTGGCTTTCAGCGGAATTTTTTTGCCGCCGCGCACGCCCTCATCGGCGGTGATGACGCACGTGCTGTCGCAATCGAGAATACGTCCGGCCAAAGCATCGGGCGAAAAGCCGCCAAACACCACTGAGTGCACCGCGCCAATGCGCGCGCAAGCCAGCATGGCGCAACTGGCTTCGGGTATCATCGGCATATAAATCGTCACGCGGTCGCCTTTTTTAACGCCTTGCGCTTTCAGCACATTGGCGAAACGGCACACTTCATCGTGCAATTCTTGATAGGTGATTTTGGCGTCTTGGTCGGGCTCATCGCCCTCCCAAATAATTGCGGTCTGGTCGCCCTTATCGGCCAAATGGCGGTCAACGCAATTGACGCAAGCATTGAGCGTGCCGTCCTCATACCATTTAATCGACACATCATCTTTGCCGTAATGGGTGTTTTTGACTTTTGTATAGGGGCGCATCCAATCGAGGCGTTGGCCGTGTTTGGCCCAAAACGCATCAGGGTCGTCGAGGCTGGCTTGATACATTTCCTGATATTGCGCGTCATTCACCAGCGCATTATCGGCAATGGCTTTTGGCACGGCGAAAATTTGATCTTCGGACATTTGAGCTCCCCCTATCGCTTCTTATTTTGCCGGTTGAATATATCGAACCATGCGCCCGCGAACAAGACACGGCTTTCGCGTAACACGGCGATTATTTTTGAGGCGGGTTTTGATGCGGGTTTTGAGGTGGGAGAATAATCACCCCATTTTCAATCCCGAGGTCGAGCGGATATAAATGCGCGCCCTTGCACGGGCCGGCAAAACACGCGCCGTCAAAATCAAATTGCGCGCCATGCGCCGAGCAAATAAGGCGTTCGCCATCGGCCGATAAAAAGCGGTCAGGAAAAGTTTCAAGGGGCAGGCCCATATGCGGGCATTTATTGACAAAGCCGCGCAGCACGGCCTCACGCCCATTGCCCGTAAGCCAAATAATAATATCAAGCCGTTGGTTTTTATCGGCACCGGTCAGGGTAAAGCCGCGCGCACCATTTTCCGGCATATCAGCCACGGCGCACACCATGCGGGTCTCGGCCGGCCACCAATCAGCTTGGGTATTGGCAGACGGGGTCGGCTTTTTATGTATAGGGGTTTTCGGCATTGGGGTTGAGCCCGGCCAGCTTGCAGACATATCGCCATTCTTTCGCCGTCACCGGCTGCACGGAAAGCCGCGAATTATTGACCAGCACCATATCCTCCAGCTTCGGGTCGGCCTTTATTTCGGCCAGAGTGACATGATGGGCGGCGGTTTCCAGTGCCACAATATCGACCATGCCAAAGCGGCCTTTGTCGTCCGTATGGTCGGGGTAATGTTCTTTAATCACTTCCACCGTGCCCATAATGCGCTTTTCATTGACCGAGTGATAAAAGAAGCCCTTATCGCCCAGCTTCATGGTCTTCATATGTTTATTGGCCAGAAAATTTCTGACCCCGTCCCAATGCTCGCCCTTGCCTTTGCGGTCGAGCTGGTCTTGCCAGCCCCATGTATTGGGCTCGGATTTGAAAAGCCAATAAGCCATTGCGCGTTTCCCTTATGCGTTGGAGGCGGTCGAATTGGGGTCAGAAAGCCCGCCGATTAAATGTGACCAACGGCGAATTTCAACCTTGTCGAAAAGACCGGCCTTATTATAGGGGTCGCCCGCCACAAAGGCTTCGGCGACGCTGCGGTCTTGTGTGTCGAGGATCAGCATTGAGCCGGTCATGGTCTCGCCATCATCGCTCATAAACGGGCCGCCAAGCAGCATGCCGCCTTGCTCCAGCACATATTCAACATGCGCCGGACGGGTTTCGAGCCGCAGCGCGGCGCTATCGGGTTTATCAAAAGCCATAATCAAATACATTCTTGTCTCCTCACTCAGGGTTTATTTCTCGCGTGTAAACGGGCGCGCAAGCAAGCTCAAAATGGCCTCATCGACACGGCGCGCACCGTTCACCACATCATCAACAGCACGGCAGATCGGCATATCAAGGTCGTGTTTGTCGGCCAAAGCGCTCACCGCGGCGGCGCTCATCGCGCCTTCTGAAACCGAATTGCGCGCGCCCAAAACAGTGGCGGCGTCAGCCCCTTCGCCCAGCGCGCGGCCCAATGAAAAATTGCGCGAGCTATCGCTGCCGCAGGTCAAAATCAGGTCGCCCAATCCGGACAGCCCGTTCAGCGTGTCGCTTTGTGCGCCCAAAGCGACGCCCAAACGTGACATTTCAACAAAGCCCCGCGCCGTTATGGCGGCGCGCGCGCTTTCGCCCAAGCCCTTGCCCATCACAATGCCGCAGGCAATGGCGAGCACATTCTTAATCGCTCCGCCAATTTCAGCACCGATAATATCATCGCTCAAATAGGGTCGAAAATGCGCCGCGCCAATATGGCTGGCCAGCCAATCGCCACGCGCCGCATCGGCACACGCCAAGGTAACCGCCGTCGGTTGGCCGCGCGCCACATCGGCGGCAAAGCTGGGGCCCGATAAAACCGCCAAGCGGTCGGCGCTGACATAGTCCAGCGCGACATCGGACATAAGCTTAAGGCTGTCGCGCTCAATGCCTTTGGCGCATAACACCAAAGCGGCTTTATCGTTTAGCGCGGCCAGATCAGCCAGAACCGGACGGGCAAATTGCGCCGGCACAACCATTAAAATTATATCGGCTGCGGCCAAATCGGCCAGCCGGTCCGTGGCATGAATATTTTCCGGCAGGGGAATCTCGGGCAAAAACGCCGTGTTCTCATGCTGGCGATTAATTGCTGTCATTGTTTCAGTCTCATTGGCCCAAAGCGTGACCCGCGCATGTTTATGCGCCAAGACGCAGGCCAAAGCCGTGCCCCAAGCACCGGCGCCCAGCACCGCGATTTGGGGGGTGTGATGAGGGTCAGTTTGGTGTTTGGACATGACGCAGATCTCCCGGCCCGGCTTGTCATAAGCCGTCTCAACATAGCCTATGCAACATAGCCTATGGTCTCACGATTAACCGCCTGTCGAGAAACTTGCAAGCCTCTTGCCGGTGAGAAGCGGCAAAAGCAGCATGTGGACAGTTGGGAATGGGTCAGTGAATAATTTATTGATTGTTCATTCTTTCGGGGGTAAAAGAACCTATGTCTGAGTCAGATACCACTCGCGAGAAAATCATTGTCGCGGCGCGCGAGCGTTTTAGCCATTATGGCTATCCCAAAACCACCATCGCAGAATTGGCGGAAGATTGCGCCATGTCGCCGGGTAATATTTATCGCTTTTTCAAAGGCAAGATTGATATTGCGGTGGAGATTGCGCGACGCGAAGCCTTAAGCGCGGTTGAGGTGATTGAGGCGGTGCTTGATTGTCCGCTGCGCTCATCGCGCCAACGCCTCGAGGAAGTGGTGTTTGCCGATTTGCGCTATACGTTTCATCTGCTGGAAAATCAGCCGAAAACGCTTGAGCTGGCCCAAATTGTCGTATCGGATCGCCCGCAATTTCAAATTGAAAGCCTGCGCCGCGAGCGCCGCGTCTTTCAGCGCATTTTGCATGAAGGGCAAGCCTCGGGCGAGTTTATGGTCGATAATGTGCCGGCGACAACCATTGCGCTGCACGCCGCAACCACCAAATATCGCTATGCCCAGCTATTTACCAATCAAACATTGGCCGAGCTGGAGCGCGAATTGGCGCATGTGATGACCGTGATTATGCGCGGCCTGATGCCAACCAGTGAGGGCCATGCGGTGGCAGAGACGCAGATTCCCGACGAGACAACCGCGCTGTCTTTTGCCGCCAGTGCGGTGGCGGCGTCGGACACAGAAAACCGCAATGAAAATGAGATGAAAACCGGCACTGAAGAGGTTTCTTCGTAAAAAAATATCAAAAAAAATGTAATTTCATCGGCCCGTAACGGGCTATTTTTTTGGCCAAAATCCTAAAAACATATATTAAACAATGGCTTATAGCGTCACAAAACTGTCGCAAAAAATATTGAATAAAATTCAATTTATTCATTGTTTTTTATTATCGGGCATGCTATATAATAGGCATAGCGCGGCGACAGGATTGTTTGTCCAACCACGTTATAGAAGATGAAACCGAAACGCAGTGAGACCAGAACCATGATGAAACGTATTTTCTCCCTGACATCGTTTGTAAGCGCTCCGGCCCTTGCATCAGCCCTTTTGGCTCTTTATGGCGTGGCACTTGTCACCCACACGGTCGCAGGAATTAGCATCGTCTAAGGAACCCTCCCTCCGATAGACGATGAGTAATCATAACTCTCCCATTATGATTACAAACGGCCTCCCTCCAGGCCAAAAACAGGCTCCGATGGTCCTCCCCCATCGGAGCCATTTTTTTAATCATTTTTTGAAGATTTATGCGGTTTCAGTCGGATAGCGGCCAGCGCGCGCGGGCCGGTGTCGCCATTGGCGCGGCGTCTATCTGTCCGGCGATGAACCGCTCGGCACCGGCGCGGGCAATCATCGCCGCATTATCCGTGCACAGGCCGGGCGGCGGCACAAATAGGGCAAAATTTTCGGCCTCAGCTGCCGCGCGCAGGGCGTCGCGCAAATATTGATTGGCGGCAACCCCACCGGCGACCACCAGATTAAGCCGGTCGGCAGAAGACAGGCGGTGGCGAAATAGCTGCATGGCACGGCGCGTTTGCGTGCTCAGACAGTCGGCCACGGCGGCCTCAAATGAGGCGGCCAAATCGGCGACTTTGGCGTCGTCCAAAGGCGCGGCTTTTTCAGTGGCTTGGCGCAAAGCGGTTTTGAGACCGGAAAAGGAAAAATCACAATTTTTTGGCAAGCCGTTTTCATCGGCGCGATTATCGGCCAAAAGCGGGCGCGGCAGGGCATGGGCGGTGCGATTGCCGTGGCGCGCGCGCTGTTCTATTTCAGGCCCGCCCGGATAGCCGAGCGACATTAATTTGGCCGCCTTGTCATAAGCCTCGCCGACCGCATCATCGCGGGTTTGCCCCAATAGGGTGTAATCGCCCAGCCCGGTGACGGCCAATAATTGGCAATGCCCGCCCGAGACCAGCAACAGCAAATAGGGAAAGCCGACCGGCTCGGTCAGCCGTGCCGATAGCGCATGGCCCTCTAAATGATTGACGCCGATAAACGGTTTTTGCGCCGCCAGCGCCAAAGCTTTGCCGGTGGTCAGCCCGATCAGCACCCCGCCAATCAGTCCCGGTCCGGCAGTTGCGGCAATCGCGTCCATATCATGCAACGTCATATCGGCTTGGTTAAGCGCGGCAGCAATCAGGCCGTCGAGATGGCTCAAATGAGCGCGCGCCGCCAGCTCGGGCACGACACCGCCATAGGGCGCATGGGTCTCAATCTGGCTTAAAACCTGATTGGCCAAAATCCGACCGGCCCCGTTCGGTGCACCGTTCTTGACCGGCACGTCGACAATCGCGGCGGCGGTTTCGTCGCAGCTGGTTTCAAGCCCCAATACATATATATGGTTTGCCGCCATCAGTTTCCTTGCTATGAGATGAGCCTAAGGGACGCCCGCATGTCATCTCTTTATATAATGTCTTAAGTTAGTGTCTTACTTATAGCCCTATATAAATGACTGGATATGCGGCGCAAGGTTTGTCGCGGCATTTGGGGCGGCGGGATAATGGGAACGGTTTTGGCGGCACAACAGATTATTATCGGCACACGCGCCTCGCCTTTGGCCTTGCGGCAAAGCGATATGGTGGCCGCGCAAATTTGCGCCGCGCATGGGCTGGATGCGGCGGCTATTGAATGGCGCAAAATATCGACCAAAGGCGATCGCGCGCTTGACGGCAAATTGTCGGAATTGGGCGGCAAGGGCCTGTTCACGCAAGAGCTTGAAGCCGGATTATTGGACGGGTCGCTGAGCCTTGCCGTCCACAGTCTGAAAGATTTACCGACGCAAGACCCGGACGGCTTGGTGCTGGGGGCGATATTGCCGCGCGCCGATGCTGCCGATATGCTGGTGCCGCGCGATGGCGTTGTCGTCACTGATTTATCCGACTTGCCCGAAGGCGCGCATATCGGCACCGCCTCGCTGCGCCGCCAAGCTCAATTATGGCGCGCGCGCCCCGACCTTAAAATTTCTGTGTTACGCGGCAATGTCGGCACAAGGCTGGCCAAATTAGTTGCGCTCGATATGCATGCCACCTTGCTGGCCGTTGCCGGATTGGCGCGGCTTGATATGACCCCGACCGGCGCGCTGCGCCTCGATACGCAAACCATGCTGCCGGCTGCCGGACAGGGTGCTTTGGCGGTGCAATGTCGGGCAAATGATGACGCGATTTTGGCACTGCTCGCGCCGCTGCATTGCGCCGATACGGCTCAATGCGTCACGGCTGAGCGGGCTTTTTTGAACGCGCTGGACGGCTCGTGCCGCACCCCGATTGCCGCTTTGGCTGAAATAAAAGACGACACTCTATATATGCACGGTCGCCTGCTGGCCGAAAATGGCAGCGATATGGTCGAGATAAGCGTCAGCGCGCCGCGCGCCACGCTTGCCGATGCCGCGCAGATGGGACGCGAGGCGGGCGCGGCGTTGCGCCGCCAAGCCCCGCATTTGGTCGCCGGATAATGCGCCTCTTGGTCACCCGACCGGCATTGGACGCCGTCGGCTTGGCTGATATTTTGGCCGCGCAGGGCCACGATGTTATCATTTCGCCGATGATTGAGATAGAGCTCAACGCTGTCGCTTTGCCCAAGGCCGACCGGCATGGCGGGCTGGCCTTGACCAGCGCCAATGGCGTGCGCGCCTTGATGGCGCATTTGGCGCAATTGCCGAAACGCCAACGCGATCATGAGATGGCGCAATGGCACGCGCGGCCGGCTTTTGCGGTTGGCCCGCAAACTGCGCTGGCTTTGCGAGCGGCGGGGTTTGGCGACATTCATCAGGCCGATGGTGCGCTGGCGGCATTGTTTGCGCTAATCGCGGCGCGGTATGAAGATGATTTGCCGCTCTTGCATATTACCGG
>FZLQ01000005.1 GCA_900197605.1 Phyllobacteriaceae bacterium Water-Bin73
GGCGCGCTGAGCGTGTCGCGATTTTTTGGCTGCGCGTGAAAGGCTATCGCATTGTCGCGCCGCCTAAGTCGATGCGCGCGGTTTTCGCGGTATAATGCTCACCGCCCCGCTTTCCGCTTGAGCCGCAGCGCGATATGCCCGAAACTGTCGTCACTGAAGGAGCGTTTATGAGCTTGAAAATCGCCATTCAAATGGACCCGATTGCCGATATTGATATTGTCGGTGATACGACTTTTGCGCTGGCTTTGGCGGCGCAGGGGCGCGGCCATCAATTATTTTATTATACCCCCGACGCGCTTTCCATGCTGGACGGCATTGTGTCGGCGCGTCTCAGCCCGTTAAAAGTGGCTGATAAAAAAGACGCGCATTTCAAGCTGGGCGAGGCCCGACTGACGGATTTGCGTGAGATGGATGTGGTCTTGATGCGCCAAGACCCGCCTTTTGACATGAATTATATTTCCGCGACGCATTTTTTAGAGCGTATTCACCCTGAGGTTTTGGTGGTGAATGACCCGGTCGCCGTGCGTAATGCGCCGGAAAAAATATTCCCCGTGCGCTTTGAGGGTTTGCTGCCGCCGACGCTGATGACGCGCGACCGACAAGCCCTGACCGATTTCCGCGCACAGCATGGCGATATTATTCTGAAACCGGTTTTCGGCAATGGCGGGGCGGGCGTGTTTCGTTTGCGCGGTGATGATGAAAATTTCGGGGCGCTGATGGATGCGCTTCTGGATGGTGCCGCCGCCCCCGAGCCGATAATCGCGCAAGCCTATTTGCCGGCCATTCGCGCCGGTGATAAGCGGGTGATTTTGGTTGAAGGGGAGGCTGTCGGCGCCTTGAACCGTGTGCCTGCCGATGGCGATGCGCGCGCCAATGTGCATGTGGGCGGCGCGCCGCAAGCCATTGAGCTTGATGCGCGCGACAAGGAAATCGCCGCGCAAATCGGCCCGACGCTGAAAAATATGGGCATTATTTTTGCCGGCATTGATGTGATTGGCGGACAGTTGACAGAGATTAATGTCACCTCCCCGACCTGTATTCGCGAAATTAAGGCTTTTGGCGGCCCCGATATTGCCGAGATGATACTCGATGCCATTGAAGCGCGCCGCGCCTGATACAGGGTTTGGGCCTATTGGCCGGTCGCGAGGCTTTGGCGGATAAGGATATTGCCACCGCGCTGGTCTGGCGCGGGCATTAGTTTTCATCGCGCGGCCAAAGACCCGAAAATGACTAAATGGTTTCCAGCCCATAAGCGGCCAGCGCCGCCATGTTCAATACTTCCGTTGCGGTCGCGCCGATGCGGGCAATTTGCACCGGCCGCTCAAGGCCGATCAAAATCGGTCCGATAAGCGTGGCTTGACCAAGCTCTTCAAGCATTTTGGTTGATATGGAAGCCGAGTGAATGGCCGGCATGACCAGCACATTGGCCGGTTCTGTCAGGCGACAAAACGGATAACGCTGCATGGCTTCGCGGTTCAGCGCGACATCTGCCGCCATTTCGCCTTCATATTCAAAATCAACGCCGCGCTCATCAAGCAGTTTAACCGCCTCGCGCACATAGACCGAACGGTCGCCCTCAGGATGACCAAAGGTCGAATAAGCCAGCATGGCGACGCGGGGCTCATGGCCCAGCGCCCGCGCCGTGGCCGCGCTTTGGCAGGCTATATCGGCCAGCTCTTCGGCGCTTGGCATATCAATAACATTTGTGTCGGCAACCATGACCGTGCGCCCGCCGCGCGCAATCAGCATGGAAACCCCCATGACGCGCTGTCCGGCGCGCGGGTCAATCACTTTCGACACCTCTTCCAGCGTGATGGAATAAGACCGCGTAACGCCGGTGACCATCGCATCGGCATCGCCGCGCGCCAACGCACAGGCCCCGAAAATATTGCGGTCATTGGATACCATGCGCTCGCAATCGCGCATCAACATGCCCTGGCGTTGCAGCCGCTCAAACAAAAATGCGCTGTAATCGCCAATGCGGTCAGAGGCGCGTGTGTCGCGAATTTCAATATCATCGCGCGCGTCAAGTCCCAGCGCGCTCATATTTTCTCGGACGATATTTTCCGTGCCGACCAGCACCGGCTCGCCCAGCCCCAAATCCTTATAGGCAATGGCGGCGCGGATAACTTGTTCTTGCTCGCCTTCGGCAAAAATCATCCGCTTCGCATTTTGCTTGGATTTATTCATGATGATTTGTATCGAACTGGCGGTCGGGTCGAGGCGCGCTTTCAGGCGGGCTTGATAGCCGTCCATATCGACAATCGGCGCGCGCGCAACCCCGCTATCCATCGCCGCACGCGCCACAGCCGGCGGGATTTCGCTAATCAAGCGCGGGTCAAACGGCACCGGAATAATATAGCGCGGGCCAAAACGCGGACGCTCGCCATCATAGGCGGCGGCCACTTCATCGGGCACATCTTCACGCGCCAACATGGCCAGCGCCTCGGCGCAAGCGATTTTCATATCATCATTAATTGTCGTGGCGCGCACATCGAGCGCCCCGCGAAAAATATAGGGAAAGCCCAAAACATTATTCACCTGATTGGGATAATCCGAGCGACCGGTCGCCATAATGGCATCATCGCGAATGGCGGCGACTTCTTCGGGCGTAATTTCCGGGTCCGGATTGGCCATCGCAAAAATAATCGGATTATCGGCCATCGCTTTGACCATATCCTCGGTCACCGCGCCCTTCACGGACAGACCCAAAAATACATCTGCATCTTGCATGGCGTCGCTCAGGCTGCGCGCTTTGGTGTCAGCGGCATGGGCTGATTTCCATTGGTTCATGCCCTCTTTGCGGCCTTTATAAATCACGCCTTTCGTGTCGCATAAAATCGCATTATTGGCGCCGACACCCATGGCTTTAATCAGCTCCAAACAGGCAATGCCGGCCGCGCCCGCGCCATTCACGCAGACTTTAATCTGTTTAATATCCTTGCCCGTCAGATGCAGCGCATTGATGAGACCGGCGGCGCAAATAATCGCCGTACCGTGCTGGTCATCATGGAAAACCGGAATATCCATCAGTTCGCGCAACTGGCTTTCAATGATAAAGCAATCGGGCGCTTTAATGTCTTCCAGATTAATGCCGCCAAAGCTGGGGCCCATAAATTTCACCGCATCGACAATTTCTTGCGGGTCTTCCGTGTCCAGTTCGAGGTCGATACTGTCAACATCGGCAAAACGTTTGAACAAAACCGCCTTGCCCTCCATCACCGGTTTGGAGGCCAGCGCGCCCAAATTGCCCAAGCCCAAAATGGCTGTGCCATTGGAAACCACGGCGACCATATTGCCGCGCGCGGTGAGGTCATATGAAGCATCAGGATTATCGGCAATGGCTTGCACCGGCACGGCGACACCCGGCGAATAGGCCAGCGAGAGATCCCGCTGGGTCGCCATCGGTTTGGTGGGGCTGATTTCAAGCTTGCCCGGCTTGCCGCGTGTATGGAAGCGCAGCGCTTCCTCATCGGTGAAGTTTTTTTCCGTATCACTCATGACAGTCTCTGACTTATCTCTAATTTACGGCTTTTACGGGGTCGGGGCGGTAAAAACAAGGCGAGGCGGAAAAGAAAAACAAAATAAATTCAACAGCTTTTTACTGATTTCGGCCTTTATCGGCGTGTTGGCGCGTGTTTCATGTCGCCAGCTTTGCTAAACTCTTTGTATGTCACCTGCCGCACCAGAAGCTGAAAAGCCGAAAAAACCCGCCGCATCGAAATCGCCCGACCGGGTGACCCCGATGATGGCGCAGTTTTTGGAGATTAAGGCGGCACATGCCGACGCGCTCTTATTCTATCGCATGGGCGATTTTTACGAATTGTTTTTTGACGATGCCGTGGCTGCCGCCGCCGCATTGGACATTACCCTGACCCATCGCGGCACGCATTTGGGGCAAGCCGTGCCGATGTGCGGCGTGCCATATCATGCCAGTGAGGGTTATTTACAGCGCCTCATTAAGGCCGGTTTCAGGGTCGCCATTTGCGAGCAGACCGAGGACCCGGCAGCCGCCAAAAAGCGCGGCGCCAAATCCGTGGTGCGCCGCGAGGTGGTGCGCTTGGTAACAGCCGGCACGCTGAGCGAAGAGACGCTGCTGGACGCCAAGACAGATAATTTTATTGCCGCCATTGCCTGCCTGGGCAATGTCGCCGCAGATGCGGGGCACGGCAAAACGGCAGGCCAATGGGCGGTGGCCTGGGCCGATATGTCGACCGGCGGATTTTTTGTCGCCAAGACAAATCGGGCTGATTTATCGGCATTGCTGGCGCGTTTGGCGCCGCGTGAAATCATCATTCCCGATGCCGTCGCGCAGGCGTTTTCAGATGCCTCGGCTGACAGCTTGGAGGTCAATGCGTCCATCAATGCATCTGCCAATCCGCCTATGCTGTCGCCGGTTGGCGATTTGGCGTCACCGGCTGCTGCCGATGCGATGCGCGCGCGCTTTGGGGTTGCCTGCCATGATGCCTTAACGGCAGAAGGGGCAGCAGAGGGCGCGGTGGTCACGCTCGCTTGCGCGCATATTCTCGCCTATTTCGAGGCCACCCAATATGCCACGCAAATCACGCTCAGCGCGCCGCGCCTTGAGGGTGACGCACAAATTATGGCGCTTGATGCGGCAACGCGAAGCAATCTTGAACTGAACCGCACCCTATCGGGCACGCGCGAGGGCAGTCTGTTGGCGGCCATTGATGAGAGCGTCACTGCCGCCGGGGCGCGGCTTTTGGCAGCGCGCCTCAATGCGCCTTTAACCGAGCGCGCCTTGATTGAGGCGCGGCTGGCGGCGGTTGGCGTGTTTGTCGCAGATGCCGATTTGGGCGCCGATATCAGAGCGCACTTAAAGACCACACCGGATATGGCGCGCGCGCTTAATCGTTTGGCCATGCAACGCGGCGGGCCGCGCGATGTGGCCGCCATCGCGCAAGGATTGGGCGCGGCGCGTGCGGTTGCGGCGCGGCTGCTGGCCGCTTCGGTGGAAACCTCGCATGGGGCGGCGGGCGAATTGGCGACGCAAATTGAGACGCTGGGGCGCGAAAGCCAAAAGCTTGCCGATATGGGCGCTCATTTAAGCGCAGCGCTTGACGACAGCCTGCCGCTTTTGGCGCGCGATGGCGGATTTATTCGCGACGGCTTTCATGCCGGTCTTGATGAAGCGCGGGCTTTGCGCGATGAAAGCAGACGCATTATTGCGGCTTTGCAAAACCGCTATGGCGAAGAAACCGGCATTAAGGCGCTGAAGATTAAACATAATGGCGTGTTGGGATTTCATATTGATGTGCCCGCCGCGCATGGCGATAAGCTGATGCGCGCGCCGCATGATGGCGTGTTTATCCATCGCCAAACCCTGGCCAGCTCGGTGCGGTTTTCGTCCGCCGAATTGGCCGAACTGGCCGGACAAATATCGCGCGCCGGTGAAACCGCTTTGGCTTTGGAGCTGGATATATTGGCCGATTTGACGGCGCAGGTTTTGGCCGCGCGTGACGGGCTTGACGCGCTGGGCGCGGCGTTGGCGATTGTCGATGTAAGCACCGCATTGGCGCAAAAAGCGCGCGCCGAAAATTGGGTCGCGCCAAAACTTTATGATGATTGCCGATTTGTGATTGAGGGCGGTCGCCATCCGGTGGTGGAGGCGGCTTTGCGCGCGCAAAGTGCTGCGCCCTTTATCGCCAATCCTTGCGTGCTGGATGCCGCCGGCCAAGAAGGCCCGCGCATGAGCTTGCTCACCGGTCCGAATATGGCGGGTAAATCGACCTTTTTGCGGCAAAATGCGCTGCTCGCCATCATCGCCCAAATGGGCAGTTTTGTGCCTGCCGCCAAAGCCGATATCGGCATTGTGGATCGGGTTTATTCGCGGGTCGGGGCGGCTGATGATTTGGCGCGGGGACGCTCGACCTTCATGGTTGAAATGGTGGAAACCGCCGCGATTTTGACCGGCGCAGGCCCGCGCGCGCTCGTTATATTGGACGAAATCGGACGCGGCACAGCGACCTTTGACGGCTTGTCTTTGGCTTGGGCGGCGGTTGAATATTTGCATGAAGTGATCGGCTGCCGGACTTTATTTGCCACGCATTATCACGAATTGACCGCGCTGGCCGACCGCTTGGACGGGCTGGCCAATGCCTCGATGAAAGTGCGCGAGCATGAGGGCAAATTGGTGTTTTTGCATGAGGTCGGGGCCGGTGCGGCTGACCGCTCTTATGGGATTCATGTCGCTGAATTGGCCGGCCTGCCCGATACGGTGACGGCGCGCGCGCGCCATGTCTTGGCGCAGCTTGAAGAAAATAACGCCGCCGGCACATCGACGCAAAATGGAACAGCCAATAATTTGGCTGACGCCTTGCCGCTATTTGAAGCCCGCCCACCGCAACCGCCCAAAAGCAATGCCTTGCATGATGCGGTGACCGGCATTGACCCCGACCGGCTGAGCCCGCGTGAAGCATTGGATTGGTTGTATCGCTTGCAAGAAATTGCCGATAATAAGGGCGATGATTAGCAGGCCGTGATTTGGCCGCAATTCGTGCTATATGTTCGAACATGAGGGGCAACAGACCCCTAAAAAGCGTAATTAAGGCAGCAGAGCTTGCAAGAAAGGGTTGCCCTTATGACAAAAGAGGCGGCAAAACAGGCGGCGAAAAAACCGGTAAAAAAAGCGGCAAAAAAAGAGGCCCAAAAAGAAGCCCAAAAAGAGGCTAAGACATCCGTGCCGCATGCCCGCCCTCATTCGAGGGTGGCTTTGCGCGACACCTTGCGCGGCTTGGCCGCCACCCATCAAGGTGATGATAAAGCCCTGCGCATGGCCGTGCTCGAGACCTTGCGCGCGCAATTGACCCAAGACCGCGCTCAAGCGCGTGACGGTTTGGAAGCAAAGAAATTAAAAGGCGCAAAATGTGCCGAACTCATCTCGGCGCGCATGGATGATATGCTGGCGGCGCTGGCCGATTTTGTCACTCAAGATGTGCTCTATATCGCCAATCCGACCGATGCCGAACAAGTTACCGTGGTGGCGGTTGGCGGCTATGGGCGGGGTCGCTTGGCGCCCCATTCGGATATCGATTTACTGTTTTTACTGCCCTATAAGCGCAATGCCACAAGCGAGAGTTTTGTCGAATATATTCTCTATATTCTGTGGGATTTGGGGCTGAAAGTCGGACACGCCACGCGCTCCATCAGCGATTGCGTAAGCCAAGCCCAAGCCGATATGACAGTGCGCACAGCGATGCTGGAAAGTCGCTTTTTATGGGGCAGCGGCGCGGTTTATGACAGCTATCGCGAGGCTTTTCAGACAAAAATCATGCGCGGTTCGGCGCGCCAATTTGTGACCGCCAAGCTGGCGGAGCGCGATGAGCGGCATGAAAAAACCGGTCGCTCGCGCTATTTGGTGGAGCCGAATTTGAAAGAGGGCAAAGGCGGATTGCGCGACTTGAATACGCTGTTTTGGATTGCCCGATACAGCTATCAGGTCGAGGCGCTGGATGATTTGGTCGGGCTTGGTGTGTTGACGGCAGATGAGTTGAAGCTGTTTCGAAAATGCGATGATTTTCTTTGGCATGTGCGCTGCCATTTGCATTTTTTGACCGATATGGCGCAGGAGCGTTTGAGCTTTGATTTGCAAAAACCCTTGGCTGAGTTTTTCTATCCGGCTGAGGAAGCCAAAGATGCGGCGGCGATGAAGCCGGTTGAGAAGTTCATGCGGCGTTATTTTCTGGTGGCCAAAAATGTCGGCGATCTGACAGCCATTTTTTGTGCCTCGCTGGAAGCGGCGCAAAAAAAGCCGCGTGCTGCGGCGCGCCTGCCGGCCTTGTTTCGGCGGCAAA
Source organism: Phyllobacteriaceae bacterium Water-Bin73 (assembly GCA_900197605.1). GTDB lineage: Bacteria > Pseudomonadota > Alphaproteobacteria > RS24 > RS24 > UBA8337. Next base: position 7,815 of record FZLQ01000005.1, read on the forward strand.
AACAGGTTGATGGCTTCACCATTGGGGCGGGTCGGTTGCAAATGGAAGTCGAAGACGGCTTTGCGCGTGACCCGGTCAATCTCATTCGGGTGTTTCATCTCTCCGACAGCACCGGCCTTGATATTCACCCCGATACGCTGCGTGCCATTACCCAGAACACGTATCTCATTAATGCGGCGCTGCGCGATGACGCGACGGCGAATAAATTATTTCTCGACTTGCTGACCTCAAAGCGCGACCCGGAACGGATTTTGCGACGGATGAATGAAGCCGGTGTTTTGGGGCGTTTCATTCCCGATTTTGGCCGCATTGTCGCGCTGATGCAGTTTAATATGTATCACCATTATACGGCTGATGAGCATTTGCTGCGCGCCCTTGGTTTGCTGCGCGAAATTGAAAGCGGCGCGGTGCGCGATGAACACCCGCTGGCCACCAGCCTGCTAAACAATGGCGCGGTCAATCGACGGGTCATTTATCTGGCGACATTGCTGCATGATATTGCCAAAGGCCGCCCCGAAGACCATTCGGTTGCGGGCGCGCGCATTGCGCGCAAATTGGGCCCGCGTTTGGGTTTCTCAAAAGCCGAAACGGCGCTTACTGAATGGCTGGTGCAGGAACATTTGGTGATGAGTGATGTTGCCCAGCGGCGCGATTTATCTGACCCGCGCACAGTTGAGGATTTTGCCAAAACGGTGAAAAGCATGGAGCGTCTCAATCATTTATTCGTGCTGACGGAGGTGGATATTAAGGCCGTCGGGCCGGGCGTTTTTAACGGCTGGAAGGCGCAGCTTTTGCGCGAGCTTTATGGCGAGACGGCGTCTCGGTTTAATGCCGGCACCGCATTGGCAGCGCGCGGCGAAAGGCTGGACGGGGCCAAAACCGCCTTTGCTCAAATGCTGGATAAGGATTGGAGCATCCGCAAAACCAAAGCCTATATTCGCCGCCAATCCGACGCCTATTGGCTGAGCTTTCCGACCGAGGCCCAGCTTCGCCATGCCGATTTGATTACCGATATGGAAGATGGCGGGCATTTGCTGGCTCTGGAAGTGCATGATGATACGCTGCGCGATTGTTCCGAGATAACGATTATCTGCCAAGACCATGCCGGTCTGTTTGCCCGTCTTGCCGGCGCATGCGCTTTGGCCGGTCTGACGATTTTGGATGCGCGCATTACGACAACCCATGACGGGCTGGCCATTGATGCGCTGCATGTCGCTGACCGCGACAGAAGCGGCCCGCTGGCGCAGGATAAAGCCACGCGTTTGAAACAGACCATGCGCGATGTTTTGGCGGGCAAGGTGATTGTGCCCGACCGGTTGGGCGGCGCGCCGCGCCGCGCCCATATTGAGGCGTTTGATTTGCGCCCGCAATTGCGCATTGACAATAATCTGGCCGATGATGCCAGCATTATTGAGGTCAGCGGTCTCGACCGGCCGGGGCTGCTTTATGCGCTATTGCGCGCGCTTTATGAGCTTAATCTCTCAGTCTCGGCGGCGCGGATTGCGACTTTTGGCGAGCGTGTCGTCGATGTGTTTCACGTCACGGATTTGGCCGGTGGGCAAATTACCGATGCGGCCCGCAAGAAAAAACTGCGCGCCGTTTTGCGCCGCGTCATCAATAATCCGGTAAAGGCGGCACAACCTAAAAAGCAGTCCAAAAAGCGGTCCAAAAAACCTCATCGACATGAGGCGGCCTGATATGGCGACACAAAAAGCGGGCTTATTATCCAATGCCGCGCTGGTCGGCATGGCGACGATGGCCAGCCGCGTGACCGGTTTTATCCGAGATATTTTTCTCGCCGCGCTATTGGGCGCCGGGCCATTGGCCGAGATTTTTGTCATTGCCTTTCGGCTGCCCAATTTGTTTCGCCGCCTGTTTGCCGAAGGCGCCTTTAACGCGGCCTTTGTCCCGCTATTTTCAAAACGCTTGCAACAAGAAGGCCGCACCGCCGCTTTGGCCTTTGCCGGACAAATATGTTCCGTGCTGCTGGCCGCGCTGGCCCTGTTTACCCTCTTGGCAGAAATTTTCATGCCCGCTTTGGTGTTGGCATTGGCGCAGGGCTTTGCCGGTGACGCTGAAAAATTCGACCTTGCCGTGCATTATGCGCGCATCAGTTTTCCCTATCTGATTTTCATGTCGCTGATGGCGTTATTTGCCGCCATGCTGAACGCGGTTAATCGGTTTCTCGCCGCATCGCTCGCGCCGGTGCTGCTCAATCTGGTATTGATTGCGGCAATGGCGGTGTTGGTGCTGGATAATGGCGGCTCAGTGGCGGCGGCTTCTGCCGATGGGCGGGTTTTGGATTATGTCATTTATGCCGTCACGCTGGCCGGTCTGGCGCAATTTTTATGCGTGTTCATCGCCGCTTGGCGCGCCGGTTTACGCACCCCGCTGGCCGCGCCGGTTCTCTCTGATGATGTGCGCAAGGTTTGGCGGCTGGCCGTGCCGGGCATTTTGGCCGCCGGTATCGGGCAAATCAATTTGCTGGTCGGCACCTCTATTGCCACCGGTCAAGCCGGGGCGGCGGCGTGGCTTTATTATGCCGACCGGTTGTATCAATTGCCGATGGGGGTGATTGGGGTCGCATTGGCGGTGACGCTTTTGCCTGAATTGGCGCGCCGTTTGGCTGACGGGCAAGAAGCGGGCGCGCGCGAGGCGCAAAATATCGCCGTGCTGGCGGCCGGTGGCCTGACCCTGCCCGCGGCGGTCGGCCTGATGGTGCTGGCCCAGCCGATTGTCGCCTTATTATTCGAGCGCGGCGCCTTCACCGCCGCCGATAGCGCCATGACGGCGCAAATAATTTTCGTCTTTGCTTTCGGCTTGCCGGCTTTCGTGTTTATCAAAGCCCTGCAACCCTCTTTCTTTGCGCGCCAAGATACGCGCGCGCCGTTTATTGACGGGGCCATCGGCGTCGGCGTGAATATTGCTTTATCGCTGAGCCTGTTTGCGAGCTATGGCGCACCGGCCATTGCCTTTGCGACAGTGGTGGCGGGCTGGGTGACATTGGGCTTAATGCTGGGGCGCATGGCGCGGCGCGGCATTTATGCCTTATCGGCCAATCTGCTGCGGCGCCTCGCCGGACAAATCGCAGCGGCGGTTTTGATGGGCGTGGCTTTGGTTTATCCGGCCTCTTTATTGACGGCAGCGCAGCTCAGCGCCAGCCAAAGCGGTGCGCCGCTTGGCGCGCTCATATTGGCTGTCTGGCTGGGCGGGCTGATTATGGGCGGGGCGATTATATATGCCATTGCGGCGGTTTTATTGGGCGCGGTGCGGCGCGCCGATATCGACCTCTTGCGGGGGGCGGATTGATGCGCCATAACCGACGCATATTGGCGAAGGGCTGGGGATTAAGGATATGAGCGAGCATAAACCACGCGTGCTGTCGGGGGTGCAACCGACGGGTAATTTGCATTTGGGCAATTATCTCGGTGCCATTCGCAATTTTGTCGCCCTGCAAGAAAGCCATGAATGTCTTTATTGCGTGGTCGATTTGCATGCCATTACGGTGTTTCAAGACCCGGCTGAGCTGGCCGCCAATACGCGCGAAGTTGCCGCCGCCTTTATCGCCGCCGGTGTGGACCCGAAAAACCATATTGTTTTCAACCAAGCGCAAGTGCCGCAGCATGCCGAATTGGCCTGGGTGCTGAATTGTGTGGCGCGCATGGGCTGGCTTAACCGCATGACCCAGTTCAAAGAAAAAGCCGGTAAGGATCGCGAGAAAGCCTCGGTCGGGCTTTATGTTTATCCCAATCTGATGGCGGCTGATATTTTGCTGTATCAAGCGACCCATGTGCCGGTCGGGGAAGACCAAAAACAGCATCTCGAATTGGCCCGCGATATTGCTCAAAAATTCAATAATGATTTTAACGCGGAAGGGTTTTTCCCGCAGCCTGAGCCGCTGATACAAGGGCCGGCGACGCGGGTGATGAGCCTGCGCGATGGCAGTAAGAAAATGTCAAAATCCGACCCGTCTGATTTATCGCGCATCACCATGCTCGACAGCGCCGATGAGATTGCCAAGAAAATTCGCAAAGCCAAAACCGACCCGCATGAGCTGCCTGAAAATGAGGCCGCGCTGGACGGGCGGCCTGAGGCAGCCAATCTATTGGGCATTTATGCGGCTTTGGCGGCGCAGGATTTATCGACCACGATTGGCGCATTTGCCGGTCAGCAATTCTCGGTCTTGAAAGAGGCATTGGCTGAATTGGCGATTGCCAAAATAGCCCCCATTGGCGATGAGATGCGCCGCTTGAATGATGACCCGGGCACGGTTGATGCGATTTTGGCCGATGGCGCCGCCCGCGCCCGCGCGCTGGCTGAGCCGGTGATGGACGATGTGCGCAAGCTGGTCGGGTTTCTGGGCAGCTAGGCGCGCCCGACAGATCGTCCATTTATTTTTCTTGTTTCAATGCGCCCGCGCTGGCAGCATGCGGGGCATGGATATAACCCAACATTTACAACGCAAGTTTCTGATTGTCGTTGACGGCACGCCGGAAAGCCATGCGGCTTTGCGCTTTGCCGCGCGCCGCGCCCACGGCACAGGCGGCAGCGTCGCGCTATTGCTGGTCATTGAGCCTGAAAGCCATGACCATTGGCTGGGCGTCTCGACCCTGATGAAAGAAGAGGCCGAAATGGAGGCCGAGAGAATTCTCACCGAATCGGCGGCATTGGTTGAAATGCTGGGCGGCGAGAAGCCGAAAACCCATATTCGTCACGGCCAATTGGCTGAAGAAATAGCCCGCTTGATTGATGAAGACCGGTCGATTTCGACATTGGTCTTGGCGGCGGCCGTGGGCGGCGCAGGCCCCGGCCCCTTGGTTTCAGAAATCGGCGCGGGCAAATCAGCCGTGCATATTCCGGTCACCATTGTGCCGGGTGATTTATCTGATGACGAGATAGACGCGCTGACCTAAAGCGGCTGATTTAGGCGGCTGATTTAGGCGGCTGATTTAGGGGGCTGGGGCAACAATCTCTTTCAACATAGTCAAAGGCGGTTTATGCTGCGGCCAAAGGGAGAGAGCCCATGCAGATTGAAGAGCTGATTGCGGTCAAAGTGACCTTAACCGCCATTCCGGTGTTTTTTCTGGCGATTGCCATTGAACTGGTCGCGGTAAAATTTTTCGCGCAACGCGGCAGCCTGAACGCCAAAGATGATGGCGTGAGTATTTTCATGGGGCTGTTTTCCGTCATCACCAATGGCGCGGCGGCGTTTTTAACTGTCGGCATGTTATATTGGGCGCAAAATTATCAGCTGACAATATTGCCGCTCACGGTCACGACTTTGGTGGCGTGTTTTGTCCTTGATGATTTGCGTTATTATCTGCATCACCGGATTGCGCACCGATGCCGCTGGCCTTGGGCGATGCATATTATTCATCATTCCAGCCGCCGGTTTTCTATGGCGGTTGCTTTGCGTCAGGGCTGGACCAAGCATTTTACCGGCACAACATTGCTCAAAGTGCCGCTGGTGCTGGTCGGTTTTGACCCGCTTATGGTTATTTTCTGCGGCGCGCTCAATGCGGTTTATCAATTCTTTCTGCATACGGAAACCGTCGATAAAATGCCGCGCTGGTTTGAGGCGGTGTTCAATACGCCATCGCATCACCGCGTGCATCACGGCAATAATCCGCAATATCTCGACGCCAATTATGCCGGCACATTGATTATTTGGGATAAAATGTTCGGCACATTTGCGGCGGAAGACGACGCCGATCGTCCCAATTACGGGCTGGTGAAGGATTTTGAGCATTATAATCCCTTCCGCATTTTCATTCATGAATATTGGGGCATTGTCAAAGATGTGCTGCGCCCGGGTCTTAGTCCGCTCCAGCGTTTGCTGTATATCATCGCCCCGCCGGGCTGGAGCCATGACGGCTCGCGTTTGACCTCAACGGATATAAAACGCGAGGCCGGTCTGCTCGATGACACGCCGCGTGCACCGGCCGAATAGGCCGGCAAATTAAGGCCGAATAGGCCGGAGAATTAAGGCTGAGTAAGCCGGAGAAAACAAGCATGCCCCATTTTGCCCTGTCTGAATTATTGATTGTTGTGGTCGGCCTGTGGGCGGCGCGTCGCCTGTATGGCGCGGGGCGCGGCGCAGCGGCTTTGGCTCTTATCTTGTTTTCTGCCGCTGCCGGTATTGGTGTTATTCGTTTCGGCCTTGACCGCGACGGCGCGCTGATAGCGGCACTGGCCGATATTCATCGTTTCGCCGGTACGCTGGGTGGCACGGCGGCAATGATGGCGCTGGTTTATGATTTATTGCAGCGGCGCGCGCCAAATCCGGTTTGGCAGGGGCGGTATATGGCGGCCTGCGCGATTGCGCTGGCGCTGGCTCTGGCTTTTCCTGTGCTCAGCGTGCCGTTTTTTATCTGGTGGTCGGTCGCCTTTATCGGGCTGGCGGCCATTTTGGCCGATAGGCTGGGACCGGCTTCCGGCATGACACCCTTCATGGCCATGTCTATCGCCGGTTTGATGCTGGTTAATGCGGTGGTGTTTCGCCAAGCGTCCTGGCTCAGCGTGTCGATGAGTTGGCATATTTTTCATGTGCTGGTCGCGGTTTGGGCTTTTGGTTTGGCGCATTTGCTGGCCGCAGCTCCAAATAGAAGCGCCCCATAAAGCCGCTCGTTTTTTATCGCCAGATTGCCTATATAAAGGCTACACTCTTGCCAATCATAAAAGCTGAGGAAAACGCGCATGTTTATCCAGACTGAAGACACACCCAATCCGGCCAGCCTGAAGTTTTTGCCGGGCCGCGAAGTGACGGGCAGCGCGCCGCCGGTTGATTTTCCCAATCAAGATGCGGCTGAGGCCTCGCCTTTGGCGGCGGCTTTATTTGCCATTGAGGGCGTGACCTCGGTGTTTTTCGGGGCCGATTATATTGTTGTGTCAAAGGCCGAGGGGCTGGAATGGCAATTGGTAAAACCGGCCATTTTGACCGCCATTATGGAACATTTTATTGCCGAGCGTCCGCTCATGGCTGCCGGATTTACGGGCACGGCGAGCGATGCAGGCGAGGCTGAGGTGGCTGAAGAGGATGCCGAAGTGGTCGCCATCATCAAACAAATTCTCGATACACGGGTGCGCCCGGCTGTCGCGCAAGATGGCGGTGACATTGTTTTTCACGGCTTTGAAGACGGCATTGTCTCCTTGCATATGCGCGGGGCATGCGCCGGATGCCCGTCGGCCACGGCGACATTGAAGCAGGGCGTTGAAAATCTGTTGAAACATTATGTGCCATCGGTCAGCGAAGTGCGCGCTGTTATTTAGAGGCAAACCCTGATGCTCGGCTTTTGACGATGCCTGCCAACACATCTGACCCGTCCCCGCTTATTCTGGCTTGTGACACCACGCAAGGCGCGTGTTCGGTTGCGCTATGGCGCGATGGTTTGCTGGCGTCACAATTGCACCCGATGCAAAAAGGCCATGCCGAGGCGCTGATGCCGATGATTGAAACATTATGCGATGACAGCGGGATTGAGATGGGCGCGCTGGACCGCCTCGCCGTGACGCATGGGCCCGGCACTTTTACCGGTGTGCGGGTTGGTCTCTCGGCCATGCGTGGTCTGGCATTGTCGCTGGCCATTCCGGTTAAAACCTATGGCACTTTGGCGGTTATGGCGCAGGCTTGCAGTGATGCCCTGCCGCTGATTGTGGCGGTTGATGCCAAGCGCGATACATTTTTTACGCAAGGTTTTATGGCCGACGGCACGGCGCATGGCGACCCGCAAGCACTGAGCGCGGCGGCTGTCAGCGCGCTGGCGGTGACGCTTGCCGCCACTTCTGAGACAAAAGACGCGATTGCCCTTTGCGGCACGGGCGCACCGCTTTTGGCCGATGCGCTGAATGCGGCGGGCGTCCGTTTTTCGCCGGTCGATGCGCCGCCTTATCCCGATGCGGCCATGCTGGCCGCAATGGCCGCGCAAGATGCGGATTGGGATAATCTTCCCGCCGCCGAGCCGCTTTATTTGCGCCCACCCGATGCGACCCTGCCCGACCCGAGCAAACGCATTAAATGGCGCTGATGCGATGCGATTGGAAGAAGTAACAGATGCACAAAAACATGCCCAAAAACTGGCGGCGCTTCATGCCAAGTCTTTTGCGGCGCGCGCTGAGCGGGCTTGGTCGGCGCAAGAATTTGGTGATTTACTGGCGCAAAAAAATACCCATGCCTTTGTCGGCGGTCAAGATGATGCGCAAGGATTTATCCTGTTGCAAAACCAACCCGATGGTGCCGAGATTTTGACCCTTGCCGTGCTGCCTGCGGCGCGGCGCGCGGGGCTGGCGCGGGCCTTAATGGCGCATGCCCAAAAGGCGTTAAAGGCCGATAAGCTGTGGCTTGACGTGGCCGAGGATAATGAAGCTGCTCTGGCACTTTATGCCGCGACAGGGTTTCGCCGCACCGGTCGGCGCAGCAAATATTACAAAAGGGCTGGAAATTTCTCCGTCGATGCGCTTTTAATGGAACGAGACAGGCAGGAAGGGGAGAGCGATGAGCCCGAAAGCATCTGATATTGAAACATTGGCGGCAAAAGCCGGCATGCGTATGACCGACCAAAGGCGCGTTATTGCCCGCGTTTTGAGCGAAGCGCAAGACCATCCTGATGTTGAGGAAGTTTATCATCGTGCGGTTTCTGAGGATGAGGCGATTTCCATCGCCACTGTCTATCGCACCGTCAGACTGTTTGAAGAGGCCGGTATTTTGACCCGCCATGATTTTGGCGATGGCCGCGCGCGCTACGAACCGGCACCCGATGACCATCATGACCATCTCATTGATATTCAATCGGGCAAAGTCATTGAGTTTACCAATGATGAAATTGAACGCTTGCAACATGAAGTGGCTGAGAAGCTGGGCTATAAGCTGGTTGACCACCGCCTTGAGCTTTATGCCGTGCCGCTTGATGCGGAAGATAAATCATAAAACCCAATGCGGGCTTTGCGGTTAGCATGGCGACTGAGTGGCTTTTTGGCTGCGCTGACAATCCTGCTGGTGCCGCATCTTCTGCTGTTTTTTGTGCCGGTTTTGCGCCATGTCATGCCGCTCTTGTTTTTCCGCTTCATGGTTTGGTTGCTGGGTGTGCAGATTGATGTGACCGGCCCTTTGCCCCGGCGCGGCTCACTGATTGTGTCCAATCATGTGTCATGGTTCGACATTATGATTATCGGCGCGCTGATGCCGCTTTCCTTTATTGCTAAAAGCGAGGTGAAAGCCTGGCTGTTTTTCGGCCATTTGGCGCGTCTCCATCACAGTGTATTTGTGAACCGCCGCATTGGGCGTCATACGCTGAAAGAACGCGCGCAATTGGCGGCACGGCTGCATCGCGGCGACAGTCTGGTGCTTTTTGCCGAGGGCACATCAAGCCACGGCCTGCGCGTCTTGCCGTTCAAATCAAGCCTGTTTTCGGCCATTGAATATCTGAATAATGAGATTTTGCATGACGCGCCGAACCGGCAAGATAAGGCACCGGTTTCTGTTCAGGCCATGACGCTGGCTTATACGCGGCGGCATCATATCGCCATGGGACGCCGCCAGCGCATGGCTTATGGCTGGGTCGGCGATATGACTTTATTACCGCATTTCTTTTTCATGCTGGCCGGCCCGCCTTTGACGGTGGAGATTATTTTCCATCCGCCGCTTGAAAATGTCGCGCAATTAAGCCGCAAGCAAATGGCGCAAATCCTGCATCATCAGGTCAGCGCAGGCCTTGAGGCATTGACGCGCGGCGCACCGCATCCCGTCGCGCCTCTTGAAATGACCGGTCAAAAAAGCTAAGGCCAAGCCATGAGCATGAATGAGCAATCCGGTGACGCGGCCAAAAGCAGTAATGAGAAAACCTGCTTTATCAAAACCTATGGCTGCCAAATGAATGTCTATGACAGCCAGCGCATGGAAGAAGCGCTGGCCGCTGCCGGTTATCGACCGGTCGCCTCGGCTGAAAATGCCGATATGGTGATTTTGAATACTTGCCATATTCGCGAGAAGGCGGCTGAGAAAGTCTATTCCGAATTGGGACGATTAAAGCCGCTCAAGCAACAAAACAAGGATATGGTTATCGGTGTTGCCGGTTGTGTGGCGCAAGCCGAAGGGGCTGAAATTATCGCCCGCGCACCGGTGGTCGATATGGTTTTTGGCCCGCAAACCTTTCAGCAATTACCGGCCATGTTGGACGAAATTGACGATGGCCGCGCGCGCGGCGACAAGCCCAAATTAGTGCGTACGGAATTTCCGGCGGCTGAAAAATTTGACGCCCTGCAAGCCATTGCCCGAAAACCCGTCACCCGCAGCCCATCGGCTTTTGTTACCGTGCAAGAGGGCTGTGATAAATTCTGCACATTTTGTGTCGTGCCCTATACGCGCGGCGAAGAAGTGTCGCGCGCGCGCGCCGATATTATCGCCGAGGCGCGCGCTTTGGTGGCGGAGGGGGTGAGCGAAATCACCCTATTGGGACAAAATGTCAATGCGTGGGAACATGACGGCACCCGCCTTGACGGCTTGCTGGCGCAGCTTGGTGAGATTGAGGGGCTGGAGCGTTTGCGCTTTACCACCAGCCATCCGCGCGACATGGACGCCGCGCTGATTGCGGCGCATGGTGACAATAAAAAGCTGATGCCCTATTTGCATTTGCCGGTGCAGTCGGGCTCTGACACTGTTTTGAAGGCGATGAATCGCAAGCACAGCGCCAGTGATTATATTGAGCTGGTCAAAAAATTCCGCGCCGCGCGGCCTGATCTGGCGCTCTCCTCGGATTTCATTGTCGGTTTTCCGGGGGAAACGGAAGTAGATTTCGCCGCCACAATGGCCTTGGTTGAAGAGGTCAATTATGCGCAAGCCTTTTCGTTCAAATATAGCCCGCGCCCGGGCACACCGGCAGCCGATGCCGCGACGCAAATTGATGAAGCGGTAAAGGCGGCGCGTTTGGCGCGCTTGCAAGAACTGCTAAATGCCCAGCAGATTGCGTTTAATCAAGCGCAAAAGGGGCGCGTCTTGCCCGTTCTATTTGATAAGCCGTCCAAAAGCGGCGACCAGATGAGCGGGCGCAGCCCTTATTTGCAACCGGTTCATGTGCCGTTTGACAGTCTCGGCAATCATGATGCGGCGGCCTTGCGCGGACGCATTTTGCCGGTTGAAATTACCGGCGCCCATGCCAATTCGCTGAGCGGCATATTGGCGCTATGAGCTTTTCGGCGGCGGCTTTCGGCGCGCAATTAAGGGGGTCTTTTGCAGGGCTATTTGAAAGGCTTGCCAAGCCGGTCTTTTGCCCCGATACTCTTAAGCAATGATAGATTCAATCAGGTTCACAAAAACGGGAGCGCGCGGTTGAGCGGTTCTGACAAAAACAATGGCGGCACGATTGGCGAGCCGCTGGTTCTTGAATTCGACAATAACCGATTGCTGCCCGAGCTTTATGGCGAGCACGGCAAGCATTTGTCGCGCATTGAGCAGACGCTTGATGTGTCTTTGGCCAATCGCGGCAATCAGGTCTATGTCTCCGGCCCGGCTGAAAATTGCGCTCGCGCCGAACAAGTTTTGGGTGCGCTTTATGCCCATTTGGAACGCGGCGCTGAAGTGACCGGCGGCGATGTTGACGGGGCCTTGCGCCTCAGTCTCGGCACGCGGCGCGGTGATGACGGCGCGGGCGAAACATCAGATGATGCAGATGAGCCGGCCGATGCGCGCCAAGCGGCCGGCAAAGGAAATGCTAAGGGCAATGGTAAAGCCACCGGAAAAAAGACCGGCAAAAGCAATGGTAAAGGCACAAAAGCCAAGCAGCTATATGGCGGGGTCGCGCTGCGCACACAACGCCGCGAAGTGCTGCCCCGCTCTGCCACACAGGCCGATTACATAAAGGCATTATTGGAAAATGAATTGGTCGTCGGGCTGGGCCCGGCGGGTACTGGTAAAACCTATTTGGCGGTTGCCGCGGCGGCGACCATGTTGGTTGACGGCAAAGTCGATCGCATTATTTTGTCGCGTCCGGCGGTTGAGGCGGGTGAGAATTTGGGCTTTTTGCCCGGCGATATGCGCGACAAGGTTGACCCTTATTTGCGCCCGCTTTACGACGCGCTTTACGACATGTTGCCCGGCCCGCAAGTAACGCGCTCGCTGGAAAGCGGCGAGATTGAAATCGCGCCTTTGGCCTTTATGCGGGGCCGCACCCTGTCCAATAGTTTTGTCATTCTTGATGAAAGTCAGAATGCGACGCCGATGCAGATGAAAATGTTTTTGACCCGCATGGGCGAAAATTCGCGCATGGTCATTACCGGCGACCCGAGCCAGATTGACCTGCCCTTTGGCGCGAAATCCGGTCTCAAGGACGCGATGGAAATCCTGCCCAAAGTGCGTGGTGTCGATATTATCCGTTTCGGTGAAGAAGATGTGGTGCGCCATGATATGGTGACGCGCATCGTCAAAGCCTATAATCGCCGCGATGCGACTTTGCCTGCCGCAAGCCGCGATGGCGACCGCAATGGCGCGCGCAAGCGTCGCCCATCTGCCGAAGCCAAGCCGGCCGAGTCACAATATGAAAAACAAGATGACAAACATGAAGAGACCCCAAATGACTGAATCTGCTTCTGAGCACAGTCGTGATGCTGACCCGGTATCCGATTTGGAGCCTGACAGTCCCGCCCCGTCTTTGGGCGGTGATATGTTAACCCTTGATATTGATATGCGCTGCGCCGATTGGCAGGGCGAGGTCGCGACGCTTGAAGCGCAGGCGAGATTTGTCTGGGCTCATTTGGCCATGCCGGCGGCTGAAATATCTCTGGTTTTGGCGCAGGGCGATTTTCTGGCCAGCCTCAATGCGCAATATCGCGACAAGCAAGGGCCGACCAATGTGTTGTCTTTTCCGGCGCAAGATTTTACCACCATCGCCACGCCGGAGGACATCGCTGCTTTGCCTGCGCCGCGCCTTATCGGGGATATTGTCTTGGCCCATGATGTGCTGATGGCCGAGGCCGCCGCCCAAGATAAAACACCGGCGCATCATACGCGCCATTTGCTGACGCATGGCCTGTTGCATCTTTTGGGGCATGACCATATGGCCGAAGACACGGCGGCACAGATGGAGCAATTGGAAACCGAAATTCTGGCCGCGCAAGGTCTGGCTGACCCCTATCAAGAGGTGGCGTCATCATGAGTGCGAGCAAACCCAATAATGGCAATGGCGGTTTTTGGCAGGGGCTGATGCGGTTGTTTGGCGGCCAAGAGGCGAATTTACGCGAAAGCCTTGAAGATGTGTTGGAAGAAGCCGGTGGCGCGGAAGATGATTTCTCCGATGAAGAACGCCATATGCTGAAAAACCTGCTGGGCTTTCGTGACGTTACGCTGAGCGATGTGATGGTGCCGCGCGCCGAGATTGACGGGCTGGAAATCGACACCGACCCGCCCGTCCTGTTGCAGCGTTTTGCCGAATGTGGCCATTCGCGCATGCCGATTTATCGCGAGACCTTAGACCAGCCTTTGGGCATGTTGCATGTCAAAGATTTACTGTCTGTGCTCAATCAGCAAAGCGGGCTTGAGGCGGTTGACCTGACGACGCTTATTCGCCCGCTCCTATTTGTGCCGCCCTCCATGTCGGCAATGGATTTGCTGCTGAAAATGCAGACCACGCGCAGCCATATGGCTTTGGTGATTGACGAATATGGCGGCACGGACGGCTTGGTGACCATTGAAGATTTGATTGAGGAAATCGTCGGCGAGATTGAAGACGAATATGATGAGGAAGAAGTGTTGTTGCGCCCGCATGCCGAAAAGGGCGACGGCCATTGGCGCGCCTCAGCGCGTTTGCCGCTGGAAACGCTGCAAGATGAATTGGCGGTCGATTTCAGCGCCATTGAAGAACTTGACGATATCGACACGCTGGGCGGTCTGGTGTTTGCTTTGGCCGGACGTGTGCCGGAGCGCGGCGAGCTTATCGGCTGCGATTTGGGCGATGGACGCGAGGTTGAGTTTATTATCCGCGATGGCGATCCGCGGCGCATTAAAAGTCTTGATATACATCTTGTCGCGACGGGCTGATGTCTGCCGCGCTTACAGTCATGAACCGGTTTTGGACGCGCTATGTGTTGACGCCGTCCGTGCGCCATCCGGCATGGGCGGCGCTGCTGGCCGGTCTGGCCCTGCCGCTGGCCTATCCGCCTTTTTATCTCCTGCCGGTTTTTTATCTGGCCACCGGATTGGTTTTTTATCTGGCCGTGCGCATCGGCACGGCAGCGCCGCCAACCGCTTCAGACACGACCCTTTGGCCGGACGCCGAGGGACGCAAAAAGCTGTGGCGTTTGGCGTTTTTGGGGTGGTGTTTCGGCTTTGGGCAATTTGCCAGCGGCATGGCTTGGATTGGCGAGGCGTTTTTGGTCGAGGCCGAATTATTTCTCTGGGCGCTGCCCTTTGCCGTCACCGGCCTACCTGCCGGTTTGGGTTTGTTTCATGCGCTTGCTTTTGCGGTTTTCGGTTTGGCGGTGCAACGCTTTCGCCTGCCCGGGCTGGCGGCGTTTTGCCTTTTGGCTCTGCTGGTCGCGCTCAGTGAATATGCGCGCGGCCATGTGCTGACCGGCTTGCCGTGGAACTTGCCGCTCATGGGCTGGGCGGGCTGGCTTTATTTGGCGCAACCGGTCGCGCTTGTCGGGATTTATGGCGTGTCGCTTCTGGCCTTGCTCAGCGCGGCTTTGCTGGCCGGGGCACCGGCCTTGTCTCAGCGCGGTGCTTTATGGGGCGGGCTGGGCCTGCCGCTGGCGGCTTTGGTCTATTCAAGCTTTGTCCTGCATGGCGCAATGACACCGGCCCCATCAATTAAGGCCGGGTTGAAAGTCACCGTGGTGCAGCCCAATTTGGCGCAGCGCGAAAAATGGGACCCTGCTTTGCAGGCGCAACATATTGAGAAAACCTTCAAAATGACGGCTTTGGGATTGCAATATGCCCCCGATACCCAGCTTATTATTTGGCCGGAAACCGCCATACCGGCTTTGATTGATGAGGGGACGGGATTTGCTGAACGGCTGGCGGCGGCTTTGCCGCGCTTTCAAGATTCCGAGAAAAAAGCCGATAATAAGACGTCACCCAATCCGTCACTCAATCCGGCACTCAATCCGGCACCCTATTTATTAACCGGCGCCATTCGCCGCGAGACAGGCCTCAATGGCACGGCTTATTTTAACAGCGCCATGTTGTGGTCGGGCGCGGGCATGTTATTGGCGCGCAGCGACAAGCATCATCTTGTGCCCTTTGGTGAATATCTGCCCCTGCAAAATTTTCTCGAAGCGATTGGCCTTGAACAATTGACGCGCTTGCGCGGCGGCTATTCGGCCGGGCCTCAAAAAGCGGTTTTAACGGCGGCGCGCTTGCCGCGCATGGCACCGCTTATTTGTTATGAGGCGGTGTTTCCGCATTTGGCGCAACATGGCGATGCGACGCGTCCGGCGGTGTTTATCAATCTGACCAATGATGGTTGGTTCGGCAAAAGTTTCGGCCCTTACCAACATTTGGCGCAGGCGCGCTTGCGCGCGATTGAGCAGGGCATACCGCTTTTGCGCGCCGCCAATACCGGCATGTCGGCGGCTTTTGATGCGCGCGGTCGCCAGCTTGAGCGTTTGCCTTTGGCTGAGGCGGGCGTGTTTTCCCTACCCCTGCCACCGGCGCTTGCCCCGACATTTTACGCGCGGCATGGCGATAGGGGCTTTGCCGCGCTGGCTTTCTTATTATTGATTTTTGTGTGGGCAAAGCCGCGCCGCCGCCCTTAGGCCGGCTAAAGCGGTTGCTCTCATCTCCAAGCTGCCCCATAGTTTTGACATAAAAATAATAAAAAGGGGGGCCGTCATGCCACGGAATAAGGAACGCACGCTCGACGCCTATATTGGCGCAAAAGTGCGCATGCGACGATTAATGCTGAATATGAGCCAGGAAACACTGAGCGGTAAATTGGGCGTGACTTTCCAGCAAGTGCAGAAATATGAAAAAGGCTTGAACCGTATTTCAGCCAGCCGCTTGTTTGAACTGGCGCTGGCTTTGGGCGTACCGGTTGGCTATTTTTACGAGGGGCTTGAGGAAAGCGACGCGCTGGCGCGGGTCAATGGTGCCAAAGAGGGTCTGCAAGACAGCCCCGCCGTGTCACCGCTGATGGAGTTTATTTCCAGCGGGCCGGGGGTGGAGCTTAATCAGGCTTTTTTGCGTATTGATGACGATAAAATGCGTCGCCGCTTATTGGCTATGGTTAATGATATCGCCCGCGTCACTGGTGAGCCGAAAGCCTAAGGGCAAGCATAATTTGCGCTTGACCCAATCTATTTGCCCTGCCAAACAATACCAACCAGTCACCTTTCTCACCAAAATAAGGGTTTAAAAAGCTCATGTCTTCATATGAATTTACCTCTGAGTCCGTTTCGGAAGGCCATCCGGATAAAGTTTGCGACCGTATTTCAGATACGATTTTGGACGCGTTTTTGGCGCGCGAGGCACAAGCCCGCGTTGCTGTCGAAACCCTGACAACGACCAATTTGATTGTCTTGGCCGGTGAAGTGCGCCCCGATGGCTTGGTTTCGCATGACGAGATGGAAGCTCTGGCGCGCGCTGCCGTCAAAGATATTGGCTATGAGCAAGACGGGTTTCATTGGCAAAATGCTGAAGTGATGGTGCGCGTGCATGGTCAGTCGGCGCATATCGCGCAAGGCGTTGACAGCGATGGCGGCAATAAGGATGAAGGGGCGGGCGATCAGGGCATTATGTTCGGCTATGCATGCCGTGAAACCGAGCAATTAATGCCCGCACCGATTGCCTTTTCGCATCAAATTCTGGCCGATATGGCGCAGGCGCGCAAATCCGGCGCGGTCACGGGCTTTGGCCCTGATAGCAAAAGCCAGGTCACTTTGGCCTATGAAAACGGCAAGCCGGTGCGCGCCAGCTCGGTTGTGGTGTCAACCCAGCATGATGAGGGCCTGAGCCAAGATGATGTGCGCGCTTTGGTGCGCCCATTTGTCGAAACGGTGTTACCCGATGGCTGGATGTGCCCTGAGGAGGCGTTTTACGTCAATCCGACCGGCACTTTTATTATTGGTGGGCCTGATGGCGATGCCGGTTTGACGGGACGCAAAATTATTGTCGATACTTATGGCGGCGCAGCACCGCATGGCGGCGGCGCGTTTTCGGGCAAAGACCCGACTAAGGTTGACCGCTCCGCGGCTTATGCGTCGCGCTATTTGGCCAAAAATGTTGTTGCGGCCGGTCTGGCTGAACGCTGCACCATTCAATTGTCTTATGCCATTGGCGTGTCGCAGCCGCTGTCGATTTATGTCGATATGCATGGCACGGGCACAGTAGAGGCCGCCGCTTTGCAAAATGCGCTGGGCGCGGTGATGGATTTAAGCCCGCGTGGTATTCGCGAACATTTGGGGCTGAATAAACCGGTTTATGCCCGCACGGCGGCTTATGGCCATTTTGGTCGCGCGCCGGAGGCCGATGGTGGCTTTAGCTGGGAACGCACGGATTTGGCAGATGCCATTAAGGCGGCTTTGTAATCAGGAAATTGGCTGGGCCAGCAAGCTCAAGAGAGGCGGTGATATGGCGGATGAGCCAAATAATGACCTCCATGAACGTGATACTGCCTCAGATAAGGTCAATAAGCGGCTGATTTATGGCCGCCGTCAGGGGCATCGCCTGCATAAAAAACAAGCGCGTCTGGTTGACGAGACGCTGCCGCGCCTGACCCCTGATTTAGCGGCAGACAATGTGCCGGCCGATTGGTTTGCCAAAAAATGCGATGATTATGTTTTGGAAATCGGTTTTGGTGGGGGCGAGCATTTGGCGGCGCGCGCGCTGGCCAACCCGCAATCCGGTTTTATTGGCTGCGAGCCGTTTCTCAATGGCGTCGCCAAGCTGGTCGCTCTGGTGGCTGATGAGGGGCGCGACAATATCGCCATTTATCAAAATGATGCGCGCACGATTTTGGACGCGCTGTCCGATGCGGCATTGGGAGCGGTCTATCTGCTTTATCCCGACCCCTGGCCGAAAAAGCGCCATCATAAACGCCGCTTTGTCAGCGCCGAAAATCTGAGCGCCATTCACCGGGTCTTGCGTCCCGGCGGGATGTTTTTTCTGGTCAGTGATATTGCCGATTATATTGACTGGTCGCTTATTCAAATCGGCGCGCATGGCGGCTTTGCTTGGACGGCTGAAAAGGCCGATGATTGGCGTGTGCCGCCATCGGATTGGCCGAGCACGCGCTATGAGGCGAAAGCTCTGGCGGCGGGTCGCCGACCGGTCTATCTCCACTTTACCAAAACCGCGCGAGATTGAGTTTGGGCAAATGTGATGAAGGGCTTGCACCCCATCGCTAAATCGCTATAGTGATCGCACATTGATGCTGCTTTTGAAACAAGTGGGATGGCCTTCCGGCCCCCGCTTTTTTTCTTGGCTTTTTTAGGAAGTTTTTTGGAAAGCTTTTTTGGGGAAGTTTTTTCGAGATGTTTTTCCAAAACCAAGCGGGCGGCGTGAGAGGACGGCTATGACAGATCATGTCATTAAGGCAGACGCGTCTTTAGAAGACGCTGCGCGCGCGCCAAGTGACGCGCTTGACGGCACGGCTCATTTGCTGGCGCCCGGTCCGGCGCGCCCCTATCTCGATTTGGTGCAACCGCTGATTGAAGGGCTGGGTTTCCAGCTTTTGCGTATTCGCATGACCGGCGATGACGGCAAAATGGTGTTGCAGATTATGGCTGAAAATGACGATTTCGGCCTGACGATTGAGCAATGCGAAAGCATTAGCCATGCTGTTTCCGATATGCTGGATGTGGAAAATCCGATTGCCGGTGCTTATGCGCTGGAAGTCTCGTCGCCCGGTGTGGCGCGCCCCTTAACCCGCGCTGTTGATTTTGAACGTTGGGTCGGATATGAGGCCAAATTGGGTCTCAAGCAAGCGATTGAGGGTCAGCGGCGCTTTCGCGGTTTGGTTGAGGGCTTTGCCGATGGCGAGGCGCGCCTGCGAGTCAAGCTGGACGGCTATGATGACCCGCAGATTTTGGGTTTTGCGTTGGACAATATTGCCGAGGCGCGACTGGTGCCCGATGAAACGGAATTAAAGGCGAGCTTGCGGGCCGCTAAGGGAAAATGATTTATCCCCGCTCAAAACGGGCGGGATAGCCAATTTTAGGAGATGAAAATGGCGAGTGGAATTAGTGCAAATAAGCTGGAATTGCTGCAAATTGCTGATGCGGTCGCGCGCGAAAAAGGCATTGAAATGGATATTGTGCTGTCGGCGATGGCCGACGCTATCCAGAAAGCGGCGAAAGCGCGCTATGGTCAAGAAAATGATATTCGTGTCGATATTGATGCGAAGACCGGCGAGACCAAATTGCTGCGCGTCGTGACCGTTGTTGAGCTGGTTGAAAATGACGATACCGAAATTTCATTGGCGATTGCCCAGCGCGATAACCCGCAAGCCAAATTGGGCGATGAAGTCATTGATGAATTGCCGCCGGTTGAATTTGGCCGCATTGCGACACAAGCCGCCAAGCAGGTGATTGTGCAGCGCGTGCGCGAAGCCGAGCGCGAGCGTCAATATGAAGAATTTAAAGACCGTGTTGGCGAGATTATCAGTGGCGTCGTCAAACGTGTGGAATATGGCAATGCCGTGCTCGATTTGGGCCGCAGCGAAGCCGTGGTGCGCCGCGATAATCTTATTCCGCGTGAAGTGTTTCGCCCGGGCGACCGTATTCGTGCCTATATCCAAAATGTGCGCCGCGAACAGCGTGGCCCGCAGGTGATTTTGTCACGCACCGACCCGGCCTTCATGTCGAAACTGTTTATGCAGGAAGTGCCTGAAATTTATGATGGCGTGATTGAAGTGCGCGCCGTCGCCCGCGACCCGGGCAGCCGCGCCAAAATCGGCGTTATCTCAAATGACCCGGGCATTGACCCGGTCGGCGCTTGCGTGGGTATGCGCGGCAGCCGTGTGCAGGCTGTGGTCAATGAATTGCAGGGCGAAAAAGTCGATATTATCCCCTGGTCGTCCGACCCGGCGGCGTTCATCGTCAATGCTTTGGCACCGGCAGAAGTCACCAAAGTGGTGTTGGACGAAGATGTGCAGCGCATTGAAGTGGTCGTGCCCGATGAGCAATTGAGCTTGGCGATTGGCCGCCGCGGCCAAAATGTGCGCCTCGCCTCGCAGCTGACCGGCTGGGATATTGATATTATGACGGAAGCGCAGGAAAGCGAGCGTCGTCAAACCGAATTTGCCGAACGCACGGCTTTGTTCATGGACGCGCTTGATGTCGATGAAATGATTGCCCAGCTTTTGGCGTCTGAGGGTTTTGCGACTGTCGAAGAAGTGGCCTATGTGCCGGTCGAAGAGATTACCTATATTGAGGGCTTTGACGAAGAAACCGCTCAGGAAATTCAAAACCGTGCCCGCGACCATCTTGACCGCGAAAATGAGAAACTCGACGCGCAGCGCAAAGAAATGGGCGTTGGCGATGATTTGGCGGCGATGGAAGGGCTGACCCCGGCCATGTTGGTGCGTTTGGGCGAAAACGATATTAAATCACTGGAGGATTTCGCCGGTTGTGTGACCGATGATTTGACCGGTTGGTTTGAAACGGTTGAGCGTCGTCGCGTCCGCCAAGAGGGTATTTTGGACGGCTTTGATATTAACGCTGAGGAAGCTGAGAATATGATTATGGCCGCGCGGGTTGAGGCCGGTTGGATTACCCAAGCCGAGCTTGACCAGCAGCGGGCTGATGAAGCGGCGCGCGCCGCTGAAGAAGCCGCCGCTGCGGCTGCCGAAGAAGCCGGTGATGGCGCGCAAGACGATAAGTCGGCGGCGCAAACCGCCAGTGATGTTTTTGGCGATAAACCGACCGCCGCCAATAATGAGGCTGCATCTGAAGCTGCCGGCGACGCCGCAGAGTCAACCCAGCCATCGGCAGAATAATGGCCCGTCGGCGCACCCCGTCAGATAAACCAGAAAGCAGAACGCGTTTATGCACAAAACATGTCATATCTCCGGCGCACAAGATGAAGCAGATAATATGCTCCGCTTCGTTCACGCGCCTGATGACGGGTTTTTAACCCCCGATCTGGCAGCGCGTCTGCCGGGCGATGACATCTGGTTGGCCAATCGCAAAGAATTGGTCGAAAAATTGGCCGCGGCCAGGGACGATGCGCCGAGCGATTTGGCGGCGCGGGTCGAAACCCGCATGCGCCGCCATTTAGGGTCTTTATTTGCTCTGGCGCGCAAAGCCGGCGCATTGGTTATCGGCTTTACCAAAACCGAGGCGGGTCTGAAAGCCGGACGCGTCAAGCTGCTCATCGCGGCCCATGATGGCGCGGCAGATGGGCGGCGCAAATTGGCGCATAAGGCAAAAGCCGCCGGAATTGGCTGTTTCACGCTTTTGAGCAGTGATGAATTGGGCATGGCCTTAGGCCAGTCAAATGTGATACATGCAGGGCTCACCGATGTTGGCTGGGCCAAGCGTATTAACCGCGATGCCGGGCGGCTTGCCGCCTATTTGGGCGACACGGAATGGGAGACTGAGTGAATGAGCGACGCAGAAACCGGCGATGAAGGCCAAAAAGAAGACGGCGGCAAGGGCAAAACCCTGTCACTGAAGCGCACTGTCGAAAGCGGACAAGTGCGCCAAAGCTTCTCGCATGGCCGTTCGAAATCCGTGCTGGTTGAAAAACGCCGCAAGCGCATTGTCAAACCGGGCCAAGAAGGGGCCGACGCTGCCGGCGAGGTATCGGAAGATAAGAGCGCCGCGCCTGCCGAAGCGGCACCGGCGCAACCGCAAATGCCCGATGGGCTTTCCAAAGCCGAACAAGAAAAGCGTCTGGCCGCCGTAGCCGAGGCCAAAACGCGCGCCGTTGAAGAAGCCAAGCAGGCAGAGATTGATGCGCAACGCCGCGCTGAGGAAGATGCGCGCCGCGCTGAAGAGCGGGTGCAAATGGAAACCGAAGAAGCGCGTCTGGCGGAAGAAAAGGCGCGCAAAGCCAAAGCCAAGCCGGCCGTTGAAGCCGCGCCTGAGGCCGACCGCTCGGTTAAGCCGGCTGTTCGTCGTCCGGCTGATGAAGAAAAACGCCGCGCCGAAGAGAAAAAACGCACCACAGCCGAAAAACGCGGAGCCGCCGGAGAGCGTCGCCGTCGCGCCGGTAAGCTGACCATTAATGATGCGCTGAATGATGAAGAGCGCGTGCGTTCTTTGGCCTCTATGCGCCGTCGCCGTGAGCGCGAAAAACGTCAAGCCACCACCGGTGACAGTAGTGAAAAAGTCGCCCGCACCGTGCAATTGCCCGATACGATTACCATTCAAGAATTGGCCAATCGCATGGCCGAGCGCGCCGTCGATGTGATTAAAGTGCTGATGCAGCAAGGCGTGATGGCGCAGATTAATGATGTGATTGATGCCGATACGGCGCAGATTGTCGCCGAGGATTTGGGCCATAAAGTGCGCCGCGTATCGGAAAGCGATGTCGAGGATTCGATTGTCACGGCTGATGATGATGATGGCGATAAAGCCCCGCGTCCCCCTGTGGTGACAGTGATGGGTCACGTTGACCACGGCAAGACCTCGCTTTTGGACGCGTTGCGTAAATCGAAAGTGGCCGATGGCGAAGCCGGTGGGATTACCCAGCATATTGGCGCCTATCAAACCGAAGCGACCAATGGCGATTTAATCACTTTTATTGACACGCCGGGCCATGCCGCCTTTACCGCCATGCGCGCGCGCGGTGCCAAAGTGACGGATATTGTTATTCTGGTGGTTGCCGGTGATGACGGGGTGATGCCGCAAACCATTGAGGCGATTAATCACGCCAAAGCGGCTGAGGCCCCGATGATTGTGGCGATTAATAAAATGGACAAGCCGGAGGCCGATGCATCGCGGGTGAAAAATGAACTTCTGAGCCAAGAAGTCATTTCCGAGGATATGGGCGGCGACACGCAAATGATTGAAGTCTCGGCGCAAACCGGCGACGGGCTTGATAATTTGCTGGAAGCTGTGGCGCTGCAAGCCGAACTGATGGAATTGAAAGCCAAAACCGATCGCGATGCTGAGGGCATTGTGATTGAAGCCAAGCTCGATAAAGGGCGCGGCGCGGTGGCGACGGTTCTGGTGCAACGCGGCACGTTGAATGTCGGTGATATTTTTGTCGTCGGGCAAGAATCCGGTCGCGTGCGTGCGCTGGTTAATGACCGCGGCGAACAAGTGAAATCTGCCGGACCGGCGACGCCGGTTGAAGTGCTGGGCGCCGGTGGCGCACCGGGCGCGGGCGAATTGCTGACAGTTGTCGAAAATGAGGCAAGCGCGCGTGAAGTGGCTGATTATCGGGCGCGCAAAGCCCGCGAACAAGCCACAATGGCCGGTCCGAAAGCGGCCTCGCTCGACCAGATGATGAACCAATTGCAAAATGCCGAGCGCGCTGAAATGGCCTTGGTTGTTAAAGGCGATGTGCAAGGTTCGGTTGAGGCGATTGCCCAAGCGGCTGAGAAGCTGGGCAATGATGAAGTATCGGCGCGCATTGTGCATACCGGCGTGGGCGGCATTACCGAAAGCGATGTCACTTTGGCGGCGGCCTCCAATGCAGTGGTGATGGGCTTTAATGTGCGCGCCAATGGCCAAGCCCGCCAATCGGCGGAAGCGGCGGGTATTGAAATTCGCTATTACAATGTGATTTACGACCTTGTTGATGACCTGAAAGCGGCGATGGCCGGCATGTTGTCGCCCGACTTGCGCGAAACCGCTTTGGGTAAAGCCAAAGTGCTGGAAGTATTTGCCGTCGGCAAAGGCGATAAGGCGGCGGGTTGCTTGATTGAGGATGGCATGGTGCGCCGTGGTGCGAAAGTGCGCCTCATTCGCGATGATATTGTTATCCATGAGGGCGAGTTGTCTTCCTTGCGCCGCTTCAAAGACGAGGTCAAGGAAGTGCCGTCCGGCCAAGAATGCGGCATGGCGTTCGAAAATTATGCCGATTTGAAAGCTGGCGATATTATCGAATGTTATGAAGTCGAAGAAGTCGCCCGCACGCTGGACGATTAGCGCGCGGCTTTAGGGCAATGAATAAGCAAAGAAGCGGTCGAGAAGCAAGCCAGCGGCAATTGCGGGTTGGCGAGGTGCTGCGCCAGCGTTTGAGCGATGTGCTGCATCGCTTTGATTTTGAACCAAAAGCCCTGAAACGCGCGACCCTGACTGTCACCGAAGTGCGTATCAGCCCGGACCTTAGACGCGCCACCGCCTTTGTTATGCCGCTGGGCGGTGACAATGCGGCGGCGATTGTTACCTTGCTCAATCAGGAAGTGCCGCGTTTGAAAAAGCCGGTGCTGAGTGGCTTGCATTTGAAATATGCGCCGGATTTCAGCTTTCGTGTCGATGACAGTTTTGACCGCGCTGCCGAGATGGACGATTTATTGGCGCAAAATGACGTGCAGCGCGACTTGTCGCAAGATGAAAAGGACGGTTAATGGGGCGGCGCAAAAAAGGCCGCGCCATTTCCGGTTGGGTCAATCTCGACAAGCCGCTGGAACTGGGCTCAACGCCTGCCGTCAGCCAAATCCGTCGCCTATTTGACGCGCAAAAAGCCGGTCATGCCGGCACACTCGACCCGCTGGCCACCGGCATTTTGCCGATTGCGCTGGGCGAAGCCACCAAAACCGTTTCCTTCATGCAAGACGCCGCCAAAACCTATGAGGTGCTGGTGGTGTTTGGTGCCGCGACCGCCACTGATGACCGCGAGGGCGCGGTGATTGCCAGCAGCGAAGCGCGGCCCGAAACGGGCGATATTGAAGCTGCATTGGCGCAATTTACCGGCGATATTTTACAGCCCCCGCCGCAATTTTCGGCGCTGAAAAAAGACGGTAAGCGGGCTTATGATTTGGCGCGGGCCGGACAAAGCGTTGCGCTGAAACCCCGCCCGGTGCGCATTGATGCGATTTCGCTGCTCGCGCGCCCCGATAAAGACCATGTCAGGCTGCAAATTGAGTGCGGCAAAGGCGTTTATATTCGGTCGCTGGCGCGCGATTTAGGCACGTTTTTGGGCGGTTTTGCGCATGTTGGGGCGTTGCGGCGCACCCGCGTCGGGCCATTTCTCGAAAAAACCGCTTTAGGGCTGGAAAAGCTCACCGCTTTAGGCCATATTGCCCCCGATTTGGCGGCTCTGGATGCCTGCCTGTTACCGCTTGAGACCGCGCTGGACGACATCCCGGCATTGGCCTTAGACGATGACACAGCCTCCCGCATTAAGCAGGGGCAAGCCATATCACCGCCGGACCCGGTAATTGCGGGTCATGTGCTTCTCACCCATCACGGGCAGGCTTTGGCCATTGCCGCTATGGATGACGAAGCCGGTTTGTTAAAACCGCGGCGTGTTTTCAATCTCTAATGCGGGGCCAATGTCCCGAAGGAGGCTATGATGTCGATTACGCTTGAGCGCAAAGCTGCGCTGATTAAAGAATATGCCACTGTTGACGGCGACACAGGGTCGCCCGAAGTCCAAGTGGCGATTTTATCGGAACGCATTTCCAATTTGACTGAGCACTTCAAAACCCATGCGAAGGATAATCACTCGCGCCGCGGTTTGTTGAAGCTGGTCAGCCAGCGTCGCCGTCTTCTCGATTATGTGAAAGACCGTGACAATGCACGCTATCAAGACCTGATTAAGCGTTTGGGCTTGCGTCGATAAGCTTAAAGCCGGCTCTTTTGAGGGCCGGCTTTTGCCGTTTGGCATAATTTATTGCGTCTGGGCCAGACGGGTTTTTCGACATGGGGTCGAAAAATCATATGGATGAGAACCGGCCCTTTTGAGGTTCTCTAAGATATGCCGCAGGGAAGCGGCTTTGGCGATGGCTGTCACTTGATGATGCCTTGATGTGAGGCAAAGCAGCATCGCCGTGAAGGAAAATTGGATGTTTGATATTACCCGTGAAGAAATTGAATGGGGCGGTCGCACGCTGACACTGGAAACCGGACGCATTGCGCGTCAGGCTGATGGTGCGGTGCTGGCCACTTATGGGGAAACCTCAGTATTGGCGACCGTGGTTGCCGACAGAAGCCCGAAGCCGGGCCTCGACTTCTTCCCCCTGACTGTGAATTACCAAGAAAAAGCCTATGCCGCCGGTAAAGTACCGGGCGGCTATTTTAAGCGCGAAGGGCGTCCGAGCGAAAAAGAGACATTGGTCTCGCGCCTCATTGACCGACCCATTCGCCCGCTTTTTGTCAAAGGCTTTAAAAACGAAACCCAAGTGATTGCGACCGTGGTCAGCCATGACCTTGAAAACGATGCCGATATTGTCGCTTTGGTGGCTGTATCTGCGGCCTTGACCATTTCCGGTGTGCCTTTTCAAGGCCCGATTGGGGGCGCGCGCGTCGGCTTTATTGACGGCGAATATGTGCTCAATCCGACCATTGAACAAATGGCGGAAACCTCTTTGGACCTGATTGTCGCCGGTACGCAAGACGCTGTGCTGATGGTGGAATCTGAGGCTGATGAGCTGTCTGAGGACATTATGCTGGGCGCGGTCATGTATGGCCATAAAGAGTTCCAGCCGGTGATTGATGCGTGTATTCGCATGGCTGAAAAAGCCGCTAAAGAGCCGCGCGATGTGCCGCAAAATGATGATAGCGCGCTGCAATCAAAAGTCGCCGATATGGCGCAAGACGGTTTGAAAGCGGCTTATCAGGAAGCTGACAAGCAAACCCGTCAGGGCAAAATCGCTGAATTGCGCGATATGGTGACCGCCGAGCTTGTTGCCGATGATGCCAGCCCGGACGAGAAAAATGCCGTTTCCGGTGCCTTTAAGGGTCTGGAAAGTGACATTGTGCGTGGCGGTATTCTCGATACGGAAAAACGTATTGACGGTCGCGGCCTTGCCGATGTGCGCTCGATTATGTCTGAAGTCGGTGTGCTGCCGCGCACCCATGGCTCCAGCCTGTTCACGCGCGGTGAAACCCAAGCTCTGGTCGTGGCCACTTTGGGCACGGGCGATGATGAGCAATTTGTCGATGCGCTGGAAGGCACATATCGCGAAAACTTTATGCTGCATTATAATTTCCCGCCCTATTCGGTGGGTGAAACCGGCCGCGTCGGCTTTACCGGTCGCCGCGAAATCGGTCACGGCAAGCTCGCTTGGCGCGCGCTGAAAGCCATGCTGCCAACAAAAGATGAGTTCCCTTACACTTTGCGCCTCGTATCTGAGGTCACGGAAAGCAATGGGTCGTCCTCTATGGCGACGGTTTGCGGCTCGTCTCTGGCGATGATGGATGCCGGTGTGCCGCTGAAAAAGCCGGTCGCGGGTATTGCTATGGGTCTGATTAAGGAAGGCGATCGTTTCGCTGTTCTGTCCGATATTTTGGGCGATGAAGACCATTTGGGTGATATGGACTTTAAAGTGGCGGGCACACAAGACGGTGTCACCTCGCTGCAAATGGACATTAAAATCACCGGCATTACCGAAGAGATTATGCAAGTGGCGCTCGACCAAGCCAAAGGTGGCCGCACGCATATTCTGGGCGAAATGTCGAAAGCGCTGACCTCGGCGCGCGATGAAATGGGTGAATATGCGCCCAAGATTGAAACCATTCAGGTGCCGCAGGATAAAATCCGCGAAGTTATCGGCACGGGTGGCAAAGTCGTGCGCGAGATTGTTGAAACCTCGGGCGCGAAAATTGATATTGGCGATGACGGTTTGATTAAGGTTGCTTCATCTGATGCGGCGGCGATTAAATCGGCGCTTGACCAGATTAATTCGATTGTTGCCGAGCCGGAAGTTGGCGTGATTTATGAAGGCACGGTTGTGAAGACGATGGATTTTGGCGCTTTTGTCAATTTCTTCGGCAAGCGCGACGGGCTGGTGCATATTTCGCAACTGGCCGACCGCCGCGTAGAGAACACAACCGATATCGTGAAAGAAGGCGATACGGTGAAGGTGAAGCTGGTTGGCTTTGACGACCGCGGCAAGGTGCGCTTGTCGATGAAAGTCGTTGACCAAGAGACCGGCGAAGACCTCGAAGGCAAAGCCTCAGAGGCGTCAGACGACGCTGAGTAAGCTTTCAAAAACTAATACGGCATGAGAAAGGGCGGGATTTTAATCCCGCCCTTTTTATTATTGCCTTATGCGATTTGGGTTAAACCCGGCTCATCACCAAAGTGGCGTTGGTGCCGCCAAAGCCGAAGCTGTTGGACATGACATGGTTCAGTGTCGCGTCGCAGGTTTCTTGCACAATCGGCATATCGGCAAAATCCGGGTCCAGCTCTTCAATATGGGCTGAGCCGGCAATGAAATTACCTTGCATCATCAACAGCGCATAAATCGCCTCTTGCACGCCGGCCGCGCCGAGCGAATGGCCCGACAGCGATTTGGTGGCCGAGAAAGCCGGACAATCTGCGCCAAACACGTCGCGCAAAGCTTCGATTTCTTTAACGTCACCAACCGGTGTCGAGGTGGCGTGCGGGTTGATGTAGTCAATCGCATTGTCATTGGTTTTCATGGCCATTTGCATACAGCGCACCGCGCCCTCGCCCGATGGCTGCACCATATCATGGCCGTCTGAGGTGGCGCCATAGCCGGTAATTTCAGCGTAGATTTTGGCGCCGCGTTTTTGGGCGCGTTCCATTTCTTCCAGCACCAAAACGCCCGCCCCACCGGCAATCACGAAACCGTCCCGGTTTTTGTCATAGGCGCGGCTGGCGGTTGCCGGCGTGTCATTATAATTCGCGCTCATCGCGCCCATGGCGTCAAACAGCACAGACAAAGCCCAATCAAGTTCTTCGCCGCCACCGGCAAACATCACATCTTGCTTGCCCCATTGAATCATCTCCGCCGCATTGCCAATGCAATGCGAGGAGGTGGCGCAAGCCGATGAGATGGAATAATTAATTCCCTTAATGCCGAACGGCGTGGCCAAAGTGGCAGAGTTTGTCGAACTCATGGCTTTCGGCACGGCAAATGGGCCGACCCGTTTCGGGCTGGCATTGCGCGCCGTATCAGCCGCCGCAATCAGCGCTTTGGTTGACGGCCCGCCCGAGCCCATAATCAGACCGGTCATCGGGTTTTGAATGGTATCTTGTTCAAGTCCGGCATCGGCAATGGCTTGCTCCATGGCGACGTAATTCCACGCCGCGCCATCGCCCATAAAGCGGCGCACGCGTTTATCGATCGCTTCTTCAATATTCAGCGTGGGCTGTCCGGCGACTTGGCTGCGAAAACCAAGCTCGGCAAAGTCAGCCATCGCTGAAATGCCCGATTTGCCCTCGGCCAATGCGCTTGCAACTTCATTTGCACTATTGCCGAGGCTCGACACAATGCCCATTCCGGTAATGGCGACACGACGCATGAGCGTTCTCCTTCAGCTTCTCAAATTACATTTGTTCGGGACGGAACAGGCCGACCCGCAGGCCCTCGGCCTCATAAATCATTTTATCATCGGCATAAAGACGCGCATCGCCGATGCCCATCACCAGCTTACCGGCCATGACCCGTTTCATATCCACTTCATAGCGCACCAGCTTGACATCGGGCATCACCTGACCGGTGAATTTAATCGCGCCGCCCAGCGCACGACCGCGACCCGGATGGCCCAACCAGCCGAGATAAAAACCGATAAGCTGCCACATGGCATCAAGCCCCAAACAGCCCGGCATCACCGGATCGGTTTTGAAATGGCAGTCGAAAAACCATAAGCCCGGGTGAATATCCAATTCGGCTTCCATATGGCCTTTATCAAATGCGCCGCCATCGTCAAAAATTTTGGTGATGCGGTCAAACATCAGCATCGGGGGCGCGGGAAGGCGCGCATTGCCATCGCCGAAAACCGTGCCGTCGCCGCAGGCAATCAATTCGTCATAGGCATATGAATTTTGTCGTGACATGTTTTTTCCCTCAAAATGGCTCGCGGATTTCGGAGAAATTAGCACGGTTTTAAGGCATATGCCATAAAACTTGGCCT
>FZLQ01000039.1 GCA_900197605.1 Phyllobacteriaceae bacterium Water-Bin73
TTTTTCATTCTCGGTGGTGACTGCGGTCAATTTGGTCGGCACCAGACCGGGCGCCAGGCCATTGACGCGAATACCGTCGCGCGCCCATGCCTGCCCTAATGTTTTGGTTAGGCTGATGGCAGCGGCTTTCGAGGCGGCATAAGCCGGATTGCCGATATTGCCCTGCATGCCCGAAATTGAACTGACGATAATCAACGCCCCATGCGAGGCGGCCAAAAGCGCATGATATTTGCTGGCGCAGGCCATGACGCTGTCTATATTGACGTCCATCACATAATCCCAGCCCGGCTTTTCAAACTCTTCTTGGCCATAGCGCACAACGCCCTGGCTCAAGACCAGCACATCGAGACTGTCAAAACCTGCTTGATGCGCGGCGATGGCGGCGCTGTCGGATACATCAACACAGCTATAGGTCAGGCCGCTTAAATCCGAGCCGTTTGCCGCGTCATAATCCTCGACTGAGGGGCGCGTGCCCCATACATGCACCTCTGCGCCACGGCTTAAAAACCCATGCGCGATGCCATTGCCGATGCCGCTCGAGCCACCGACAACCAAAACCGTCTTGCCGCTAAAATCAAGTTCACTCATAAAATTCTCCCTGCCTTATTTGGCAGGGAAAACGGTTTTATTGCAAGGCTTCCGGACCAAAATCATAGTCGAAAAGTTCAATCGCAACCTGCATGCCGGTGCGGTTCAATGAGGTCACGGATCCCGATTTCAGATTCTCCATCACCGAATTCAACAGCACGGGCACGCCATCCACTTTCTCGAAATCAATATTGGTCAATCGCTTCAACGCTTGGCCTTTGCGATTGTAAAAAGTGATTTCCCGAATGGTATTGTCTGATTTGGCAACCTTATAGTCGAGCTTTGAATAAATATCAGCACTGTTTTTGGGCGTGCTGGTGATGTTGAAATACACCGCATCTTCACCTACCAGCTTGTGTGTATCCTGCGCCGCATCGCGGCCCATCAAATCAGAGTAAGAGAAATCGGAGCCGAAAAAGCTCTCATGCTGCTGGCCACCCTTCAGCTCGCGCACGCGCCCCAAAGACGGCAGATAGACCCAGCTTTGGCGCTTATCCGTCGCAACATCCAATTCTGTTGAAAAACCAACGCCGCGCACCGAAGCCGGTTCGCGGAATGTCGCAATAAGCTGACGGCGACCGTCACCCTGCTTGCTGACCAAACGCAACAAACGCTCACGCTTTTTGTTGCCCTTGCCGGTTGTCAAATTAACCTCAGCCACCGCAGAAGGGAAAAAACCCATCACCGCATTGGCTTCCTGCATAATTTCTTCGCCGCTTCGCGCCTGTGCCGGTGACACCGCCATGAGAGCAAAAGCCATAACGCCCATAAAGGCCATGTGAATTGACAAATTATTTACTCGCAACATTACTATTCCTCCGAATACAGACATATTTAGACGCAAAACATGGCCTCATGTCTAGGTTTTTCGCATTTTATTGCGAATACCCCGATTTGGAGGTTATATAAACCATGTTTGAAGGAATTATGAGATGCGCCCGAATTTTCTAACTGATAATTTTGCTGTCCATGAACAAATGGACGCTGCCGATATTGAGGCCGCGCTGGCCGCCGGTTTTAAGACGATTATCTGCAATCGCCCCGATAGCGAAGACGGGGCCGTGCCGTTTGACAGCCTAAAGCCGATTGCCGAGGCGCAAAATGTGCCGATTATTTATCAACCCGTCGTCAGCGGCGCGATAAGCGATGATGATGCCCGTCAATTGGCGGAAATTCTCGACAGCGCCGAAAAGCCCGTGCTGGCCTATTGCCGCTCAGGCGCGCGCTGCACTGTGCTGTTCGATATGGCGCAGGCTTACCTTAGCGCCTAAAGGTTTTTTTCTGAAATTTCCGGCCAATGACTGCGCCAAGGCCGCGCTTCTTCCAACTCATAGGCCAAATGCAACAGCGTCGCCTCGCCACCATGCGCAGCGGCAAATTGTGTGCCGATGGGCAAACCGTCGCGCGAAGTGAACAACGGCAGGCTGATGGCCGGATTGCCCGACGCATTATATTGCGCCGTATAAGCTACATATTCGACGACAGAGGCATAGACATCTTCATAGCTCTTATGGCCGTCTTGCGTGCCAATCAATAAAGGCGGACTGAACAGCACCGGCGACAAAATAATATCGTAATCCTCAAAGAAGGCGCGGTAATCCGCCTCAACTGAACGCACATAAGCCTGCGCTTTCGCATCAAGGTCAGGGTCTTTGGCTTTGCGCCCGCCATATAATTTGGCCAGCCCATGCGTAAACGGCTCCAGCACCTCCTCTGGGTCAACCCAACGCCCTTGCATCAGACCAATAAGGCGCGCGTTTTTAACCAACTCATAAGCCGAGGAAGACCAGACATTCATAAACTGGTCAAGGAAATTGCCATCGACAATCATTGCCGCATCAGTAGCCTCGACATTATGCCCCAGATTTTCGCACATTTTGGCAGCGCGTTCGGTTGCCCGCTTCACATCAGGATGCGGCTCTCGACCCTCAAATGTTTTTGTATGGAAAGCGATTTTGAGGCGTTTTTTCGACGGCCCATCAACAAATCCGGTTGGCTTGTAGTCTGCACTCGCACCTTTTTTCTCGGCCACATTCAGAATTTGCGCCGTATCGCGAACCGAACGGGAAACCGCCAAACGCACGCCAATATCGGCCGCGCCAAGCGGCGGCGTGTTTACATACAGGCGTTGACGCGTTGGCTTAAGCCCCACCAAACCATTGACCGACGCCGGAATGCGAATAGAACCGCCACCGTCAGAGGCATGCGCGAACGGCACCATGCCCGACGCAACGGCCGCGCCCGCGCCGCCGGAACTGCCGCCCGTATGATAGGCGGTGTTGAAAGGATTGCGCGCCGCGCCCAATAAGCGGCCCTCAGTCGTCGAGACAAAGCCAAACTCTGGCGTATTGGTTTTGCCGATAATCACCAAACCGGCGCTTTTGGCACGCACCACGCTGCCAACATCGAAATCGGCAACATTATGTTCAAATAATTTCGACCCGAACGTCAGCGGCGCGTCCTCAAGGTCGGCCAAATCTTTAATCAAATAAGGTACGCCCTTAAACGGGCCATCGGGTAACGGCCCCTGCGCCACCGCGCGGCCATCATCATATAATTTATGAACAACCGCGTTCAGCACCGGATTGAGTTTCTCGATGCGCTTAATGGCAGCCTCGACAAGCTCAGACGATGAAACTTGGCCGCTGCGAACCAGCGCGGCTTGCCCCATTGCGTCATAGGCGTAAAATTCATCCATCGCCGCAGCGGCGGGCTTGATGGCAGATGAGAGTGCCACTGCACTGGCACCAGCGAGAAACTTTCTTCTTTTCATATATTCCTCCCAAAACAAATGACTTGCTTGAAATAATGCCGCCTAAATGGCTTGCATGTCAATTCGAGCAAAGAAAAAGGCGCCGCAGAGAGACCCCACAACGCCTTTTCCAAATCCGAAAATGTCGATTAAGACAAATTAGCCTTTAGCGACATTTATCACTTTACGCTGGGTGAACTCGTTCAAGCCCTCCGCGCCAAGCTCTGTGCCAATGCCCGAAGTTTTAATGCCACCAAACGGCACATGCGGCTGAAGGTCAGCATGCTTGTTGACCCAAATCGTGCCGCTATCGACTTTCTTGGCGACTTCATAAGCGCGCTCAACATCAGATGCCCAAACAGAACCGCCCAAGCCATACTCGCTATCATTGGCGCGCTCGATAACATCATCGACATCATCATATTTGATAACCGGCAGAACCGGCCCAAACTGCTCTTCACGCACCAGACGGCTGTCATCATCAATATCGCGCACAATGGTTGGCGGAATGAAATAGCCTTTGCCTTCCGGCACATCACCACCGGCAACAATCGTGCCATTGGCGCGACCGTCTTCGATATAGTCTTTCACCTTATCGAATTGCATTTTGTTTTGCAGCGGGCCAAGCTGTGTGCCCTGCTCCAAACCATTGCCGACAATGGCTTCGTCAGCCAGCTTGGCAAGTTGTTCGACCAGCTTGTCGTAAATCGACTCATGCGCGTAAACGCGCTTCATGGCGATACAAATCTGGCCATTATTGCCAAATGCGCCCTGAAAGATTTGCGGAGCAACTTTTTCAACATCGACATCATCCATAATGATACCGGCATCATTGCCCCCCAGCTCTAGCGTGATGCGCTTCAACGTGCTGGCAGCAGAAGCCATCACCCGCGCACCCGTTGCCGTGGAACCGGTGAAAGAAATTTTGCTGATGCCTTTATGCGTGGTGATTTTATCACCAAGGTCATTATTGTCGGCAATCACATTCACCACACCGGCGGGCAATATATCAGCAATCAGGCGACCAAGATGCAACGCTGAAAGCGGCGTTGTCGGAGCCGGTTTGATAATAATGGCGTTACTACCCAGCAAAGCGGCGGGCAGTTTAAACGCCAGCAAAATCACCGGGAAATTCCACGGAATGATTGCGCCGACAACGCCCAACGGATTGCGGTGAATTTCAACGCGTTGCGTATCGCTGTCTTCCAGCACCTCAACCGGCAGGTCAAGAGACTGGAAATAGCGGAAGAACATGGAAGCACCCATAATCTCGCCCATCGCATCTTCCAGCGGCTTACCTTGTTCTTGCGTCAGAATACGCGCCAAGTCTTCGCTATTGGCTTCGATGACATCAGCAATCTCACCCAGCTTGGCACGGCGTTCTTCAATCGGCGTGTTTTTCCAAATCTGAAAACCAGCCTGTGCCGCTTCAACAGCTTCATTCAATTGCGCTTCTGAGGCGGTTGGGCAGTCAGCCAGAACCTCTTCCGTTGCCGGATTAAGCACCGGCATGGTTGCGGCGCCGTCTACCAGCGCGCCATTTATCAGTAATTTGTAGTCCATTGTATCCCTCCTACAATTAGAGAATTAGTTAAGCGCAGTAATTTATGCGGCGCAAGACAAACAGATATTAGGCATTTTCAAATCGCGGCAAAGTAAGGGAAATCACCACGACCGGCACCATTAAAGCCGCCGCAATCATCAAGGCGAGGTCATAATTTCCCGTCACATCCCAAATATAGCCGGTATAGAGCGGCGCAATCGCCGCGCCGAAAATAAAGATGGAATAGAGCAGGCCATAAATCGCGCCATAATTCAGCAAACCGAAATAGCGTGCGGTGAAATAGCCGATAAGGTCAACCTCTGCCCCAACGGCAAAGCCCAGTGCAATGGCCGCGAAAATCGCATAATCAACGCCGCCAATGGCCAATGACAAACAGCCAAGCCCCACCAATGTAAAGGCCGTTGCCGTGACATAGGGCGCGAAAATCCGGTCGATAACAAAGCCGATAAACAACCGCCCGACCATCACCGACAATCCCAAAACCGCCGCCAAGCGACCGGCCTCGGCTGCCGACAAACCGGCATCTTGCAAAAGCGGGATAAAGGCCGGTATCAGCCCCAATACGGCTGATGAAATAAACAGAAATATCGCCGCGACTTTCCAAAAAGTGACGGTGCGAATGGCCGCGGCAAAACTCATGCCATTATTGGTCGGGTCTGCCGCCGCGTCTTTATCATCGGCTTTTATATCGTCAGGCGCGGTTTCAGGTTTATCGCGCAGCAGAAAATACACTAATGGCGTCGAGACAAGGACGATGAGAAACATCACCACATAACCGGCGCGCCAGCCGTTTTCAGCCACAAAAGGGGTCATAAAGCGCGGAATGGCATAGGCCATCACCCCGCCCGATGTCAGCGCAATGCCCAAAGCCAGCCCTCGGTTTTTGACAAAAAACGCATTGACGGCGCGGGTGAAAGACACGCCCGTTGTGCCAATGCCGAAAATCGCATAGCCGAAACTCAGCGCGTAAAGCATGCTCAGCGAGCCGTCCATAAACGGAAAGAGCAGTAAAAAACTGGCATAACCCAGCAGCGATATGGCGGTGACCGGGCGAATGCCATAGCGGTCAATCAACCGCCCGACAACCGGCGCCAATACCACCATGACCAAAACCGAGATGCTCTGCTGAAAGCCGATTTCGGCGCGTGTCCAGCCAAATTCTTCTTGCCAGGGGCGTATCCAAATGCCGGTCGAATAATAAACCATTGAGGCCAAGCCGACCCCGAGACCGATAAATGCGCCGAGCAATACGGCCCAGCCTCGCTTAAACTCATTTTCCTGCAACATGCACCCCTCCCGGAAACCTGTAGCCGCTTAGGTTAGACACGCTTGCCGCTGATTGCCAACCCTCAAAGCTATCGTGTCCGGCCGGTTCAGTGGGCCGATTAAATGCGCGTTAAGATGAGGCGACCCGCCTTACTGCAAATTAATGCCGTCCGCGACTGCGCGCAATTTGCCCGCGCGCACAATATCAAGATTAACGCCATCACTGCCCGAATGGTCGGTTTTGGTGAAGCTATGCAGCGGCGTGCCCAGCCCATCGTCAAAATCTCTAACTGTCTCCAACGCCGCCACCAGCTTATCAACGGTCAGGTCGCGACCGGCTTTCTCCAGTGCATCAAGCAAGATGAGCGTCGGCAAATAAGCATAAAGCGTGCCGACGCCGGGGTTCTTGCCATAGCGCGCTTTGTATTTTTCCATGAAAACACGCTGCGCCGGTGTCGCCGTATCCTCGTACATGGCGCGGGTTGCGCCGGCGACATAATAGCCTTCGGTTGCGCCGCCCTTAGCTGCGGCGACGACATTATCATTCGAGGCTTGCGAGCCGACAATATCTGCGGTGATGCCCAATTTGCGCGCCGTGGCATAGCCGATAATCGTGTCCTGAATAATCGTGCCGAAGACAATCAAATCGCAATTTGCATTTTTCAGCGAGGTCATCGCGCCGACAAATTCATTCTCGGTCGGCTTGTGCTTGGTCTCGGCAACCACTTTCAGCCCCAGTACGGCGACCTCTTGGTCGATGGCATCTTTGATTTCCTGACCATATTCCGTGTCCTGATAAAACGCGCAAATGCGTTCATGGCCTTTGTTTTTATGGAAATAGCGCACCGCCCCACGGGTTTGCTGATTATAGGTCGAGAGCGCCTGAAACTTCAGTTTATGATGCGGCTTGGTCATGGAAATCGCGCCGGTGAGCGGAAATAAATTCGGAATACCCGCCGCCAATTGGCGACGCATCACAGCATTATTATGCGGTGTGCCGAGCGCCAGATGAATCGCAAAAACCTTGTCGCGATTGGCCAGCTTATTCATCGCCTTCACGGCCAGCGGAACTTGATATTGGCTATCCTCGACAATGAACTTAATCTTGCGGCCATGAATACCGCCTTTGGCATTCACTTCATCGAATAATAAACGTGCCGTATTAATCGACGATACGCCCCAAATCGCAGCGGGGCCGCTCAAAGCCGTATGCGAGCCGATAATAATCTCGTCATCGGTCACACCGCGCTCAGCCGCCGCTTGGGTGAAAGGCGCGACAGCCAAAATTGATGCGATAACAGCCATCGCCAGCGTTTTTCCTGTTTTTACGAAAGCCATATTGTCCTCCAAATGCCGTTTACGCATACATTGCGTCAATCAGCGACTTATACGTTTCGGCCACTTTCGACCGTTTCAATTTCATCGTCGCCGTTAATTCTTCATCATCGGCGGTCAGTTCTTTGTCAATTATGGTGAACTTTTTGACGGTTTCAACCCGCGCAAAATTCTGGTTCACCTTCTCGACTTCTTCATTCACCAGACTGATAACCTCTTCGCGCGCGCACAGGCTGGCATAATCGGTAAACGGCA
The DNA here is from genome assembly GCA_900197605.1 of Phyllobacteriaceae bacterium Water-Bin73. Taxonomy (GTDB): domain Bacteria; phylum Pseudomonadota; class Alphaproteobacteria; order RS24; family RS24; genus UBA8337. The sequence goes on from FZLQ01000039.1 coordinate 7,761, forward strand.
CATTCAAATCCTGTGCATATTGCAGCACATTTTCATGGTCAATCATCACCAAACAGGTGAGGAATTTGCGCTTATCGCCAATCACAACCGCATCGGAAATATACGGCGAAAATTTGAGCTGGTTTTCAATCTCACTCGGCGTGATGTTTTTCCCCCCCGCCGTGATGATAATATCCTTCTTGCGATCGGTGATTTTGAAATAGCCCTCATTATCCACTGAGCCGACATCGCCCGAATGAAGCCAGCCATCAATCACCGTCTCGGCGGTTTTTTCAGCTTGGTTGAGATAGCCCTTAAAAATATGCGGCCCGCGATACAGAATTTCGCCATCTTCGGCAATTTTCATCTCAACATAGGGCACAGCCTGACCGATAGAGCCGAGGCGATTGGCGCCATCGCGGTTTGACGAGGTAATGCCCGAACATTCGGTTTGGCCGTAAAGTTCATAAAGGTCGAGACCAATGGCCCGATACCAACGAATAAGGTCGGGCGACACGGGCGCAGCACCGGTAAACATAATGCGCGCGCGGTCAAGCCCCAACATGACTTTCAGATTGTGAAAGACCAGTCTTTCAGCGAGCCAACGCTGCACGCGCAACAGCACGGAGGGATTGCCGCTTTCTTCGCGCGCTTCTTCATAACGCTCGCCCACGCTGAGCGACCATTCATAAGCAAAACGCCCCAGCCAAATCGCTTCTTTGATTTTAATCACCACGCCGGAATACATTTTTTCCCACATGCGCGGTACGCCGAAAAATACGGTTGGCGAGACTTCCATCGTGTTTTCGAAACTCGTATCCGGTGCTTCGACAAAGTTTACCACCCAGCGATAATGCAAGGCGAGGAAGACCGAGAAAGTGCGCTCGGCAATATGGCAGAGCGGCAAGATGGACATAATCTCTTCGTCCCAGCAATCGCCAATCCAGACACCGGCATTTTTGGTCTGAAACAACACATTGGCATGCGAAATCATCGCGCCTTTGGGGGCGCCTGTGGTGCCTGATGTGTAAACCAAAAGCGCCGTGTCATCGGGCTGCACTGCGTCAATGCGCTTATCCCATTCGGCAGCAAATTCGCTCAGATGTGCGCGACCCAATTCATAGAAATCATCAATGAACATCACCTTATCGTCGCTAAAGGTCTTCAGCCCCTCATCTTCCAGCACAATGACCTTCTCGACCATTGGCAGGGCGTCGCGCACTTCGAGATATTTATCCAACTGCTCTTCGTCTTCGACGACCAAAAAGCGGGTCGCGCTATCAACGCAAATATGTTCAAGCTGGGTCGGAGCGTCAGTCGTATAAACGCCATTGGTTATGCCGCCGCTGCACATAATCGCCATGTCGAAAAACAGCCATTCCTTGCGGTTTTCGGCAATAATCGACACAACATCGCCGGGCTGCAGCCCCATATGCATCATCGCCGCGCCCAATTCGCGCGCATGATTGTAATAATCGTCCCAGCTAAATTTATTCCAAATGCCGAACTCTTTTTCGCGCATGGCAAGGCCGTCGCCCAGCGCGGCGCAGCGTTTGCGGAAAAGTTGCGGCAGGCTTTGACAGCCTTCAACAATCGTCAGGGATTCATTCATATCGCTCATGCCGGCCTCCCCTTTAACGCCACGTCTTGCGCTGTTTCCAACGGCGTTTGCCGCGCGCGCTTTCTTCTTTTTTGCCGAGATAAAACTCCTGAATATCGCGGCTGTCGAGCAAACGCTGACGGTCGCCCTCCATCACCACGCGACCGACTTCCAGCACATAACCGAAATCGGCAAGCTGCAACGCCATATGGGCGTTTTGTTCGACCAGCAAAATCGTCATTTTCTGTTCTTCATTCAGCCGTTTGATAATATCGAAAATCTCGCCCACCAACTTTGGCGACAAGCCCAGTGAGGGTTCGTCGAGCAGCATCATGCGCGGGCGCATCATCAGCGCGCGACCAATGGCCAGCATTTGCTGCTGCCCACCCGATAAATAAGCCGCCTCATTTTTTGCGCGCTCGCGCAAAATCGGGAAATAGTTAAACACCGTCTCGAGGTCTTGCTCGATGGCATCTTTATCGCTGCGGCGGAAGGCCCCCATTTCGAGGTTTTCCTGCACCGACAAAAACGGAAATACTTCGCGTCCCTCCGGCACATGGCCAATGCCCTTATGCGCCACGCGGTCGGGTTCCATACCGGCAATATTTTCGCCGTGAAAACTAATCGTGCCCTTTTGCGGTTCCATTGCGCCGCTAATCGTCTTCAGCACCGTCGTTTTACCGGCCCCGTTGGAGCCGAGCACGGCGACAATTTTACCCTCTTCAACATCAAGACTGACACCGCGAATGGCCATGACAGGCCCGTAAAAAGTCTCGAGATTGCGGACTTGCAGAACATTATTACTCATGCCGCACCCCCCAGATAAGCCGCCACAACATCAGGGTGGTTTTGCACTTCCTGCGCGCTGCCCTCGGCAATGACGCGGCCATTATTCAGCGCCATTACGCGGTCAGATACTTCATTCACCAAGCTCATATCATGCTCAATCATCAGCACGGAAATGCCCAAATCATTTTTAATATCATCAATCCAGAAACCCATATCTTCGGTTTCCTCAGGGTTCAGGCCGGAGGCTGGTTCGTCGAGCAAGAGCAGTTCCGGCTCAACGCAAAGCGCGCGTCCCAATTCGATTTTCTTGCGCACGCCATAGGGCAAATTGGCGATACGCTCATCGCGATAATGCGCCAGTTCCAAAAAGTCGATAACGTCCTCAACCTTGCGGCGATGCGCCAACTCGGCGCGCCGCACACCGGGGTCAAAAAACAATTGCCGCAACACCGGCAAGCGATTGTGAATCTCGCGCCCAATCAGCAGATTTTGCAGCACTGTCGAATGTTCAAATAACTCGATATTTTGAAATGTCCGCGCAATGCCGATACGGGCAATTTCATCGGCGCGCGCATCGGTTATATCCGCACCCTTAAAGCGAATAGTGCCGTGGCTTGGCGCGTAGAAAGATGAAATCATATTGAAAATGGTCGATTTGCCCGCGCCGTTTGGCCCGACAATGGTGAACACCTCGCCCTTTTCCATAGCGAAACTGGCATCATCAACCGCTTTCACGCCGCCAAAGCTGAGGCTCAGATTTTCAATTTCGAAAAAACTCATCGCATGCGCTCCGTCTTCAGATAGCTGCGTTGGCGCTTAAACGTATTGCGGCGATAAAACGGAAAGCTTTCGAGGAAAGTGCGGAATTTGACCCAGCGTCCGTAAACCCCTTCCGGCTCAAAAATAATGAACAACACCAGAATGAGACCGAATAGCCCCGGCTCCAACCCGGGCTGCGTGCCAATGGCGGGGGGCAGCAAATCCTTGAGGATAGAAATTGAGGCCTCCAGCAGTCCGATGAGAAAGGCGCCGAAAATCGCGCCATGCACTGTGCCCAACCCGCCAACGACAATCATCAGCAGAAGTTGTATCGACAATAGAATGCCAAAGGTTTCAGGCGACAGAAATTGAATGAAATGCGCGAATAAGCCACCGGCCAGACCGGTAATCATGGCCGATAAAAGAAACGCCAATACTTTGGTGCGCGCCACACGAATACCGAGGCTTTGCGCCGAAACTTCACTATCGCGCACAGCCAGCATGGAACGCCCAAGCGGCGAGCGCAAAATATTCAGCACCAGCGCAATCGCCATAATCAACAACACGAGAACCACATAATAATATTCCCACGCCTCAAAAATCTCATAGCCAAACAGCGCCGGAGGATCGACAACCATGCCGCGATTGCCGCCGGTCACGCTCTCCCAGTGAATGACCACATCTTCGACGACAATGGCGAAGGCCAATGAGGCAATGGTCAGATAAAGACCGGTCATGCGACTGGCCGGAATGGCAATCATCAGCCCGACCACACCTGAAGTCAGCGCCGCAATCGGCAGCGAGAAGATGAACGGCACACCTTGCGTCAATAAAAACGCATGCGTATAGGCGCCGATAGCCATAAAGGCGGCATGCCCCAGCGATACTTGCCCGGTAAAGCCGGTGACCACCATTAAGCCCAATCCGGCAAGCGCGTAAATCAGCACGCGGGTCAGTTCATTCACCCAATAAGTATCAAGCACGGCAGGCGCGAGAAACACCGCCGCCAGCAGCAAGGCATACCAAAATACATAGCCGCTATGCTTGGCGAATTTTATGTCCTGATTGTAATCGGTTTTGAAAAGAACGCGCATCTGCTCACACCTTCTTCTGATAAATAGTGGCGAACAGGCCTTCGGGGCGCAGCATCAACACGGCGAACATAATCAAATAGCCGATGATGTTTTTGACCTCCGGCAGATAGGCCGCCGCGAAAGGTTCGGCAATGCCGATAATCAAGCCGCCAATCAGCGCGCCGGGCAAAGAGCCGAAGCCGCCAATCACGGCAGCGGCAAAAGCCTTAATGCCGAGAAATCCGTTAAGCGGGCCAATCAGGGTAATCGGTGCCAGCAACACACCGGCGACACAGCTTATCGCCGCCGCCAGCCCCCAAACGCCGGAATAGACCAGCTTAACCGGAATACCGACATAAAACGCCGCCAGTTGATTTTGCGACGCAGCCTGCATGGCAATACCCCAACGGCTATAGCGCAAAAACAAGAAGATGAGCGTCACCACAACCACTGTGCCGCCCATAATCGCTAACCGGTCATGGCCGATAACTGCGCCGCCCATATTGGAGGTGCCGACAAATGGCGTGTCGAGGCTCAGCGGCGCTTGCCCCCAAATCATGCCGGCCACGGCGCGAAAAATAAAACCGAGGCTGATGGTTAAAATGACAATGGAGAATTGCGGCTGCCCGATAATGCGCCGCACGACAATGGCATCAACGAGGAAACCGAACACCGCCATCACCGCCATAGCGGCCAGCAAGCCGAGCCAGAAATTAAAACCCCATGTCACGATAAAGGTGAAGGCAACAAATGTGCCGACCATCATAATATCGCCCTGCGCGAAATTGACCATTTCCGTGGCTTTGTAAATCATCACAAAACCCATGGCGATAAGACCGTAAACACAACCTTGCGACAATCCGATAATCAGCAGTTGCAGAAACTCTGCCATAAACCCTTATTTATCCCCCCGCCTTATAAATAAGGCCGCTTAAAACTCAGCAAGAAAAGTGACGAAAATTGCAGCATCAATCAAGAAAAAACATGCCTTTAAGGTGAAATAGGCGCGTCATGTCGGTCGGTGCGTGGCGTCATGAAGAAACCAACCGGCTTTTATCGGTTTTCTTTTCCGGCCGCTCCGATACCAGTTGGTCAATAAAATTGCTATAGACCGAGAAGTTCCTCTCGCAATCATTGAGCTTGTCGCTGACATCTTCGACAATCGCGCCAAGCGCCTCCTTCAACGCAATTGTTGGGCGGATAAAAACCTTTTTACCGCGGCGATGCTTTTCAAAATAACCGGCATCAATCATCACATTGATAAATTGACGAAGGCTCTCATGGTCGATCGGAAAATTGTGCCGCAAACGCTTCAGCTCAACGCCGCCATGGGCATCTCGGTCGAGAATAAAAAATGAGATGCCGCGCTTAAGCGGGCTCTTTAAGGCAAAGGTCATGGTCTTTTTGAAACGGGCGTAAATATCGAAAGTCTGGGTGGTGAGGTAAACCTCGCGCACAGTCGGGCGCATGGGTAGCAAGCGACGCTGATTGCGCGCAAGCCATTCTTGGCTAACCTTGTGAACTTCCCATAACAATCTATCGTCTGGCAAAATTTCATAATCGGGTCGCCCTTGTGCTTTAACAAAGCCGCCGCGTTCTGCCCCGCGAAGCGTCAGGCGCAGGCTCTCAGCGCTGCACCCGATGAGGCTCACAAGGTCACGCGGCACGACGCGACGTCCCTCTTCATACATAAGCAAAATATGGCCGAAAATCAGCTCTTGATTGCTGGGTCGTTTATCAAACTCAAGACCCTCGGCAATCTGATCACATGCAAGAATTTTACGCATACTGTCTTGGGTAAAACGCATAAACGGCTCTCCTTCAAAAATCGAAGCAAATCCCCACCGGCGAAGCAAGCAAAAACCAAACAGCTTTTTTGGGTTGAGGACGCTTCGCGAACTCTCAAAGATAAAAAAACCTGAACAGGAGGGGGAATATGACTGAATTAGAACTGTGGAATCTGGCCGTTGAAAACCGTCAGGTTTATGGAATATATAATCTCGGATACGGCATGCTGAGCTTGGTGATTATCGTGATTGCTTATCTCGTGCGCCACCAGCCAATGTGGTTTCGCGGTGCATCAGCCGCCATCGCCGTATTCTTTATTTTCAATACATTCACAATGCTCGTCACAAGCCAAAACGGTTTCTTCGGTCTGGCCACCACGCTTAGCTCAATGGCCGCTGAAGGTAATGCACCCATGATGAAAGCCTTTATGGCTGCCAATGGCATGAGTGTTGGCGCACCGGTAACACCACCGGCTTGGCAAGCACTTGGCCCGCTCGCCATGTTGGCGCATGCCGGTCTGTCTGTTTATCTGTTCGTTGCCGCCAAATGGGACGGCGCGAACGCTTAATTGAACTCAAGGAGTAAAATCATGTTGTTTAGAGTAATGATTGTTTTGCTTGCGATGACCGGCTTCGCCCGGGCGCAAGCCGTATGGGTAGATTATGCTTGGGCCGTTGAACCGGCCAAAGAAAATCGCTTCTTCGCAGCCGTTGATAAATTCACAAACTCAGATGCCTTCAGCAATTTTGAAGGCCGGATGCTGGTGAATGCGCATACCGCCAATGGCGCACAGCCGCAAAACTTCTCATTCGCCGTTATCTATGAAGATTTGGCGACATTTGAAGCCACCCAAGCACAGTTGAACGGCACCGCCGATTGGGACCGATTCCGCAAAGCGCTGGCTGCCAATGGCAGCTTGGTGAGCGAGACGGTTTACACCCATGTCAAAGGCTGGGGCGAAATCAATAATGAGAATTTTGCTTGGGAAGGTGCCGCCGCGCGCGTGACTGATCCGGCAAACTATATTGCCCGCCTAAGCCGTTTGATGGATTCGAACATTATGGCAGATGCGCCATTATCCATCGACGTATGGCGCGTGACGGCCGGTGGCGCGCCGGGCGTCAGCCATATTGTTGTCTTTGGCGGCGATAGCTGGTCGGAAATGGAAAGCTTCCGCGCCGAGTCAGCCAAGAATCCGGATTTCGTTGCGGCGATTGCTGGTATGGCAAAAGTCCGCACTCTGTTGGGCGCATTATGGACGCGCACGGCGGCCAGCTATGGCCCGCTTGACCTGAACAGCCTGCGCTAGGCAAATGCAAAATGAAACGGGCGTTTGGTAATCCTTGATGACCATGCGCCCGTTTTTTGCTTCACATACCAATTAAAAAGAGCGGCGCTTTACTCTCCCCACGCCCCGTGAAATTCAAACACCACGGCTTCCTCATCACCGACAACCCAGCCATCATGGCCCGGCGCGATGGCATAAGCATCGCCTTCGCTATAGGTCATCTCCGTGCCGTCATCGTGGCGCGCCGCGACTGTGCCCTTCATGACCACGCCCAAATGCCGCGCCTGACAGCTATCCGTGCCGACCGTTGGCTTAATATCCTCCGACCATTTCCAGCCGGGCTTCAGCGTCAGCTTCATCACCCGCTGCCCGCCAATGTTCAAAGTCTCAACGCGCGCATTATTGGGTTCATTGACATCGCCATCTGTGGCGAAGTTTTTCACTTCAATCGATTCCATAACAGTCACTCCCTTTGCAGAAACAAAAGATTTCCACGCGCCACTATCGGCGAACAACCCAAAAATACTGTATTGATAATATGGAGGAAAATGGTGCCGGCACACGGACTTGAACCGCGGACCCTCTGATTACAAATCAGATGCTCTACCAACTGAGCTATACCGGCAATTGGCAATTAACTAGCCAATCTAATGACCCTTTGCAAGCGGATAAGCGGCGCGGCGCGCAAACAGTTTAGGGCGTGACTATGATGCCCTCTTCGGCGCGCATATCGCCCTTAACGACGCGCGCGTAAATCGGCTCAAATTGCGCCAGCCCTTTGGTTTCATGCACCTGCATCCAGCCACCCGCATGGGCCATGCCATCGGCCAAAAATCCGGCAACCTTTTGATTAAAGTCCAACGGCCCCCATTCTTTAGCGCGGCGCGCAATATGGTCGGGCGCGAAAAACATGGCGCTGCGCTGTTCAATAAATTGCGCCGCCGCCGGGTCTTTTTTGCTCTCGCTATCATCCCAATGGGTCAGGCCGACATTGTGACACCAGCGCATATTATCGCCCAACGCCCCATGCACCGCGCCAATGACGGCGCGATTGCCCGACATATCAACCAGCACTGAGGGCTTATTCGGCAAGGCCGCCAAATCATCATAACCGATGGCCATGTCATAACTGCCGGTCTTCTCAACAAAGCCGACATTGCTTGGCGAGGTGAGTCCGATAATGGCCGGACGGTCGCCCGCAATCTGCGACAGGCCAAAGGCCAAGCCGATAGCGGTTTTTGACGATGCCGATAAAATCACCACTTGCTCGGCATTGTGAAACGCCTCCGTCTGCAAGGCATCAACCAAACAAAATGATGTGCCGTAAAGCGGGTTCAGCAGCGCGCGCAAATTATCATCGGTCTCATTGCCGCTATCCGCGCCGAGGCGGTCATAGCTGTTATAGACCGCCGGAAGCGCGGTGCGATGCGGCGTGCCATCAACAAACCGCTCATCAGTCACGCGCACCGGCAGCATTTTCACAAAATCAGCCAGCGGAAAATAGCCATAGCTGCGCTCGCCAATTTGAATATCCGGATTATTCGAGGCGACGATTTCCGCAAAACCCCAAACCGGCACAATGCCCCATTCATCAGCGCCATTCTCGTCGGGCAAATGCGGTGGGAAGAATTGCCAATAGCCGATTTGTTCGCCCACTGCGCCATAGGTCACATTATTGGCAGTGAAGGAAAACCGCTCAATCTTGGCCAGCACCTCTCCCGCGCCCAAAGTGAAATCTTCAGCGCGATTGCCGACATCAACCAGACGGGTTTTGGTGATGTCATTTTTATGGGTTTGAAATTCAGCCATGCTCGTCTCCTCAGGCAGAAGTAATTATTGTTTCAATCGGCATCGATAAATCCCCGATCGCGATTGCCAGTTTGTCTCGCTAACGCAATAAAAGATACAATTTTTCGTGTCGCCTGAGCGATAAGGCAGATTGCTTAGGCGGGCTGCATATGCAGCGGCATTTGGAACACCATGCCGCTTTGCGGCTTATCAAGGCCTATTTTGCCACAAACCAAATCGAAGATTTTGGTCGCATG
>FZLQ01000097.1 GCA_900197605.1 Phyllobacteriaceae bacterium Water-Bin73
GCCTCACGCCCAAAGCTTTGGCGCAAGCGGCAGCGTCATCAAGGCTTTCTTGGCTGGTATAGCGCGACGGCAGCATGATGCAATGCACCCGCTCAGGCCCCAGCGCATCAACCGCCATCGCCGCGCAAATGGCGCTATCAATACCGCCCGACAAGCCCAGCAACACGCCGGGGAAGCGGTTTTTCTCGACATAATCGCGCAGACCCAAAGTCGCAGCGGCGTAAATATCGCCTAAATCATCGGCACGCGGCGCATCGGCTAGTGATGTTATCTGCCAACCTTCAGCCGCTTCGGCCAGCTCAATCATATGCACCTCAGCCTGCCAAGCCGGACGCTGCTCCGCCAATGCGCCATCACCATTTACCGCGAAAGACGCGCCATCAAACACCAACTCGTCTTGGCCGCCATATTGATTGACATAAACCAAAGGCAGGCCGGTCTCAGCGGCGCGCGCCGTCGCGTGTTGCAGGCGACGCGCGTGTTTGCCGCGCTCAAAGGGCGAGCCGTTCGGTGAAATCAAAAGTTCCGCGCCTTGCGATTTCAAATGCGCGCAGACATCAGCAAACCAAATATCCTCGCAAATCGGCACACCGACCCGCACGCCGCTTACCTCGACCGGCGTCGGCATGGCGCCCGCAGTGAATAAACGCTTTTCGTCAAACACCGCATAATTGGGCAAATGCACCTTATGGCGTATCGCGGCCTGTCCGCCATCAGCGACCATAACCGCATTGTATAAAGCGCCGTTTTCAACCACCGGCAGACCGAATATCAAAGCCGGGCCACCATCAGCCGTATCCGCCACCAGCTTATCGGCCTCCACTGCCACATGCACCAAAAACGCCCGCTTCAGCACAAGGTCTTCGGGCGGATAACCGGTCAGAAACAATTCACCGGCGACCACCACATCGGCATCGCCTGCCGCGGCACGAATGGAACGCAGCAAAGCGGCATTGGCCGCCACTGCCCCGACAGTCGGGTTCAGTTGCGCCATTGCGATTTTCAAAGTTTTTACGCCATTCGCCATGACTGCTATGTAGCGCGCAAAGCGGTTTTGAACAAGCAAATCAATAGGTTTAGCCTTGCGTCAGGCCGTCGCTTGAGGGCAGACTAGGCCCGATTAGGGGGGAATATGCTCAAACAGGAAAATTATCAGCGCATGACCATCGACCGCCGCGACAATGGCGTGGTGGTGGTGACGCTTAATCGTCCGGAAAAAATGAACGCCATCGACAATCGCATGCACCATGAAATGATGACTTTCAGTCGTGATTTTGATGATGACCCCGATTTACGTGTGCTTGTGCTGGCCGGTGCGGGCAAGGCATTTTGCGTCGGCGGCGATTTTAGTGCCGATACGGGCATTGATATGCCGAGCCTCGCGGAAGGCCGCCGCATTGTGGATCATATGCTGGAATGTGAAAAACCGATTATCTCCGCCGTGCAAGGCTATGCGCTGGGGCTGGGCGCCAATCTGGCGCTGCTTTGCGATATTGTGGTGGCCGGGCCGGACGCGAAATTCGGGGACACTCATGTCAAAATGGGGCTGGGCGCAGGCGATGGCGGGCAAGTTATTTGGCCGTTTCTCATCGGCGTCAATCGCGCCAAATATCACCTCATGACCGGCGAGATGGTGAGCGGCAAAGATGCTTATGAGATGGGCTTGGCCGGATTTTATGCCGACACAAGCGCGGGTGTGCTGGAAAAAGCATTGGAAATTGCCGATAAATTGGCCGAGGGCGCGCCGCTGGCCATTGCCGCCTCGAAAGTCGGCATTAATGCGTTTTTGCGCCAAGTCGCTGCCGCCGTTATGCCAATAAGCCTGCAAGCCGAAGGGCTGAGCATGCGCTCGCAAGATTTCAAAGAAGCGGTTGCGGCGTTTCAAGAAAAGCGCAAACCGAATTTCAAAGGCAAATAAATGACCGAATATAAAAGATGGACACTGGCCAAGCATCCGAGCGGTGTGCCGAGCGAAGATTGTTTTGCGCTGGAAAGCTTCACCCCCGACGCGCCGCAAGACGGGCAGGTGCTGATTAGAACGCATTATTTCTCGCTCGACCCCGGCATGCGCGGGCGATTGAGCGGCGACAGCTATGCGGCGGGTCTGAAGATTGGCGACACGATTGAAAGCGCCGGTATTGGCGAGATTATCGCCAGTAAATCAGAGCGTTTTGCGGTTGGCGATATGGTGATGGGCGGGCTTGGCTGGACGCAAGCCCTCACGCACCCCGATCGCGGCCTCCAAAAACTCGACCCAGCCCTGTTTGACGACAAGGTTGCGATGACAGCCACCATTGGCGTTTTGGGTGTGCCCGGCCTGACGGCTTGGTTCGGTTTGCAAGATTTGGGTCAGCCGCAAGCCGGTGAAACCCTGCTGATTTCCTCTGCCGCCGGCCCCGTCGGCGCGACTTGCGGGCAAATTGGCAAAACATTGGGACTGAGCGTCATCGGCATTGCGGGCGGCGCGGATAAATGCGCCTATTTGACGGATTTGGGATTTGACGCGGTGATTGACTACAAAGCCGAAGACAATCTCGTCAACGCCATTGAAGCCGCCGCGCCCGATGGCGTTGATATTTACTTCGACAATGTGGGCGGCGAGATGTTGGACGCGGCCATTCTCAATATGAAGCCGAAAGGACGCATTGTGGTTTCCGGCCAAGTAGCTGAATATAATCGTGAAAAACCGGTCGGTATTCGCCAAACCACGCGCTTTATCACCCATCGTTTACGCATGGAGGGGCTGGTGGTTTATGATTATGCCAAGCAATTCCCCAAGGCGCAGGCGGCGATAGCGGCGCTTATTCGAGATGGCAAGCTGGCCTATAAAGAGGATATTAGCGACGGCATTGAACACGCGCCGCGCGCCTATGCGACGTTGTTCGTCGGTGCCAATTTCGGGCGTCGCCTGATTAAAGCCACCTAACGCCATCTAAATGCTTTATTTTTCCGCCTAAAATCCGTATATCAGAATTAATCTAAACTTATCCACATAGTGGAAGAGGGCAAAAATGAACTGGACACCGAAAAGCTGGCGCGAATTTCCGATTAAGCAAGTTCCCGCCTATCAAGATGCGAAGCAACTGGCCGATGTGGAAGCACGTCTGGCGAGCTTTCCGCCTTTGGTGTTTGCCGGTGAGGCGCGCAATCTGAAAGCGCAACTGGCCGAAGTGAGTGAAGGCCGCGCCTTTTTGCTGCAAGGCGGCGACTGCGCCGAGAGCTTTGCCGAGCACCATGCCGACAATATCCGCGATACATTCCGCGTCATGCTGCAAATGTCTGTCGTTCTGACCTTTGGGGCCAAACTGCCGGTGATTAAAGTCGGTCGCATGGCGGGTCAATTCGCCAAGCCGCGCTCGGCCGATACGGAGACCATTGATGGCGTCGAACTGCCGAGCTATCGCGGCGACATTATCAACGGCATTGAGTTTGAAAGTAACGCGCGCGTGCCCGACCCTGAGCGGCAAATTTCCGCTTATCGTCAGGCCGCCTCGACGCTGAACCTGCTGCGCGCTTTCGCCAAAGGCGGCTATGCCGATTTGACCGAAGTGCATCGCTGGAATCAGGGCTTTGTCGCTGACAGCCCGCAAGGCGCGCGCTATGAAGAAATGGCCGGTCAGATTGATCAAGCCATGGAATTCATGGCGGCGTGTGGCATTTCCAGCACCACCGCCCCGCAAATGGGCATGGTTGATTTTTATACCAGCCATGAGGCCTTGCTGCTCGGCTATGAAGAAGCACTGACGCGCCTCGACAGCACCAGCGGCGAGCATTATGACACCTCGGCGCATATGCTGTGGATTGGCGACCGCACGCGCCAACCCGATGGCGCGCATGTTGAGTTTCTGTCGGGTGTCAAAAACCCGATTGGTCTGAAATGCGGCCCATCGCTGGAACCTGATGAGCTGATTACCCTGCTCGACAAGCTGAACCCGGAAAATGAGCCGGGCCGCATCACGCTGATTGCGCGATTTGGCCATGATAATGTTGAGAACCACCTGCCCGCACTCGTCCGCAAGGTTGAGAGCGAAGGCCGCAAAGTGGTGTGGTCTTGCGACCCGATGCACGGCAATACGATTAAGGCCTCAAACGGCTATAAAACCCGTCCGGTTGACCGTATCCTCACCGAAGTGCAGCGCTTTATGGGCGTGCATCAGGCCGAGGGCACCCATGCCGGTGGTATTCATTTCGAGATGACCGGCCAAAACGTTACTGAATGTTTGGGGGGCGCGCAGGCGATTTCGGAAGAAGACCTCTCCAGCCGCTATCACACGCATTGCGACCCGCGCCTCAATGGCAGCCAAGCGCTTGAACTGGCTTTCCTGATTGCAGAGGGTATAAGCGCTTACCGCACGGAACTCGCAAAAACGGCGTAGCCGCTTTGAGAGTTTCGTAGGTCTAGCCCTACTTACCGAGCATTTTCTCGGCCTCGCTTTGCGCCTTGTTGAGGGCGTCGGTGACGCGTTGGCAGGCGGCGGCGATGGTTTCATCGCCCCCGTCTTCTATGTAAATCGGGTCGCCAAATACCAGCGAGCGATTGGCGAAAGGCAGCGGCAATTTTGACTTGTCCCACGTGCCGGGCAAGGGCAATTCGGGGCTGAAGCTCGCGCCAATCGGCATAATGGCCGCGCCCGATTTGGCCGCCAGCTTGACCATGCCGGGGCCGGTTTCAAACACAGGGCCGGGCGGCACATCAGCCGTGGCCAGCACCATTTCGCCATTTTTCAAATGCTTCAACATGCCGCGAAACGCCTGCATGCCGCGTTTTTTTGGATTGGTTCGCTTTTTCGCCGCCGCGCCCGTGCCACTGCCTTGAATGGCACCATAGCCGAACGGGCGAATGATATTGGCAATCACCGCCCCATCGCGCGAGCGCGAGGTCAGCGCCGTAACCGGATTGAGAAACAAGCGCGACATGGGAATGGCCTGAAAATTGCGCCCGTGCCAAACCAGCACAATCACCGGCTTGCCTTCGGCTTGCAGCTTGACGAAGGGCCCATCGCCCGCCACCGTCACCGTGCTGGTCACCTCGCACAGGCGGATATAACGATTGACCAGCCAGCCAACCAGACGCAGCGGCCAAGCGACTTCTTCAGCATGGAAGCTATGACCGATAACGGCTTGCGTATCCTTTCGAACAAAAAGCCCCCCCTCCCCATCAAAACA
>FZLQ01000069.1 GCA_900197605.1 Phyllobacteriaceae bacterium Water-Bin73
CCTTTGCGGGTGCGGCTGGCGCGGCGGGTGTTTACCTTTCTGGCGCCGCGCTTTCGCGAGGATAATCGCGGGCGTAAATTATCTGACCGCATTCGCAAGCTCGGCCCGACCTATATCAAGCTGGGGCAATTTTTGGCGACCCGACCCGATATTATCGGCCCGGCAATGGCGCATGACCTGACCTTTCTACAAGACCAATTGCCGCCTTTTAGTGACAAACAAGTGCAACGCATTTTGGCCGCTGAATTGGACCGGCCCGATGCGGTCATCACCCAATTAAGCGCCCCGATTGCCGCCGCCTCGGTCGCGCAAGTGCACCAAGCCGTGCATGCCGAAACCGGCGAGATGCTGGCGGTCAAAATACTGCGCCCCAATATTGAACTGCGCTTGGCTTCCGAATTGGCGCTATTGGCACGACTGGCCAAAATGGCTGAAAAATATTTTCCGGTGACGCGGCGTTTGCGTCCGGTTGACAGTATTGAGATTTTGGCGCGCTCGATTAATGGCGAAACCGATTTGCGCATGGAAGCGGCGGCGCTGTCTGAGATGGCCGAGAATATTGGCGATATGAAAGGCTTTCGCGTGCCGTCGCTTTATTGGGAAGCCAGTGGGCGGCGCGTTTTGACCATGCAATGGGTCGATGGCGTGAAAGCCTCAAATGTCGATGCCCTGCGCGCCGCCGGTCATGACTTATCCGATTTGGCGGTGCGGCTATTGCAAATTTTTCTGACGCTGGTTTTGCGCGATGGGTTTTTTCACGCCGATATGCATCAGGGCAATTTGCTGATTGGCGAAGACGGCACGATTATCGCAATTGACCTCGGCATTTGTGGGCGGCTTGATGCGGATAGCCGTCGTTTTCTGGCCGAGATTTTACACGGCTTCATCACCCGCGATTATAAGAAACTGGCGCAAGTGCATATTGAGGCGGGCTATGTGCCCGACCATCATGATGTCGATGCCTTTGCCCAAGCCCTGCGCTCGGTCGGAGAACCGATACGCGACCGCGATGCCGATGATATTTCAATGGGCCGCGTATTGGCGCAGCTTTTTATGATTACCGAGCAATTTGATATGGTCACCCAGCCGCAATTATTGCTGCTGCAAAAAACCATGGTAACCGTAGAGGGCGTGGCGCGCAGTTTTGACCCAAAGGTGAATATATGGGACGCTTCTGAAAAGCTGGTCGGCGATTGGCTGAGAAAATCTATCGGCCCGCAAGCCATATTGCAGGATATGGCCGATAATGCCGGTCGCACCCTGCGCATGGTGCAACGTTTGCCCGATACATTGGACGAATTGGAACGCGGCGCGCGCGCTTTGCAAAACCATCAATCACCCAAACCGGCAGCGCGCAGCGACCGCCTCGCCCGCCTTATCGGTCTCTCGGCTTTGGGGCTGGCACTGGCGACAATTATCTATCGGATTTTGTAAAAGATATTTATTTACATTATTCATTGGTAAATTAAACTCAAAGCTCGGACTTAAAACCCTGATGTAACCCGTTTTAGGAAAGCCCATGCAGCGCGTATTGCTTATCATTGGCGGCGGCATTGCCGCCTATAAAGCCCCCGAATTGGTGCGCCAATTGCGCGCGCAAGGACTGGCCGTGCGCTGCTTGCTGACGGCGGCAGCCGAGCAATTTGTGTCGCCCTTATCTTTGGCTTCCGTATCGGGCGATAAGGTTTATGAAAATCTGTTTGACCTGACGGAAGAAGCTGAAATGGGCCATATTCAGCTTTCGCGCGATGCCGATATTATTTTAGTGGCGCCGGCCACAGCCGATCTCATGGCAAAGGCGGCGCAAGGCATGGCCAATGATTTGGCCTCCACCACATTGCTGGCAACGGATAAGAAAATCATCATGGCACCGGCGATGAATGTGCGCATGTGGCAGCATGAGGCGACGCAGCGCAATCTCGCCCAGCTTAAAAAAGACGGCGTCAGCATTATCGGCCCCGAGAATGGGGATATGGCATGTGGCGAATTTGGTCCGGGTCGCATGAGTGAGCCGCAAGATATTGCCGCCGAAACCGCCGCGCTTTTAGCACCAAACAACACACGCGCTGAGGCGGCGGATTTAACCGGTCGCAAAATTCTGGTCACTGCAGGCCCGACCCATGAGCCGATTGATCCGGTGCGCTATATCGCCAATCGCTCTTCCGGCAAGCAAGGCTATGCCATTGCCGCCGCGCTGGCAGCGGCCGGGGCTGAGGTGCATTTAATCAGCGGCCCAACGGCTTTGGACGCGCCGCACGATGTGCAAATGACCTGGGTTGAAACGGCGCGCGATATGCAAGCCGCCGTCGAGGCGCATTTGCCGGTTGATGCCGCCGTAATGACAGCCGCCGTGGCCGATTGGCGACCGGCGGAGTGCAAAGCACAAAAAATCAAAAAAGGGCAAAAAATAAAAGACAAAGAGCGCGCGCCCGCGCCGCTGGATTTGGTCGAAAATCCGGATATTTTGGCGACATTGGGCGCGGCCAAGAAAAACCGTCCGGCCTTGCTGGTCGGCTTTGCGGCTGAGACTGAAGACCTTGAAACCCATGCGCTGGCCAAGCTGCAAAAGAAAAATTGCGACTGGATTGTCGCCAATAATGTCGCGCTGGATAGCGGCATTGAGGGCGGTGTGATGGGCGGCGATGCCAATGCGGTGACGCTCATATCAACCAAAGACGCCAAAGCCGAGATTGAACGTTTTGACATTATGAGCAAACACGCCGTGGCGGCGCTTTTGGCAACCCGCATGGCGGCGCATTTCACCCCTATTGAAAAAACCGGAAATAAAGGAAAAGCCAAATGAGTGCGCCAATATTGGAAATTAAATGGCTGGAACATGGGCACGGGCTGGACGCGCCATCTTATGAAAGCGCGCTGGCGGCCGGCATGGATATACGCGCCGCTTTGCCCGCCGACGCGCCGCTGACCTTAACGCCCGGCACGCAAGCGATGATTGAAACCGGTTTTGCGATGGCCCTGCCGCCCGGCTTTGAGGCGCAAGTGCGCCCGCGCTCGGGACTGGCTGCCAAAAACGGCATTAGCGTATTAAACACGCCGGGCACGATTGATGCGGATTATCGCGGCGAGGTGAAAATCATTTTGATTAATTTGGGACAAGAGGATTTCATCATTGAGCGCGGCATGCGAATTGCCCAAATGGTTATCGCGCCGGTGGTGCAAGCCGTGCCACAAATTGTCGAAACCCTATCTGAAACCGAACGCGGCGCAGGCGGCTTTGGCTCAACCGGAACCGGCAAGCCATGATCAGATTATCGCGCAAATCTCTGCTGGCATTGGAAGCGGTTTTGGACGTCGCCCTGCATGCGCGCCCCGATCCGGTGCAAGCGCGCGAGATAACGGCGCGTCAGGGCGTGCCGCAACGTTATCTCGAACAAGTGATGCAGGCTTTGGTGCGGGCCGGTATTTTGCGCGGCGTGCGCGGCCCGCGGGGCGGCTATCGACTGGCGCGCGAAAGACGCCGCATTTCCGTGCGCGAAATTTTTGAAGTGATTGAAGAAATAGATGGCGGCGATATGGATACGCTGTCGCAATCTGATTTGGGCCGCAGCATTATCGCGCCGTTTCATAGCAATATGCAAAATGCGCTTATCGGGGCGGTGGGCGATACGACAATTGCCGATTTATGCGGCCAAGCCGCCGCCCATCATAGCGGCGAGGATAAAGGCGACTTCACCATTTAGGGGGATAGAGAAATGACCGATACACAAAACAAACCGGGGCGCGGGCGGATTTATAGCTCAATAACCGAAACCATTGGCAATACACCGATTGTCGAGGTCAGCCGCATGGCGGCGGAGTATGGCATTGGCGCGAAGATTTTTGCCAAGCTCGAATTTTTCAATCCGATTGCCAGTGTGAAAGACCGCATTGGTGTCGCGATTTTGGACGCGCTGGAAGCGCAAGGCAAATTAAAAGCCGATACGGTTCTGGTGGAGCCGACCTCGGGCAATACCGGCATTGCGTTGGCTTTTGCTTGCGCGGCGCGCGGGCTTGAACTGGTTCTATGCATGCCCGAAAGCATGTCGCTGGAGCGGCGCAAAATGCTGTCGCTTTTGGGCGCGCGGCTGGAATTGACCCCGGCCGAGCAGGGCATGAAAGGCGCAATTTCGCGCGCGCAAGAATTGCTCGACGCCAATGAGAATT
Source organism: Phyllobacteriaceae bacterium Water-Bin73 (assembly GCA_900197605.1). Lineage (GTDB taxonomy): Bacteria > Pseudomonadota > Alphaproteobacteria > RS24 > RS24 > UBA8337. Next base: position 4,165 of record FZLQ01000069.1, read on the forward strand.
GGGTGATGCCGCAACAATTTGAAAACCCCGCCAATCCGGAAATTCATCGCCGCACCACGGCTGAGGAAATTTGGAATGATATGGAGGGCGCGGTTGATGCGGTTATTTCAGGCGTTGGCACGGGCGGCACATTTACCGGCATTGGGTCGGTTCTCAAACCGCGCAAAGAGGATTTGAAAATGATTGCCGTGGAACCCGAAGACAGCCCGATATTATCGGGCGGAGAGCCGGGCCCGCATAAAATTCAGGGTATTGGTGCCGGTTTTGTGCCGGGCAATATGGATACACAATGGCTCGATGAGGTGGTGACGATTGGCAATGAAACGGCCTTTGAAACGGCGCGGAAATTGGCGCGGGTTGAGGGTATTCCGGGCGGCATCAGCACCGGCGCGGCGATGGCCGCAGCGCTGGAGGTTGGCGCGCGCGCTGATATGGCGGGGAAAAACATTGTCGTTATTCTGCCGAGCTTTGCGGAGCGTTATCTCTCAACCGCCTTATTTGAAGGCCTGTAAAATATGACAGCACAAGAAAACACGCTGAGCGCGGCGGAAATTGCCCGCTATCAGCGTCATATTGTGCTGAAAGAAATTGGCGGTGCCGGTCAACAAAAACTCAAAGCCGCCCGTGTGCTGATTATCGGCTTGGGCGGGTTAGGGCATCCGGTGGCGCAATATCTCGCCGCCGCAGGGGTCGGCACATTGGGGCTGGTCGATGATGACACGGTCGATATCTCCAATTTGCACCGCCAGATACTGTTCACCGAAAACCAGATTGGCATGGCGAAAACCAAAGCCGTTGCCGACGCGCTGGCCGGGGTTAACCCGCATATTGAAACCGCGCTGCATGAGATGCGCGCCGATGAGCGCAATATTGATGCGCTGGTGGCGGCTTATGACATGATTGTTGATGGCAGCGATAATTTCGCCACGCGCTTTATCGTCAATGATGCTTGTTTCCGGGCACAAAAGCCGCTCATTGCCGGTGCGGTCGGGCGCTTTGACGGACAGGTGATGACGTTTAAGCCCTGGCTGACAGACGCTGACGGTGTGCCTCTGCCGTGCTATCGCTCGCTTGTGCCTTGCCCGCCGGTTGATGAAGAAAACTGCGCGACCACCGGTATTGTCGGCGCCTTGACCGGCATTATCGGTGCTTTGCAGGCGATTGAAGTGATTAAAGAAATCACCGCGACGGGTGAAACTCTGGCCGGTTATATGTTGATTTATGACGGGCTGGCCGGTGCGGCGCGACGCGTGAAGCTGAATTGGGACCCGACCAATCCCAATAATGGCAAGCCCGCCCAAAGCCGGTCCCAATAGGGCGACGCGCTTTGTCGCTATTTGGCTTGCCGGAATCAGACAGAATTTGTATCAACGAGTTATGGATCGTTTGGTGATTTTCCGCGTCGGCCTCGGCTTGTTGCTTTTTGTCAGCATCGTCAGCCTATTGCCTTTTTCGATTGCCGCCCAAACCAATAAAGATGACCGCGTGCTGGGCGAAAGCGGCCTGCCGCTGCCGCGATTTGTGGCGATTAGCGAAAATATGGCCAATGTGCGGCGCGGGCCGGGCGAAGACTATCCGCTGCTCTATCAATATCGCCGCCAGGGTCTGCCGCTTGAAGTGGTGGCCGAATATGGCCAATGGCGCCAAGTGCGCGACCATGAGGGCAGCGAAGGCTGGATGCATGCGCGGCTATTGCGCGGCGGGCGACATGCGATTATTCGCCAAGCCGCCAATGCCCTGCCGCTCAGAAATGCGCCCGCCGCCGGTGCCGGTGTGGTGGCGCTATTGCAATCGGGCGCGGTGGCGCGGCTGAAAGAATGTGCCGATAATTGGTGCGAAATCGAAGCGCAAAATTATCGCGGTTGGTTGCAGCGCGATCATTTATGGGGCGTTTATCGCTTTGAGCGCCTCGACTGATTTTCGGGCTTCCCCTCACGATAAGACATAGAGACAAGACATAAAAAAGGGAGGCCGAAGCCTCCCTTTCAAATCATCTTATCAGTCAAACAGATTTAGGCGACCAGATCGAACCGGTCGGCATTCATCACTTTTGTCCAAGCGGCGATAAAGTCTGCGACGAATTTCTCGCCATTATCGCTTTGGGCATAAACCTCAGCAATGGCCCGCAATTCTGAATTTGAGCCAAAGACCAAATCAATGCGTGTGGCCGTGCCGACGGTTTCGCCCGAAGCACGGTCTTTGCCTTCAAACAGATTTTCATCGGCTTGCGACCAGGCCGTGCCCATATCGAGCAATTTAACGAACCAGTCATTAGACAATGTTGTGCCATCGCTCCAGACGCCATGGCCATCAGCTGAAATGCCGAGCGCCCGCAAGCCGCCGACCAAGACGGTCATTTCAGCCGCTGTCAGACCCAAAAGCTGGGCTTTGTCGAGCAGCATTTCTTCCGGCGATACGGCGAATGAGCTGCGTTGGAAATTGCGGAAACCGTCCGCCGCAGGTTCGAGCACATCGAAACTGTCAACATCGGTTTGCTCTTGCGTCGCGTCACCGCGACCCGGCGCAAACGGCACAGATGTGCCCGATGCCATTTCAATACCGACACCACCGGCCAGAACGATAACATCAGCCAAGCTGGCTTTGTTTTCGCTGGCAATGGTTTCAAGCACGCTTAAGACTTTCTGAAGCTGCGCGGGCTTATTGGCGGCCCAGTTTTTTTGCGGGGCAAGGCGAATACGCGCGCCATTGGCACCGCCACGCATGTCGGAGCCACGATAAGTCGAGGCAGAGGCCCAAGCGGTTTCAACCATTTCTTGAATGGAGAGGCCGCTATCCTTCAGCGCGGCTTTCACCGCATCGACATCATAGCCGTCATTGCCGGCCGGCACAGGGTCTTGCCAAATCAGTTCTTCCGACGGCACTTCCGGGCCGAGATAACGATTTTTCGGGCCCATATCGCGGTGCAGTAATTTGAACCAAGCGCGGGCAAAAGCGTCGGCAAAGGCTTCCGGATCTTTATGGAATTTCTCGGCGATTTTGCGATATGCGGGGTCGGTGACCATCGCAATATCCGCCGTATTCATGCTCGGCATGACTTTCACATCAGAGCCGTCCACTTCAGGCGCCATATCGGCTTCATCGACATTAACCGGATGCCAGATATTGGCCCCGGCCGGTGATTTGGTCAGTTCCCATTCATATTTGAACAAGAGGTCGAAATAGCCATTATCCCATTGTGTCGGATTGGCTGTCCACGGGCCTTCAAGGCCGGAGGTGATGGTATCGACACCTTTGCCCGATTTATGGGTTGAGAGCCAACCAAAGCCTTGCGCTTCAATCGGCGCGCCTTCCGGCTCAGCACCGACCAGCGCATCGTCACCGGCGCCGTGCATTTTGCCGAATGTATGGCCACCGGCGACCAGCGCCACGGTTTCCTCATCATTCATCGCCATGCGGGCAAAGGTTTCGCGCACATCTTGACCGCTCAGAAGCGGGTCAGGATTGCCATTGGGGCCTTGCGGATTGACGTAAATCAAGCCCATTTGCACAGCGGCCAATGGGTTTTCCAAAGACTGGCGGGTTTCGGCATAGCGATTATCGCCCAGCCATTCATCTTCTGCACCCCAGTAAATATCCTCTTCCGGATGCCACATATCAGGACGACCACCGCCAAAGCCAAAGGTTTTACCGCCCATGCTTTCAATCGCGACATTGCCGGTGAGGATAAACAAATCGGCCCAGCTAATGGCATTGCCGTATTTTTGTTTAATCGGCCACAGCAAACGCCGTGCCTTGTCGAGATTGCCATTATCGGGCCAGCTATTAAGCGGCGCAAAACGTTGCGCGCCCGTGCCGCCGCCACCGCGACCATCGCCGGTGCGATAAGTACCGGCAGCGTGCCATGTCATGCGAATGAAAAACGGGCCATAATGACCATAATCAGCAGGCCACCATTCTTGGCTGTCCGTCATCAGCGCCGTCAAATCTTGCTTCAGCGCGGCATAGTCAATTTTCTTGAACGCTTCACGATAGTCAAAATCCTCGCCCATCGGGTTCGATTTTTTGTCGTGCTGGCGCAGAATGCTCAGATTGAGTTGGTTCGGCCACCAGTCTTGATTTGAAGTTCCTGTCTCTTGGTTGCGTGTCAACGCACCATGCATAACAGGGCATTTTGAAACATCCATTGGTCTCGGCTCCCTTTTGCCTTCACGGCTTGGTTTGAATTTGCGGCGATAAACTGCCTTGTTGCACTATAAAAGGCGCGACCGACGTGTCAATGTTATTAGAATGATTCTAAAGCGATTTATCCGAATTTTTGGGGGCAATTGTCGCGCAGCGCGTGACAGCCGCCTGCGCAAGATTTGGTCACACGGCCTATTTAGACGGCTCAGACTTATCGAGGCGAATAATCACTTCAACCCGATCAACATCATACCCTGCCGGACTTTCCGGCAAGCGCGCGACATCGACCGCATCAGCAGCAATATCAATCAAACGGGCTTCATCTTCGACATAAAAATGATGATGCGCGTCAATATTTGTATCGAAATAGCTGCGCGCTTGGTCAACCTGCACTTGGCGCAACAGGCCGGCGGCTTGAAATTGGTTGAGCGTATTATAGACCGTTGCCTGACTGACTTTGAGCCCCGATGCCTGGGCTTCGTCGCGCAAAGCCTCCGCCGTGACATGGCGATTGCCGTGGCGAAACAATAAATGCGCCAAATGCAAACGCGGCGCAGTAATCCGCAAACCCGCCGCGGCCAATTTGGCCACCAGACGCTGGCGTGTCTGTTTATTCAATTGTGCGCACGAATCGGGTGAGGTCATAACGCCTTCCTTAAAATCATTCCAAGAAATACAAATTGCACCCGATGCTGTCAAGAGAACCTCTTGCTTGGCCGCAACATGCAAAGAGGTGCGCAAAGACGCCTGCAAGGATAGGCCAAGTTTTATGGCATATGCCTTAAAACCGTGCTAATTTCTCCGAAATCCGC
>FZLQ01000015.1 GCA_900197605.1 Phyllobacteriaceae bacterium Water-Bin73
GGGTGAGGTGCAGCACCGCGTCATGCGCCAGAATAACCGCGCCGACGGTCCAAGCGGGTCGCTCGACCGGCCAAAAGACTTTTTCCTCAACCTGCATGCCCATCCAATAAGCGCCGGTTTCGTCGCGAAACTGCGCCAACCAACCCAGCATGTCTTCGGCTTTTGCTTGCTCGCCATGCGCCACCAACGCCATGATAAGCTCCGCCGTTTCAGCCACTGTCACCCAGGGCGCGTCTTCGACGCAACGACAGCCAAAGCCGTCTATCACGAAATCATCCCATCGCGCAGACAGCCGTGCTGCTTCTTGCTTGTGGCTCAACGCGCCCGACAGCACCGGATAATACCAATCCATCGAATAGCGCGTCTTCGGTGCCCATGTGCGGTCAAAGCGATGCGGTTTATTGGCCAGCGCATCGGCCAGCTTGGTGCGGGCAGCGGCCCAGGTGCTTGCATCATGGCCCAGCGTATTGGCGAGTTTTTCGGCGCATATCAGGCTTTTATGAATCGAGCTATTGCCGGTCACCAGCGCGTCGTTTTCGGGCGTTTGCGAGTCGGGCGCGGTCCAGCGAATATCGCCATCGGGCGATTGGAGCGCGACGACAAAATCAATCGCCGCTTTGACCATCGGCCAGTTGGCGGCGGCATAATCAAGGTCGTCATGCAGGCAATAATGGTGCCAAATGGCGGTGGCGATATAGGCGATGAAATTGGTGTCGCGGATTTTATGTCCGTCCTCGACACCCTGCATGGTGAATTGGTGCAGTTTCTCATCAATCGGCACGGCGCTGCCCAATTGCCCCCACCAGGAGCCGTCAGGGGCTTGGCTGTCGCGCAAATAGGCAATGGCGTGTTCCGCCGCGGCACGCTCACCGATAAGGTTCAGCCCCATCGCCGCTTCGAGATGATTCCACGGGTCAATGACGCCGTTTTTGAACCACGGGATAGAGCCGTCAGGGTTTTGCAGGGCGAGAATAACATCGCGCGCGCCATTGAATGTGCCGTCGGTCAGAACGCTCATGCGGCGGGCTTCTCGAAATACAGAACGACGCTTTTGCCCATAAGCGGGTCGGCCAGTGCCGAGAGCGCGCGCAGGGGCAGCGGGTTTTTGAGGATTTCGACTTCCAGTAATTTCTTATAGCCGCGCACCAGCAGGTTGTTGTCATTAGTCACGCCGACCGCGCAGCGCAGCCACCAATAGGGGCTGTGCAGGCCGTGCTTCAAATGCTTGCCGCGATAGGCAAAGCCAAGTGCTTCGAAATCGGCGCGCAAATCATGGGCGCGGAAAATACGCACATGGCCGCCCGGCGTGTTGTGATATTCCTCAGAGAACAGCCAGCAAATCTGCTCGGGCCAGCGATGCGGCACCGAAATACCGATTTTGCCGCCCGGCTTCACGACGCGCCAAATCTCGGTCAGCGCGCCTTGATAATCGGGGATATGCTCCAGCACTTCCGAGCAAATCAGCCGGTCAAAATGGTCATCTTCAAACGGCAGATTAAGCGCGTCACCAACCATTAAATCATAACGTCGCGCCGCGCCGGTTTGTGGTTCCAAATCGGGATTGGCATCAAATCCGGCGCGGGTGATTTTGACATCATCAAAGCCGAGGTCGAGGCCGACCGCCCGACAGCGCTTATGGAAATAAGCGGCATGAGTGTGGCGGCCATGCCCGCAACCGAGGTCGAGCAGCGTGTGCCCGTCTTGTAAGTCCAGTCGGTCGAGATTAATGGTCTGCATGTTTTAAAGCGAAATTCCGTGATGCGCCGCTAATGTTTGGCGATACAGCGCGACCACATCGCGCGCGCAACGCTCCCATTTGAAACTGTCGAGAATATGCTGGCGCGCTTTCAGCGACATTTTCTCGCGTCGCGCCGGGTCTTTTAGCAGTGCGTCAATCGCCTCGGCCAAAGCGGGCGGGTTGGAATGGGGCACAACGATACCGGCATCGCCGACAACTTCCGGCAGCGAGCCGCCATCGGTTGCGACCAACGGCACGCCGCAAGACAAGGCCTCACCGGCCGGAAAACCGAAGCCTTCATAAACCGAAGGCGACACGGCAATGGTCGCCTCGGCATAAAGGTCGCGAATATCTTCGCTCGTCAGGCCGGAGACAAATTTGACGCGGTCACGAATACCCAAGCGGTTCAGCTCTTGCATTGTTTGCCCCTCGCGCAATCGCCCGACGACCAGCAATTCCAAATCAGGGTGCTCAACCAGCAGGCTGTTATAGGCGCGAATGAGATAAATCAGCCCTTTCAGCGGCACATCGGCGCTGGCTGTCACCATCAGGCGATTGGTCTTGCGGGTAATATGCGGCTGCGGGGTGAATAATTCATGGTCAATGCCGTGGTGGATGCGCGTCATCCGCTCAGCGGCAATGCCGAAATCTTTTTCAACGTCGCGCTTGGTGCTGTCAGAAACAACGATGAGCGGGTCTAGCTGGCGCGCCACTTTGATTTGCATATTGAGAAATGAATACCAGCGCCATTTCAAAAACTTCATATGCGGCCATTTGGCGTGGGCAATATCAATGCGCTTATCCATCGTGATGGGGTGATGAATGGTGCCGACAACCGGCAACCCCATATCGCGCACATCAAGCATGCCGTAACACAAGGTCTGATTATCATGCATAATGTCATATTGGTCGATTTTATCGCGCATATAATCGGCCATGCGGACGCCGAATGTATAAGGCTCGGGGAAGCCGCCCCAATTATGGCTCCACCATTCAAATAAATCGGTCTTGTTCGACATAATCTCGCGATTGAGGCAGGCAATCGGGTTGTCTCGCGCATACATATCGAGCGAGGGCAGCTTGATCAGCCCGACGCGCGTATCTAATATCGGATAGGGCGGGCCGGAAATGACATCGACATGATGGCCCAAATCAACCAGCGCTTTGGAAATCAGACGCATATAAATGCCCTGACCGCCCGTATGCGGGTCTGACCGATAGCTGGGCAGCAGGATACGCAAGGGCGCATCGCCTTTTATGGCTTCAACAGGCAAGGCACCGGCATCGCCGATGCGGGTTTCTGGACGGTTCATAATGTCCCCGAAAAGATGAGGTTTACTTTGGCGCGACTATAAGAGGCTATCGGTCAGGTCTCAAGGCTTGGCGGCGGTTTTTTCAGCCAAAACGCCGCAGCATCCAATCCGTCATTAAGCGCCCCAGCGCGTCGGGTTGCTCGTTTTGAGTCCAATGGCCACAATCCTCAATAATATGGGTTTCCAAATCATCGACGTAGGCGGGCATGCCATCGGCCATGCTGGGCGGCAATACGCGGTCATCGGCAGCGCAAATCATCAAACTGGGATGGGCGATTTTTTGCTCAGAACCCTCTGATAATTGCCAGTTGCGGGTGAAATTTCGATACCAGTTAATGCCGCCGCGAAAACCGGCTCGCTTGAAGCCGTCGAGATAATATTGAAAATCCGCCGCCTCCAAAAGCGGCGCGCCGGGCCATTCATCTTCATCATCTTTCAGCATATTGATGAACTCGAGGCGCTGCCACGACTCATTCGGCAAAGCAGTCCCCTCTGTGCTACCGCTTTTGCGATACAGCATGCGCAATAAGCGCGCCGGATCGGCATCAAACACCGCTTCGGCATGGCCGTATTCCTGAAACTTGGCGATATAAAAATCATCGCCATAGACTTGCCGCATCAGCTTAATCGGGTCGTCGCTCAGGCGCGGAATATAGGGGGTATTGACGCCAATCAGACCGGCCGTCCGGTCGGGGTGGTGGAAGGGCATTTGCCAAATAATAAAGCCGCCCCAATCATGGCCGGTAAGAACGGCTTTTTCAATATTCAGTGCGTCCAACAAATGCACCAAATCGCCGGTCAAATGCGCCATGTCATAAAGCGGCACACCACTCTCATCGCCCGCATCACTCTGCGCTTTGCCGGTCATGCCATAGCCGCGTTGTTCGGGCACAATGACATGCAAGCCCGCCTCAACCAAAATCGGCACCACTTTGCGCCAGCTATAAGCAAGTTCGGGCCAGCCATGACACAGCACCAGCGAGGGCATGTCATCGCGCCTCTCACCGGCCTCGAAAACCGCCATGCGGAGGTCGGGCAGGTCAATATATTTTGGGTTTTGCCAATCAATCATGGCCGAAGTTTAGCCTATTTCTGCATCAAATAGTCAATCTTTTCGGCACTATAAGTGTCAAAAAGACAGGGCTCGTCATCTGTATAGAGAAACGCATAAATATAGGCGCGCTTGCCATCCATCACGAGGCGGCAAAACCCGTCCTCGCTATCGGGCTTATTGTCGGGACATGCGGCCATATCAATATGCGGAATGTTCTCTTCAAATTCTGAATAGGGAACCGGACATTCCGCCGCCATGACGGGTGTCGCCAATAGAAAAAAGGCAATCAGAAAACGCATGGCTCAGCCTCCGGCGCGAGATTTCGTGAACGGCAATATCCTTGCCGATGCGATGCGCTTGGTCGGTGCCGTTTGAGGCGGCTCAAGCACAACGACTTTAGCGCAATTTTTACGCGCATCACGCATCAGCCGCAAGGTTGTTCGCCGGGTTCCCAAATTTCGCGTCATGGCTGTTTCTCTTTCTGCTATTGATAATCATTATTAACTAGAAAAGCTGCTCAGTCAAGGGCTTTGCAAGTCGGGGCGCGCTAGCGCCGAGAAACAGGGGGTGCGCGTCAACATGCCTGCTGCCCCTTTTGGCCTCTATCGCGGCGGCTCTGCGGAATAACCGCGAGAGGCCAACGGCGTGACATATTCGACCGGCCTCGGCGTCGGTCTGTTTTATTCTGTCACCGCCCCGACCCATATAAAGCAAAACCGGCACCTGCGAGAGCAGGTGCCGGGGCGCACTAAGACCAGTTCAAAGAAGTGGCCACGGCGTATTCCGCCGAGACGTTATTTCGCCGTCACCCCGGCTCAAACATGTGTTTGAACGGAGTGATGGGATTTTCGGCAGTTTTCATAAAAAAAAGGCCTAACGCCCCGAAGGAAGTTAAGCCACATATGCAATAAAAATTGCAGCTTTGAACAGGGATTAGTGGTCCCCATCAGCGCACCATCCATGCGCTGACGAAAAGAGTATGGCAGAGATGGAAAGCGGGGGGAAGGGGGAAGCTAGCCCCAGAGCTCTGCTTTCGGCGGGTGCACGATTGCCCCGTCATAGCGCAAGCCGTCGGCGCGGTCGTCGGCCAGCCAAAGCGGCCCGTCCAAATCAACCATATCGGCGTGTTGCGCCAATAATATGGCCGGCGCCATCGACAGCGAGGTGGCGACCATGCAGCCGACCATGATTTTGCGATTATCGGCTTTGGCGGCAGCGGCGCAGGCCAATGCCTCGGTCAGCCCGCCGGTTTTGTCGAGCTTCAAATTCACCCAGCCATAGGCGCGCGGCAAACCGCTCAGTGAGCCGCGGTCATGCACGCTTTCATCGGCGCAAAAGGGCAGGTCAATATCGGCCAGCCCGGCTTCTTGTTTTTGCGGCACGGGTTGCTCGAAAAATATGACGCCATAACGGCCAAGCTGGTCGGCATAGCGCGCCAGTTCATCAATTTGCCAGCCCTCATTGCTGTCAACGATAAGCTGGGCATCGGGGCGCGCTTCGGCCACGGCGGCGAGGCGCGTAATATCGGCCATTACTCCGTCGCGTCCGCCCAATTTGATTTTCAATAGCGGATAGGCTTGCGCCTTTTCAGCCTGCGCCGCCATTTTATCCGCGTCATCTATGACGATGGTGAATGCGGTTTGAATCGGCTTGGGTTGAAGCGCGGCCAGCGCGGCGGCAGTGGTGTTTTGCTGTTTGGCTTCCAAATCCCACAAGGCGCAATCAATTGCATTGCGCGCCGCACCGGGCAGCAAGGCGTCCAGCAATGCCGTCCGATCCATTCCGGCTTCCAAAGCGGTTTGAATGGTTTCAACGGCGGCGGTGACGGTTTCCATACTCTCGCCATAGCGTCGATAGGGCACGGCCTCGCCACGCCCAACCATATCGCCGCAGCGCAATTCGACGGCCAAAACATCGGCGCTGATTTTGCTGCCGCGAGCGATGGAAAAGCGTTGTTTTAATGGCCAGCTTTCGGCGCGAATGGTCAGTTTTCTGCTTATTGTCATATTGTCCCTTAGGGGGTCGATGATATGTCATTATGCCGCGTCGCAACGCTTGCCCTCAAGGCAAATTTCCGTATAGTCTTTGAAAAATTTGGGAGATAATTATGACTAAAGTGACATTCGTCGGTTCAGATGGTTCAGAAACAGTTTGCGAAGGCAATGATGGCATGACCCTGATGGAGGTTGCCATTAAAAATTCAGTGCATGGTATCGACGCCGATTGCGGCGGCGCATGTGCCTGTGCCACCTGCCACATTTATGTGCGCGAAGACTGGCAAGCCGCTACGGGCGAGCGCACTGAGATGGAAAGCGATATGTTGGATTTTGCCTTTGAGGTGAAAGACAATAGCCGCTTGTCTTGCCAGATTAAAATTTCGGACGCGCTGGACGGCTTGACTGTCGATGTACCGGAAAAACAATTCTAGTTTTTCCAACCCGCGATTTAGCGTTTATCAAACACGCCATATTCGTAAGCGATTGATCTTTCGATAAGCTGCCTCCATACCGGCTCGGCGTTTTCGCCTGCCAGTCCGGCGGTTTCCGCTTCGGCCAAGACCAGCGCAATCACCTCTTCAATGCGCGCTTCATCGCGCACCATATCGCGGCTTGGCTTTACTTTGCCGGCCGCGGCAATCAGCTTTTGACGTTCGGCCAGCAAGGCGACGAGACGCTTATCCAGCGCATCAATCTGCTCGCGAATATCTTGCATTTCAGGGCAGGGCAGGGGCGCGCGTTCAGACATTATTCGTCGCTCCATTTGGCGTGTTTCATGCCCTGACGCACATAATCATAACCGGTGATAAGCGTCAGACCGGCGGCCAGCCATAACAGGCCAAGTCCGATTTCCGGCGCATGGGTCAAAATCAAACGTCCCGTTTCATCAATCAATAAAAAGCCGATGGCAATCATTTGAATGGCGGTTTTATATTTCGCCAATGTCGAGACCGGCAGGGCGACCTGCAATTCCATCAGATATTCGCGCAAGCCCGAGACCAGAATTTCGCGGCACAGAATAATCAGCGCAGCGATGATGTGGAAATCGACAATAATGTCATAGCCGACCAGCAAGAGCAGACAGGTGGCGACCATCAGCTTATCGGCAATCGGGTCGAGCATGCGCCCAAAGCCGGATTGAACTTCATATTTGCGCGCCAGCCAACCATCAAAGAAATCGGTGAAACCGGCAATCGAGAAAAGCAAAAGCGCCAGCGCATCACCCGCCACGCCGGGCACGAAAAAGGCCAGATAAATTCCGGGTATCAAAAGGATACGCAAAAGCGTCAATATATTGGGCAGATGCTGCATGAGTGCCTTCATTAGTCGTTACTGTTGAAATGGTTGTATATGCGTTGCGCGATTTTTGCACTAATTCCTTCAACTTTTTCTAATTCCGATAATGAGGCGCGACCAACGGCGCGACCGGAACCGAAATGATGCAGCAGGGCGCGTTTGCGCGATGCGCCAATACCGTCAATGCCGTCGAGCGGGTTTTTGCGAATATCGGCACTGCGGCGCGCGCGATGGCTGCCAATGGCAAAGCGGTGTGCTTCGTCGCGCAGCCGTTGCAGATAATAAAGCACGGGCGAATTATGCGGCATCATAAAGTCGGCGCGCCCCTGCATGAAAAAGCGTTCGCGCCCCGCATCACGATCGGGGCCTTTGGCGATGCCGACCAATGGCACATCTTCCAGCCCCAATTCGACCATCACCTCGCGCGCGATATTCAATTGTCCGCGCCCGCCATCGACCAGCACCAAATCAGGCCAGGCGGCGCTCTCGCGATTTTCTTCGCGCGCCAAACGGCCATAGCGACGGGTAAATACCTCGCGCATCATGGCGTAATCATCGCCGGGCCGGGTCGTCTCATCTTTAATGTTGAATTTGCGATATTGGTTTTTCATAAAGCCGTCTGGGCCGGCGACAATCATGCCGCCCAATTGATTGGTGCCTTGCAAATGCGAATTGTCGAAAACCTCAATCCGGTCGGGGGCGCTGTCGAGGCCGAAAGCTTCAGCAACGCCGCGCAATAATTTGCGTTGGCTGGCGCTCTCCGACACATGGCGCGCCAATGCTTCTTTGGCGTTTTGTTCGGCATGGCGCATCAGCCCCATTTTGTCGCCGCGCTGTGGCTTGTGCAGATTCACATTATGCCCCATGCGGGTGCTCAAGGCCTCGCCGATAAGCGCCGCATCGTCCAGCTTATGATTGACGAAAATCTCACGCGGCACGGGACGGTTTTCATAAAACTGTCCGATAAAGGCTTCCAAAATCTCCGGCTCGGCTTGGTCGCGCTCATGGCGCGGGAAGTAAGCCTTATTGCCGAGGTTCTGACCGGCGCGGAAAAAGAACACTTGCACGCAAGACTGACCGCCTTGCTTCTCAATGGCAATCACATCGGCCTCAGTAATATCGCCCGGATTAATGCCGCTATCTTGCTGCACATAGGTGAGCGCACGAATACGATCGCGCGCTGCGGCGGCGGCTTCAAAATCCATCGTCTCGCTGGCGGCCTGCATTTTCTCCAATAAAGCTTCCTGCACTTGGCGGCTTTTACCGCTCAGGAAGTCGCGCGCTTCCTCAACCAGCTCTTGATAATCGTCTCTCGCTATTTCGCCGGTGCAGGGCGCGCTGCAACGTTTGATTTGATAAAGCAGGCAAGGGCGCGAGCGGCTTTCATAAACACTGTCAGAGCATGAGCGTAGCAAAAAGGCGCGCTGCAATGTATTCAGCGAACGATTGACCGCACCGGCCGAGGCGAAGGGGCCGAAATAAGCGCCGGGGCGTTTGCGCGCGCCGCGATGTTTATAAAGCTGGGCGACCTCATGTTCTTCTGCCAGCAAAATATACGGAAAACTTTTATCGTCGCGCAGCAGCACATTATAGCGCGGCTTCATCTTCTTAATCAGATTGGCTTCCAGCAGCAGCGCATCGGTCTCGGTTTCGGTGCGGATAAATTCCATATCGCGGGTCGCGTCAATCATGCGCGAGATGCGATTATTATGCCCGGTCGGGCGGGCATAGGACCGCACACGCACTTTCAGATTTTTCGCCTTGCCGACATATAGCGCATTGCCCTCAGCATCGAGCATGCGATAAACCCCCGGCGCGCTGGGCAGGGTGGTTACTTTGGCCTCAATCAGAGCGCGACCGGTCTTCTCAACCGGTTCATTTTGCACTTCTGGCGGCGTATCTATCGGGCTGTCTTTCACGTATTTCGTTTTCCGTCCGTTTTCGTCTCCCAGTTTAACGAGTTTGTCTGAATTTGGGTGAATTTCTGGCCTAAATTTAATTCACCGCTCCTGTGGATAAACATGTGAAGAAAATTACTGTTATGGGGTCAAGCTATTGATTTATATAGCCTCCAAACTCATTGCCTAAAAAATAGGCAATAATGTTAAGTTATTGAACTTATAAATAAAAACAAAATCAAGCGGGTCAAAAAAATATTTTTTTTCGAGGATTTTTGGGCTTTACAAAAAACAAAAATTTTTGCAGGCGCGTGTGAATTACTCGCCTAATAGGATTTTCGTTATTTAATCAGTAACTTATCGGGTGTTTTGCCGTCTTAGGGTCGGTAAAAAGGGCTGAAAAGTGGGATATTCTTGGCCCCAAAATCAGCCACGCAGCCGAGAAATTGCAATTCCGACCGATGCCGCCTCAGCAATTGCCTCAGGCTTTTCAATTTGCACGCGAATTTGCACAATTCGCATGTCCTGCATCAAGCGATCGGCGATGCGCTCAGCCAGTGTTTCGACCAAATCAATATGCTCCTGGGTGGCCAATGCGGTGACGGTTTTACAAATCCCCTCATAGCAAACCACGTCGTCAATGCTTTCGGATAGGTTCTCGCCGTCCATCGCCTCTTCCATCACGCCGGCATCAATGGTCAGCCAAATGGTCTGCGCGGCTTCGCGTTCATGCTGATGAATACCGATACTGGCCTGCACCGCCAAACGATTGACAAAAACATGGCGCAGGCCGCGCGTCGCGCTGGCAAAATCCGGCCGATGATTGGGCGCTTGCTGATTCATTACTCTCTTACCTCAACCACATCTGGGGTCTGCCAGGCCAAATGCTGGCCACCATCTTGCATAAGGGTTTGGCCGGTCATGGCGCGGGCTGTCAATATATAACGCGCGGCGGCGACAATATCATCGGGGGTCGCGCCATGTCTCAACGGCACGAGGCTGGCTTGCTTGTCAAACTCGGCCTGCGCTTGGCGCGGATTGGGCAGGGTCGGGCCGGGGGCAATCGCATTGACGCGAATATGCTGCGGCGCGAGAGCTTGCGCGAAAGTTTCGGTCAGTGTCGCCAGACCGGTTTTGGAAACCGTATAGCTGGTAAAATCAGGGGTCAGCCGGTCAACGCGCTGGTCGGTGATATTGATGATGCAGGCATCAGCCACAGACCCGTCTTGCAGCGCGGCTTGATTGGCAAAGTCGCGCATCAGCAAAGCGGGTGCGCGTAAATTGGCGTTGAGGTGCGTGTCCCAGCTTTCGGCGGTCAACGTATGCGCCGTGTCGCGCTCAAAAGTCGATGCATTATTGATAAGCGCGGTGAGCGGCCCCAATGCGGCGGCAGCATCAGCCACCAGAGTCTGAACGGCAGCGGCATCGCGCAAATCGGCTTGCAGCGCCACGGCCTTGCCGCCCTTATCGGTAATCTCGGCAATCAGCGCCTCAGCCTCGGATTTTGAACCAGCATAATGCGCCGCAATGGCCCAGCCATCAGTCGCCAGCGCCTCAGCCAGCGCGCGGCCAATGCGTTTACCGGCTCCGGTAATGAGAACAGCCTTGTGGTGTGTCTCCGCCATGCCCCACCATGTAGCAGTTTTTGGGAGGCGACCCTAACCGTTTTTTAATTTCTGAGCGGTAGGAAAGGATCATGAAGAATAAGAAAAAGGAGGAGATCCATGCATCGCCGTTATTCTTACACATTCCGCCGTTTTATGCCCCTGCGCCCATGGGCACTGGTGGTTCTTTCCTTGCTGGTCCTTGGCCTAACCTCATTGGTTATCAACACGGCCAATGCGCAAGACAATATGGCCTATGAGGATTGGCCACAGCAATCACGCGCCGACCGCCTGGGCACTTTCACTTATGTCTATGGTGGTGCGGGTTTTGTGTCGCATAGCACCACTAATGAAGGCCTAACCAGCACAACCGAAGGTTATGCGCGTGAGATTGGCGACAGTGATGTTCCTGCCATCGAAGATGGCGATGACATGTATGCCACCGGTGGCTTTGGTGTGCGCCTGCCGAATGAATTCAATTTTGAATTTGGCCTTTCGCTGTTGAATGGCGCTTACGACCAACCTGACGGGATAGGAAGCAAAAATCCGAAACCCGACCAGCCGGTTTTTGAAATGTCTGTGCTGAAAAGCTTTAATCTGGGTGGCCCGCCATTGCTGCGCTATACGGCGCGTGTCGGTTTTGCCTCGATTGACGACCCGCATACTGATGATGGCGCATTTTTCGGCGTTGGCGTTTCGCACGAGCCGTTCCGCGTTGAATTGCGCAATTACGATTTCGGTGTGTTTGACAGCCAAGTCTTGTCGGTCAGCTATATTTACGATTTTTAGGTCGGTCTCTAACTTGGTTTAAGGGCCCTTGCGTCGCCTTTTTGGTTGGCGCGGGGCTGCTTCCTTTTTCACGCCGGTCTGGTCGGCGACCCGAGCATCAACTTCAGATTGACGCGCAAACGGGTCGTCGGCCACGGCCAATTCCGTCTCCTGTAAACGCTTAATCTCATCACGCAGGCGCGCCGCTGTCTCAAATTCCAAATCGGCGGCGGCTTCGCGCATTTCGGCTTCAAGCCCTTCAATATGCGCGCGCAAATTACTGCCCAGTAGCGGTGCTTGCTTCTCTTCCATCGCCTCGCGTATGCGATACGGGCCGGGTGCAGCCTTATTATCGCGCTCCGCAATGCCCTCCAGCACATCGGCAACATTCTTCTTCACTGTTTCGGGCGTGATGCCGTGTTCTTCATTATGCGCCATTTGCCGTTCGCGGCGACGGCTGGTTTCGGCCATGGCACGGGTCAGCGAGCCGGTCATCTGGTCGGCATAAAGCAGCACACGCCCCTCGGCATTGCGCGCAGCGCGGCCGATGGTTTGCACCAGCGAGGTCTCCGAGCGCAAAAAGCCCTCCTTGTCGGCATCAAGAATGGCGACCAGCGCACATTCGGGAATATCCAGCCCTTCGCGCAGCAGGTTAATACCGACGAGAATATCAAACGCTCCAAGCCGCAAGTCGCGAATGATTTCAATGCGCTCCAAAGTGTCAATATCAGAGTGCATATAGCGCACACGCAGGCCTTGCTCGTGCATATATTCGGTCAGGTCTTCAGCCATTTTCTTGGTGAGTGTTGTCACCAAAACGCGCTGGGCTTTTTTGGCCATTTCATGACACTCGGCAATCAGGTCATCGACTTGGCTGGAGGCCGGACGGATTTCGCAAGTCGGGTCAATCAAGCCGGTCGGGCGAATGACCTGCTCAACAAACACACCGCCCGTGCGCTCCATCTCCCACGGGCCGGGGGTGGCGGAAACATGCACGGTTTGTGGCCGCATAATGTCCCATTCCTCAAATTTCATCGGGCGATTATCGACGCAAGAGGGCAGGCGGAAACCAAACTCGGCCAGTGTCGATTTGCGCTTAAAGTCACCGCGAAACATGCCGCCGATTTGCGGAATCGTGACATGGCTTTCATCGGTGAAGACGAGGGAATTATCCGGCAGATATTCAAACAAAGTGGGCGGCGGTTCGCCCGGCTTGCGGCCGGTTAAATAGCGCGAATAATTTTCAATACCTGCGCATGAGCCGGTCGCATCGAGCATTTCCAAATCGAAATTCGTGCGCTGCTCCAGCCTTTGCGCCTCCAGCAAGCGGCCTGCCGCTTCAAACTCTTCGAGGCGCGTTTTCAACTCGTCTTGAATACCGATCATGGCCTGCTTCAGCGTCGGCCCGGGCGTGACATAATGCGAATTGGCATAGAGCCGCACTTTTTCCAAATCGCCCGATTTCTGTCCGGTCAGCGGGTCGAACTCAGTCAGGCTGTCAATCTCATCGCCGAATAATTCAATGCGCCAAGCGCGGTCTTCATAGTGAGCGGGAAACACATCAATCGTGTCGCCGCGCACCCGAAAATCGCCGCGCGCAAACGCCAAATCATTGCGCCGATATTGCAGCGCGACCAAATCGGCCAATAATTGCGAGCGCCCGATTTCCATGCCGTGCTTCAGCTCCAGCGTCATCGAGCTATAGCTTTCAACCGAGCCAATGCCGTAAATACATGAGACCGAAGCGACAATAATCACATCATCGCGTTCCAATAGCGCGCGCGTCGCCGAGTGGCGCATGCGGTCAATCTGCTCGTTAATATTGCTCTCTTTTTCGATATAGGTATCGGTGCGCGGCACATAGGCTTCGGGCTGGTAATAATCATAATAAGAGACGAAATACTCGACCGCATTATCGGGAAAGAACCCCTTAAACTCGCCGTAAAGCTGCGCCGCCAACGTTTTATTGGGCGCCAAAACAAGCGCCGGTCGCTGGGTGCGCTGAATGACTTGCGCCATTGTAAAAGTCTTGCCGCTGCCGGTTACGCCCAGCAGCACTTGGTCGCGTTCGCGCTCATTGAGGCCACCAATCAATTCCTCAATGGCGGTCGGCTGGTCGCCCGCCGGTTCAAAGGGCGACACCATTTTGAAGGCGCGCCCGCCCTCGGTCTTTTCGGGTCGGTTGGCGCGATGGGGAATAAATTCGACAAGCTGCCCCTCGCTCATGCCCGGCTCCGGCACCGGAGCCAGGTCACCGCGTCCCGTCAACGACTTGGAATGAGGTTTTTGTTCTTCCGTCATGCCCAGAATATAGCGTCATTTCGGGGAATGTCACATGGCGGCTTTTAGCGGCTTAAATCGAGGCGGCGGCGTTTGGCATCAAGCCGTTCCGCCAGGCGGGTGAGCAATTGGCAGCTCAGCATGGCACCTCAAACAATCAACATATGAAGGCCGAGAAACAGCAAGGCCTGAACAAAACCTCTACTTACGTCGAACATAACAAACTCCATTAGCAAGAAGGCCAATGTGCCGTGCAGCGGTTATTAATCGGTTAACGCGCATCACGTTTGAGGCGGTGGTTTTTGCGCTTGAGCGTCCTTTGCGCCTTGTTTTTGTCGCCTCATCGGCGTAGTTTGCCCGCACTACATTTCCGAGCTAGGAGTTCTCCCATGTCGTCTTTTCTTGCCGATAGTCTTTCGCGGGTTAAACCCTCTGCCACGATGGCGGTAACCGATATGGCGCGCCAATTACGCGCCGCCGGACGTGATGTCATCGGGCTGGGTGCCGGTGAGCCGGATTTCGACACGCCGGAAAACATCAAGCAGGCCGCGATTGACGCGATTGCGCGCGGCGAAACAAAATATACCGCCGTGACCGGCATTGATGAGTTGAAGCAGGCGATTTGCGACAAGTTCAAACGCGACAATCATCTCGATTATGAACCGGCGCAAGTTTTTGTCGCGCCGGGCGGCAAGCCGGTGATTTATGACGCGATGATGGCGACGCTGAACCCCGGCGATGAGGTGGTTATTCCCGCGCCTTATTGGGTCAGCTATCCCGATATTGTCAATCTGGCCGGCGGTCAGCCTGTGGCGGTGGAAACCCGCGCCGAGGACGGTTTCAAATTGCAGCCGGAGGATTTGGACGCGGCGATTACCGATAAAACCAAATGGTTTATCTTCAACTCGCCGTCCAATCCGTCGGGTGCGGCTTACTCTGCCGAGGAATTGAAAAAGCTGACCGATGTGCTGCTCAAATATCCGCATGTCTGGATTTTGACCGACGATATGTATGAGCATTTGGTCTATGACAATTTCGTTTTTGCGACACCGGCCGAGGTTGAGCCGCAGCTTTATGAGCGCACGCTGACCATGAATGGCGTGTCGAAAGCCTATTGCATGACCGGCTGGCGCATTGGCTATTGCGCCGGACCGCTTGCGCTGATTAAGGCGATGACCAAAATCCAGTCGCAATCGACCTCCAACCCGACAAGCATCAGCCAATGGGCGGCGCTGGAGGCGTTGAACGGGCCGCAAGATTTTGTTGCTGAACACAACACACATTTCAAACGCCGCCGCGATTTGGTGGTCAAGCTGCTGAACGACGCGCAAGGCATTGAGTGCATCACGCCGGAAGGGGCGTTTTACGTCTATCCAAGCTGTGCCGGTTGCATTGGCAAAGCCGCACCCGATGGCACGGTGATTGACGGCGATGAGGCTTTTGCCAAAGCGCTGCTGGAAGCCGAAGGCGTCGCCGTGGTGCATGGCGAGGCGTTCGGCCTGTCGCCGTTTTTCAGAATCAGTTACGCGACCTCTGACGAAAATCTGGTTGAGGCATGCACACGAATTCAGCGCTTTACCGCAGCGCTGAAATAGAAACCCTTTGCTTTAAGCAACATCCGGCACCAACATAAGCTGGTGCCGGGGTGTTCAATGCCAACCTACAAGAAGTGGCCGCAGCGTATTCGCCGAGGCTATTATATTTCGCCGCCACACCGACCAATGGTCGAAGTGGACAAGTTTCGGCAAAAACAATTACTGAATATTTAACACGTGACACACGGTCTTCTTACTGATGCCGTGCGAGGTCGATTTCGCCTTGCCGATGGCAAGGCAAGCTGGCCCAGAAAATAAATCAGCCGCGTGAGAGTTCGCGCATCGCCCCGTCCAGCCCTTCAAGGGTCAGCGGGAACATGCGGTCATTGAACAATTGCTTGATGATTTGCAAAGATGCCGTGTGCTCCCAATAGCGTTCGCCCAGCGGGTTGAGCCAGACACAGCTTTCGTAAATATCGGTGACACGTTTCAGCCACAGCGCGCCCGGCTCTTCATTCCAATGCTCGACACTGCCGCCCTCATAAGTCACCTCATAGGGGCTCATGCTGGCATCGCCGATGAAAATCACTTTGTAATCGCTGCCATAAGTATGCAGCACATCCCATGTGTTCATTTTCTCGGTATGGCGACGGCTATTGTCCTTCCACACGCCCTCATAAAGGCAATTATGGAAGTAGAAATATTCCATATTTTTAAATTCGCTGCTGGCCGCTGAGAACAGCTCTTCGCACAGGCGAATATGCGGGTCCATTGAGCCGCCAATGTCGAAAAACACCAGCACCTTCACCTTATTACGGCGCTCGGCAATCAGCTTAATGTCGAGATAGCCGGCATTGGCGGTGGATTTAATCGTGTCGTCAAGGTCGAGCATATCGGCCTCGCCATCGCGCGCAAACTGGCGCAACCGCCGCAACGCGACCTTAATGTTGCGCGTGCCAAGCTCAACCGAGTCATCGAGATTTTTATATTCGCGCTTGTCCCAAACCTTCACCGCTTTGAAGTTTTTGTTTTTATCCTGGCCGATGCGAACGCCCTCAGGGTTATAGCCGTCAGAGCCGAAAGGCGAGGTGCCGCCCGTGCCGATCCATTTATTGCCGCCCTCATGGCGGCCTTCTTGTTCCTCGAGGCGCTTTTTCAGCTCCTCCATGATTTTGTCCCAGCCGCCAAGTTTTTCAATCTCGGCTTTTTCCTCTTCAGTGAGGAATTTTTCAGTCAGGGTTTGCAGCCAGTCTTCGGGAATTTCGGCAATATCGCCTTCGCCCAAACTTTCCAGCCCCTTAAACACATGGCCAAATACTTGGTCGAATTTATCGAGATTGCGCTCGTCTTTCACCAATGCCGATTTCGACAAATAGTAAAATTCCTCGACATTATTATCGATAACGTCATGGTCCAGCGCCTCCAAAAGCGACAAATATTCGCGCAAGGAGACTGGCACATTGGCCGACTTTAATTCATGGAAAAAATTAACGAACATGGGCCTGGCCCCTTTCGGTTAATCTAATTTCTTTCCCGACGGGCCAAAAAGGCCAGGCGCTCGAACAAATGCACATCTTGCTCATTCTTAATGAGCGCGCCATGCAGCGGCGGAATCGTCTTACCCGCATCTTGCTCGCGCAGTGTTTCAGGGTCAATGTCTTCATTCATCAGCAGCTTCAGCCAGTCCAGCAATTCAGATGTTGATGGCTTCTTCTTCAGGCCCGGCACGTCGCGCACTTCGTAAAAAGAGCTCAGCGCGCTCTTCACCAGACGGTCTTTAATGTCGGGGTAATGCACATTGATGATTTGGCTCATCGTGTCGGCATCGGGGAATGAAATATAATGGAAGAAGCAACGGCGCAAAAAGGCGTCCGGCAATTCTTTCTCATTATTCGAGGTGATGATAACCAGCGGGCGCTGTTCTGCCTTAATCGTCTCGCCAGTCTCGTAAACATAAAATTCCATGCGGTCGAGTTCTTGCAGCAAGTCATTGGGAAATTCGATATCGGCTTTATCAATCTCGTCAATCAGCAGCACCACGCGCTTGTCTTGTTGAAAGGCTTCCCACAGCTTGCCCTTATTGATGTAATTCTTCACATCTTTAACGCGCTCATCGCCCAATTGGCTGTCGCGCAGGCGGGTGATGGCATCATATTCATACAAGCCCTGTTGCGCTTTGGTGGTCGATTTAATGTGCCAAGTAATCAACTCCATATCCAATGCTTTGGATACTTCTTCCGCCAGCACGGTTTTACCGGTGCCCGGCTCGCCTTTAATCAACAGCGGACGCTCCAGCGTTAACGCGGCATTAACCGCGATGCGCAAATCTTCCGTGGCAATATAATTCTCTGTGCCTTGAAATTTTTCGGTCATCAATCTTTCCTATTTTTGGCCGTTTCGGCAGAAAAACCCTATAAGGGGTCACATATGGCGGCAAACATTAAGGGCAAGGGCACGGTGGCGCAACCCCATATTAGCTGTGACGGGTGCGTTATCGCCGCTTGATTTAACGGCTAAGATTGCATATAGAAAATGCGCTTGCCTTCGGGCAGGGCATGTAGAAGAAACTTTTAAAGAGGCTTACATGGCGACGCGACTGCCGAAAGATTATACCCCCAGCGACAATGAGCCGTTTATGAACGCGCGCCAGCGCGAATATTTTCGTCGTAAATTGTTGGACTGGAAAGAGGACATCATTAAGGGCACGAAAGAGACCGTGATTGGCTTGCAAAACGAAAGCGAGCAGCACCCTGATGATGTGGACCGCGCCAATTCAGAAGCTGAAAAGCAACTGGAATTGCGCACCCGTGACCGCCATCGCAAGCTCATCAATAAAATTGATTCGGCGCTGCGCCGCATTGACGACAAGACCTATGGCTATTGCGAAGAAAGCGGCGAGCCCATCAGCCTGAAACGGCTCGATGCGCGCCCGATTGCCACTTTGGGGCTGGAAGCACAAGAGCGTCACGAGAAGCGCGAGCGGGTTTATCGCGACGACTGATTCTCTGTTTTGCCGGCCAAATTGGCAGCAACAGACACTTACTCACAGACGCTAAACGGCTGAAAAACGAATAAAAACAAGCGGTTAATTTTGTTCTGGACAAAAGGAACAAAATGAGAACATAATGTCTCATTGCTCACATGGGTGGGCTATGAAATAACGGAGGAGACATTATGGCTGAAGTGGTGAACCTCATGGAAAAGAGTGAAGAAAAGAAGAAAGCGCTGGAAGCGGCTCTTTCTCAAATCGAGAAGAATTACGGTAAAGGTTCCGTGATGAAGCTGGGTGATCCGGAAAATATTGTTGAAATCGAGTCGATTTCGACCGGGTCTTTGGGGCTTGATATCGCGCTGGGTATTGGCGGTTTGCCGCGGGGCCGAATTATTGAAATTTACGGACCTGAAAGTTCGGGTAAAACGACGCTGGCGCTGCACACGGTTGCAGAAGCTCAAAAGACCGGCGGCATTTGTGGCTTTATTGATGCCGAACACGCGCTCGACCCGGCCTATGCCAATAAGCTGGGCGTTAATATCGAAGACTTGCTGATTTCGCAGCCCGATAATGGCGAGCAAGCGCTTGAGATTACCGACACATTGGTGCGCTCCGGTGCGGTTGATGTGCTGGTCATTGACTCGGTGGCGGCCTTGACCCCGCGCGCTGAATTGGAAGGCGATATGGGCGACAGCCTGCCGGGCCTACAAGCTCGTTTGATGAGCCAAGCGCTCAGAAAGCTGACCGGCTCTATTTCGCGGTCGAATACAATGGTGATTTTCATCAACCAAATTCGCATGAAAATCGGTGTGATGTTCGGCTCGCCGGAGACCACAACCGGCGGTAACGCGCTGAAGTTTTATTCGTCCTGCCGTCTGGATATTCGCCGTATTGGTGCAATTAAAGACCGCGATGAAGTTATCGGCAATCATACCCGCGTCAAAGTGGTGAAAAACAAAGTCGCGCCGCCTTTCCGCGTTGTCGAGTTTGATATTCTTTATGGTGAAGGCATTTCCAAAATGGGCGAGCTGATTGACCTCGGGGTGAAAGCCGGCGTGGTTGAGAAATCGGGTAGCTGGTATAGCTATGGCACGCAGCGTATCGGGCAGGGTAAAGAAAACACCCGCAAGTTCTTGCTTGAGAATATGGATATGGCTGACGAGATTGAAGAAAAAGTCCGCGCCGATGCCGGATTGGTCGATATTGAAGAGCTGACCCAAGAGGAAGCCAAAATGACCGAGGGGCAAGATGACGAGCCGCCAATGGAAGAAGCGGCCAGCTAGGGCTTGCGTCTTATCCATTTGATAAAATTTGAAAAGACCCGGCTTTATGTCGGGTCTTTTTGTTTGTGATAGGGCAATTTGTCGTCCTCTTGCGCTTGTCGCCTCCGCTCAGAGCGGCTACAACAGCGTAGGAGTGAGGTCATTATGTCAACAGGTCTGGCGGATATCCGCAGCGCATTTTTGGATTTTTTTGGTGACAGAGACCATGAGCTTGTGGCTTCCAGCCCGCTTGTGCCGCTGAATGACCCGACGCTGCTATTCACCAATGCCGGCATGGTGCCGTTCAAAAATTATTTCACCGGCCAAGAAACTCCGCCTTATCAGCGTGCCACATCATCGCAAAAATGCGTGCGCGCGGGCGGCAAACATAACGACCTCGATAATGTCGGTTACACGGCGCGCCACCACACATTTTTTGAAATGTTGGGTAATTTTTCCTTTGGCGATTATTTCAAGGAAGAAGCGATTGACTATGCGTGGACATTTTTAACCAAAGAGCTCGACATTCCGGCTGATAAATTATTGGCGACAGTCTACGCCGAAGACGAAGAAGCCTTCGGCCTCTGGCAAAAAATCGCCGGATTGCCGGAAGAGAAAATCATTCGCATCGCGACCTCGGATAATTTTTGGTCTATGGGCGATACCGGGCCATGTGGTCCTTGTTCGGAAATTTTCTTCGACCATGGCGAAGCGATTGCCGGTGGCCCGCCGGGCAGTGCCGATGAAGATGGCGATCGGTTTATTGAGATTTGGAATCTCGTCTTCATGCAATTTGAACAGCAGGCTGACGGCACGCGCATTGATTTGCCCAAGCCCAGCATTGACACCGGCATGGGGTTGGAGCGCATTGGCGCGCTGCTGCAAGGCAAGCATGATAATTATGATACGGATTTAATGTATCACTTGATTGAGGCCTCGGCTGACCATTCGGGGCAATCGGCCGGCGGCGATTTGGCCGTGAGCCATCGTGTGATTGCCGACCATCTTCGTTCCTCGGCGTTTTTGATTGCCGATGGTGTGCTGCCGTCAAATGAGGGGCGCGGTTACGTGCTGCGCCGCATCATGCGTCGCGCCATGCGCCACGCCCATATGCTGGGCACGAAAGAACCGCTGCTGTGGCGGCTTGTGCCGGCGCTGAAAACGCAAATGGCGGCTGCCTATCCCGAGCTTGAACGCGCCAATGCGCTGATTGTTGAAACGCTGCGCCATGAAGAAGAACGCTTTCGCGATATGCTGGGGCGCGGCTTGAAACTGCTCGATGATGAGTTGGGCAATTTGTCAGGCGACACGCTGTCGGGCGAGGTTGCCTTCAAACTTTACGATACCTATGGCTTTCCGCTCGACTTGACCCAAGACGCGCTGCGCGAACGCGGTCTGTCGGTTGATACAGCCGGTTTTGATACGGCGATGGAAAAACAACGCGCCGAAGCACGCGCCAATTGGAGCGGCTCGGGTCAGGAAGAAACCGAAGCGGTCTGGTTTGACCTTCGCAACACGCATGGTGCGACCGAATTTGTCGGCTATCAATCAGCCGCCGCCGAGGGCCAAGTGCTGGCGATTGTCAAAGACGGCGCGCCTGTCAGCGCGGCCGCTAAGGGCGATGAGGTGGCGTTGATGCTCAATCAAACGCCGTTTTATGCCGAAAGCGGCGGCCAAGTGGGCGATACCGGCATGGTGTCCAATGAAGACGGCCTGATGATTGAGATTGCCGATACGCAAAAGCGCCTCGGCGATGTGCATGTGCTGCACGGCACAATCAGCGCCGGACAAATTGCGGTGAATGATTTGGTGCATCAGGAAATTGACGCGATGCGCCGTGACGCCATTCGCGCCAATCACTCGGCCACACATTTGCTGCATGAGGCGTTGCGTCGGGTGCTTGGCGATCATGTCACCCAAAAAGGCTCACTCGTGAATGAGCATCATTTGCGCTTCGATTTTTCTCATCCGCGCGCCATGAATGATAATGAAATCGATAAGGTCGAGGCGCTGGTCAATCGCATTATTCGCCAAAATGACGAAGTAACGACGCGGCTGATGACGCCTGATGAGGCGATTGAGGCCGGCGCATTGGCGCTGTTCGGCGAAAAATACGGCGAAGAAGTGCGCGTGTTGTCTATGGGGAATGGCGCGCATGAGACGCCGGACAGCGATGCCGCCGCCACATATTCGGTGGAGCTTTGTGGCGGCACCCATGTGCGCCGCTTGGGCGATATCGGCCTGCTGAAAATCTCACAAGAGGGCGCGGTGGCTTCGGGCGTGCGCCGTATTGAGGCCCGCACGGGCGAGGGCGCTTTGGCGCAAATCGCCGCGCATGAGCATGTGCTGCACGCAGCAACGCATGAGCTGAAAGTGGCGGTCGAAGACCTGCCGACGCGCATCAGTAAATTGGTCGAAGAACGAAAAATGCTCGACCGCGAATTAAGCGAGACCAAAAAGCAATTGGCATTGGCCGCCGCGTCGGGCGGCGGCGGCGCGCACGAGGAAGCCAGCCGCGAAGTCAATGGCACGTCATTTATGGCGCGTTGCCTTGACGGCCTGCCCGCCAAGCAATTGCGCGGTCTGGTTGACGATGCCAAGCAGCAAATCGGCAGCGGTGTCGTGGTGTTTATCGGCATTGATGACGGTAAGGCCGGCATCGCCGTCGGCGTGACCGATGATTTGACCGATAAATATGATGCGGTGACGTTGGTGCAGACCGGTTCGCAGGCCATGGGCGGCAAAGGCGGCGGCGGTCGCGCAGATATGGCGCAAGCCGGTGGGCCCGATGTCAATGCGGCTGATGCCGCGATTGCCGCGATTGAGAAACTGCTTTAGCGCCTATTTGGCGGAAAGCGCCGCTTCCAAATTTTCATTCAGCTTGTCGAGAAAGCCCTCAGTGCTGAGCCATTTTTGGCCTTCGCCAACCAAGAGCGCCAAGTCTTTGGTCATCGAGCCGCGCTCAACCGTGCTGACACAGGTCTTCTCAAGGGTTAGCGAGAAATCGGCCAGTGCTTGATTATCGTCCAACTCGGCGCGCTTGGTCAGGCCGCGCGTCCAGGCAAAAATAGACGCAATGGAATTGGTTGAGGTTTCTTCGCCCCGTTGATGGGCGCGATAATGGCGCGTCACCGTGCCATGCGCCGCTTCGGCTTCCATTGTCTTCCCGTCCGGCGTCAGCAAGACCGAAGTCATGAGACCCAGCGACCCGAAGCCCTGGGCGACCGTGTCGGATTGCACATCACCATCATAATTTTTACACGCCCAAACAAATTTGCCGTTCCATTTCAGGGCGGCGGCGACCATGTCGTCAATCAGGCGATGCTCGTAATCAATGCCCAATTCGGCAAATTGGTCTTTGAACTCAGCGTCGAAAACTTCTTGGAACAGGTCTTTGAAGCGCCCGTCATAGGCTTTCATAATGGTGTTTTTCGTCGATAGATAAAGCGGCCAGCCGCGGTCCAGTGCGTAAAGCATGCAGGCTCGGGCGAAATCCCGAATACTGTCATCAAGATTATACATAGCCATCGACACGCCGCCGCCGGGGAAATCAAAGACTTCAAATTCTTTGACGTCGCTGCCGTCCTCGGCTTCCCATTTCATGGTCAGCTTGCCCTTGCCGGGCACGACAAAATCAGTGGCGCGATATTGGTCGCCAAAGGCATGGCGCCCGATGACAATCGGGTCTGTCCAACCCGGCACAAGGCGCGGCACATTGCGGCAGATAATCGGCTCGCGAAACACGGTGCCACCCAAAATATTGCGAATGGTGCCGTTCGGCGAGCGCCACATTTGCTTCAGGCCAAACTCATCAACGCGCGCCTCATCGGGGGTGATGGTCGCGCATTTAACACCGACACCGACTTGTTTAATCGCTTCTGCCGCGTCAATGGTGATTTGGTCATCGGTATCGTCGCGTGCCTCAATGCCGAGGTCATAATATTGCAGGTCGATGTCAAGATAGGGGGCGATGAGCTTGTCTTTAATCATCTGCCAGATGATGCGAGTCATCTCGTCACCATCCAGTTCAACGATCGGATTCTCAACTTTTATTTTTGACATGGGGGGTCCTTCTTTTTTGACTGTCTAGCGTATAGCAAAATGCCCGCATTGATTAAAGCCCGTCTTTAGCTTAATTGACCCAAATGGAAAAAAAATCTGAACAGGCCGAAAAACCGAATAATCAGCCGGCACCGGCGATTATTTTGGTTGGCGCGCAACTTGGCGAGAATATCGGCACAGTAGCGCGGGCCATGTTGAATTTCGGCCTCACTGATTTGCGTTTGGTCAGTCCGCGTCCGGGCTGGCAAATGGCGCGCGCGGTTAAGGCTTCGGCCGGGGCTGAGGCCTTGATTGAAAACCATCGCCTGTTTGACACAGTGGCGGCGGCGACGGCTGATTTGGGGTTTGTCGCGGCGACCACGGCGCGGCAGCGCGATATGGTGAAGCCGGTTCTGACACCGGCCAAACTGGCCTCAGAGATGCGTGCACGGCAGACGCAAACCAATCCTCAGAGCGGTATTTTATTCGGCTGCGAGCGCACCGGATTGGATAATGACGATATTTCAAGGGCCGATGCGATTTGCAGCGTGCCGCTCAATCCTGAATTTTCGTCGCTCAATTTGGCGCAAGCGGTTTTGTTGATGGGCTATGAATGGTATCAGGCCGATGATACGACACTGGACACCCGGCTCGATATGCAAGATGCGCGCCCGGCGACTCGGGGTGAGATAAATGCAATGTTTGACCATATGGAAGCGGCTTTAGACGCGGCTGGCTTTCTGGCACCGCCCGAAAAGAAACCGGCCATGGCACGCAATATCAGGAATATTTATAACCGCGCAGGTTTGACCGAGCAAGATGTGCAGACGCTTCGTGGCGTGATAAACGCGCTTTTGCGCTGGCCGCGGGGCGCTCAGGACAAACTGCTGAAGCCGCGGGTCGCCGCGATTTCACGCGGGCTTGCGGACCCTGAGAGGGTTGAAAAAAAAGAGCACGAAAACGATGAAAATCCTGTTTGACAACGCGCTTCTCTTGCGTATATTACGCGCCAATCCCGCGAGAAATGGTCTCGCGCTTTTTATTTGAGCAAATGTAAGGACAGCGCCGCATGAGCAAGCGCCTTTCGACGAAGTATAAAATTGACCGCCGCATGGGTGAGAATATTTGGGGTCGCCCAAAGAGCCCGGTAAATCGCCGCGATTATGGCCCGGGCCAGCATGGCCAACGCCGCCGCGGTAAATTGTCGGATTTCGGCACCCAACTGCGCGCCAAGCAAAAGCTTAAAGGCTATTATGGCAACATCACCGAAAAGCAGTTTAAGGGCATTTATGCTGAAGCTGTTCGGGTGAAGGGCGATACCAGCGAAAATCTGGTCGGTCTGCTGGAAAGCCGCCTCGACGCGATTGTCTATCGCGCCAAATTCGTCACAACTGTTTTCGCAGCGCGCCAATTCGTCAATCACGGTCATGTGATGGTGAATGGTCGCCGCTGTAATATTCCAAGCCGTCGTTTGAAAATCGGTGATGTGGTTGAGGTTCGTGAGAAGTCACGTAACCTCAATGTTGTTTTGGAAGCCATTCAAAGCGCTGAGCGTGACATTCCGGAATATCTCTCGGTTGACCACAGCAAAATGACAGCGTCGCTGGCACAAGTGCCGCAACTGACCGATATTCCTTATCCGGTTCAGATGGAACCCAATCTTGTGGTCGAGTTTTACTCGCGCAATTAGAGCTTTATGGCTCGTATCGACAAAAAAGCCCGCCAATTTGGCGGGCTTTTTCTTTGCATGGATTTGTTGGGATTTGCGGGGAGCGGTGATTTAGGACGCCGCTTCAATACCCTTTTCGTCGAGATAGGGGCGCAATTCGCCCTCTTCAAACATTTCGCGAATAATATCGCAGCCGCCGACAAACTCGCCTTTGACATAAAGCTGCGGAATGGTCGGCCAGTTTGAGAAGGTTTTAATGCCCTCGCGCAGGCTGTCATCTTCAAGCACATTAACGCCCTTAAAGGGAATACCGACATGCGACAGAATTTGTACAACTTGGCTTGAGAAGCCGCATTGCGGAAATACCGGCGTGCCCTTCATGAAAAGAACCACGTCGGCGCTGCCGATCTCGCCCTGAATGACTTCGTTAACATCGCTCATAATTTGCTCCTCAGCCGTCTTTTATGACGTCTATATGTTGTCGGGCACACCGGTTTGCAAGGCCAATGCGTGTAATTCGTCGCCCATGCCGCCCTCAATGGCGTCATATACCATTTTATGCTGCTGCACCCGCGTCTTGCCCTTGAAAGAGGGGCTGACAACGCGCGCGGCATAATGGTCGCCATCGCCGCGCAAATCGGTAATCTCCACGTCTGCATCGGGCAGGGCGGCGCGTATCATATGTTCCAGTTCACCGGCACTCATTGGCATGGGCTGACCCCTATCTTGCAGCTATCCTTGCATGAGGGCGGGGAACCAGCCCTCGTTCAAGTCATGCAGTTGCTTGACTGATATGGTGACTGTATCACCGAATTTCAATTCTGCGCCAGTGGTTGTGCCGATTTTATGCAAAGGCAATCCACCCGCCAAAGTCTCAAACGCCGCGGCATTATCGAGCGTGACGGCAAGCACATAGCGCGCTTGGTCTTCGCCAAACCAAAAGCCGGTATCGCCCTGCGCGGAGATTTCCGCGCCGATATTATGCCCAATGGCCATTTCAGCCAGCGAGACAGCCAAGCCGCCATCTGAGACATCATGGGCGGCAGCGATAAGCCCTTTATCAATCGCCTCGCGCACCACAGCACCATGCGCCGCCTCGGCATCAAGGTTGACCGGTGGCGGGGCAAACACGCTGTCATTGCCCAATATATCGCGCTGATAAAGCGACGCACCTAAATGACCTTTGGTGTCGCCCAGCAAATAGATGATTTGACCCTCAGCGGTGAAGCGATTGCCGACGGCTTTGTCGTGTTGCTTCAGCAGGCCAACACCCCCGATTGCCGGCGTTGGCAAAATGCCCGTGCCATTGGTTTCATTGTAAAGCGACACATTGCCCGAGACGACGGGGAAGTCGAGGCTGCGGCCTGCGTCGCCCATGCCCTCAAGGCAGCCGACAAATTGTCCCATAATTTCGGCGCGTTCCGGATTGCCGAAATTCAGGCAATTAGTGATGGCCAAAGGCGTCGCGCCGGTCGCAGAAATATTGCGATAGGCTTCCGCGACCGCCTGCTTGCCGCCTTCTATCGGGTCGGCAAAGCAATAGCGCGGGGTTACATCAGTCGAGATGGCCAGCGCTTTTTGCGTGCCATGCACGCGCACCAGCGCAGCGTCACCGCCGGGTCCAGCCAGCGTGTCGCCCATCACCATGGAGTCATATTGCTCATATACCCAGCGGCGCGAGGCAATCTCAGAGGACGCCATCAGCGTCGTCAACGCGTCTGCCATATCGGTTGCGTTGGCCAGCAATGAGCTGTCGAAATCAGCCGCTTGCGGCGTCGGCACATGGGGGCGGTCATATTCGGGCGCGCCATCAGCCAGCGGCCCAAGCGGCATATCGGCAATCGTGCGGCCTTGATGATTGACCACCATACGACCGGTATCGGTCAGCTCGCCAATCACCGCAAAATCCAACCCCCAGCGGCTGAATATGGCTTCTGCCTCCGGCTCACGGCCCGGCTTCAGCACCATCAGCATGCGTTCTTGGCT
Organism: Phyllobacteriaceae bacterium Water-Bin73; assembly: GCA_900197605.1. Taxonomy (GTDB): domain Bacteria; phylum Pseudomonadota; class Alphaproteobacteria; order RS24; family RS24; genus UBA8337. The sequence goes on from FZLQ01000015.1 coordinate 27,434, forward strand.
CTCCGACAGCAGCATTTCGTAGCCCGTCATATGGGTTTCGCGGCACGGCACTTTGTCGAGGTCGAGCACAATACCGACACCGCCCTTATCAGCCATTTCAACCGAGGAGGAAGTGAGGCCGGCAGCGCCCATATCCTGAATACCGATAATTGCGTCTGACGCCATCAGCTCTTGGCAGGCCTCAAGCAACAGTTTTTCGGTGAACGGGTCACCGACTTGCACAGTCGGGCGTTTTTCTTCCGACGCATCGTCAAACTCAGCCGAGGCCATGGTCGCCCCGTGAATGCCGTCACGGCCGGTTTTCGAGCCGACATAGACAACCGGCGAGCCGATGCCGGTTGCGGCGGCGTAGAAAATCTTATCGGTACGCGCGACGCCGACGCACATGGCATTGACCAGAATATTACCGTTATAGCTGGGGTCGAAATTAATCTCACCCCCGACTGTCGGCACGCC
>FZLQ01000081.1 GCA_900197605.1 Phyllobacteriaceae bacterium Water-Bin73
GCACTTTGCTGATGGCGGTGTCGAATAAATTCGGCAATATGGTGGTAACAACCGGCAATAAATCCGAGGTTTCGGTCGGCTATGCGACGCTCTATGGCGATATGAATGGCGGCTATAATCCGATTAAGGATATTTATAAAACCGAAGTATTTGCGCTGGCGCGCTGGCGCAATGAAAATCTGCCGGCCGCCGGTCTTGGCCCAAAAGGCGAGGTTATTCCGCGCAATATTATCGACAAGCCGCCAAGCGCCGAGCTGCGCCCCGACCAAAAAGACGAAGACAGTCTGCCGCCCTATGATGCGCTGGACGATATTCTTTTTGCGCTGGTGGAGGACGAGCTTGGCGTTGACGAGATTATCGCTCGCGGCCATGAGGCCGAGACAGTGAAACGCATTGAGCATTTGCTTTATGTCTCCGAGTATAAACGTCGGCAAGCTGCGCCGGGCGCAAAAATCGGCAATCGTAATTTCGGGCGCGACCGCCGCTATCCGATTACCAATGGCTTTCGCGACGCGCGTGGCTGAATTTAGAGGAATTTTATGACTGTTCGCACACGTTTTGCTCCCAGCCCGACCGGCTTGCTGCATGTTGGCAATGCCCGCGCCGCGCTGTTTTGTTATTTATTCGCCAAAGGGCAGGGCGGCGATTTCATTCTGCGTATGGACGACACAGATGAAGCGCGCTCAACGCCGGAATTTGCCGAGGCGATAAAGACTGATTTGGCTTGGTTGGGTTTGGATTTTGACGAGACCTTTAAGCAATCTGAGCGCTTCGATAAATATGAAGCGGCCTTTGCCGATTTGCAGGCGCGCGGGCTGGTTTATGCCTGTTACGAAACGCCCGATGAATTGGAGCGCAAGCGTAAGCGGCAATTGGCGCGGGGCATGCCGCCGGTTTATGACCGCGCCGCGCTCGCCTTAAGTGCCGACGACATCGCCGCTTTTGAGGCTGAGGGGCGCACACCGCATTATCGCTTTAAGCTGTCGGGCGAGGCGATTGTCTGGGACGATATGGTGCGGGGCAGTCAGAAGATTGAAACCGCCAGCCTGTCTGACCCGGTTATTCGCCGCGCCGATGGCACATGGCTCTACACACTGCCCAGCGTGGTTGACGATATTGATGCCAAAATCAGCCATGTCATTCGCGGTGAAGACCATGTCACCAATTCGGGCGCGCAAATTGAAATCATTGAAGCGCTGGGCGGGGATGTGCCGGTCTTCGCGCATTTCTCGCTCATGCTGGCTGCTGATGGCGGGGCGCTGTCCAAACGTCTTGGGTCATTATCGCTGGGCGAGTTGCGCGATAGCGGCATTGAGCCGATGAGCCTCAACAGTCTGATTGCCCGCCTCGGCACGGCAGACCCGGTCGAGCCGGTGCAAGATATGCCGACGCTGATTGCCGGTTTTGATATGACGCGGCTGGGTCGCGCACCGGCGCGCTTTGATGCGGAAGATGTGACGCGCCTAAATGCGCGGATTTTGCACGATATGCCCTATCAAGCGGCCGCCGCGCGTTTGGCTGAAATGAACGCTCCTGAGGGCGCGGCGTTTTGGGATAGCGTCAAAGGCAATCTTACGCTTTTCAAAGATGTCGCCGATATATTGCATCTCATTAAAGGGCCGGTGACGCCGGTGATTGAGGCCGATGATGCCGATTATGTGTCGGCTGCGCTGGCGGCCTTGCCGCAGGGCGAATTGACCGTCGAAAGCTGGTCGGAATGGACACAGCGCTTGAAGGAAAGCACGGGCCGCAAAGGCCGCGCGCTGTTCATGCCGCTGCGCCAGGCCCTGACCGGACAAGCGCATGGGCCGGAGATGCAACATTTGCTGCCGCTTATCGGCTATGATAAAGCTGTCGCCCGTTTACAGGGCAAAACCGAAGGATAGGCCGTGATGGCACGCGAACGCCTTTATATTTTTGACACCACTATGCGCGACGGCCAGCAAACGGCCGGCGTGGATTTTGCCGTGGCCGATAAAATGAGGCTGGCGGCGGCGCTTGATGCGCTGGGCGTGGATTATGTCGAGGGCGGTTATCCCGGTGCCAATCCGACCGATACGCAGTTTTTCCAAGAGTTGGGCGGTCTTGATACGGCCAAGCTGACGGCGTTCGGCATGACCAAACGCGCCGGTCGCAGTGCCGAAAACGATCCGGGTTTTATGGAAATCCTTGATGCGCCTTCTGCCGCGACCTGTCTCGTCGCCAAAAGTTGGGATTATCATGTCGATGTCGCGCTCGGCATTTCCAATGAAGAAAATATCGCCTGCATCTCTGACAGCGTTGCCGCCATTACGGCGCGCGGCAAAGAGGCGATGATTGATTGCGAGCATTTTTTCGATGGCTATAAAGCCAATCGCGATTATGCGCTGGCTTGCGCCGAAGCGGCGGTTGAAGCGGGGGCGCGTTGGGTTGTGTTATGCGACACAAATGGCGGCACCATGCCCGATGAAGTGTTTGATATTGTCAGCGATGTCACCAAACATATTGGCGGTGAGAAGCTGGGTATTCATACCCATAATGATACGGAAAACGCAGTGGCCAATTCGCTCGCCGCGATTAATGCAGGTGTGCGGCAAGTGCAGGGCACGATTAACGGGCTGGGCGAACGTTGCGGCAATGCCAATCTGGTCTCGCTGATACCGACGCTGCTTTTGAAGCCGGGTTATGCCGCGCGTTTTGAAACCGGCATTGATATTGCCAAGCTGCCGCAAGTGAAAAATGTATCGCTATTGCTCGATGATATTCTGAACCGCACGCCGAACCGGCACGCGCCCTATGTCGGCGCTTCGGCTTTCGCGCATAAGGGCGGTATTCATGTGTCGGCAGTGATGAAAGACCCGTCAACTTATGAGCATGTGAGGCCCGAAAGCGTCGGCAATAGCCGCACGATTTTGGTGTCCGACCAAGCCGGTAAAAGCAATGTGCTGGATCGCTTGGCAACAGCTGAGATTGAGGTTGATGCCAAAGACCCGGCGATTGACCGGATTTTGCGCGAAGTCAAAGACAAGGAATTGGACGGCTATAGCTATGACGGCGTTGGCGCGTCGTTTGAGCTTTTGGCCCTGCGCCAGCTTGACCGCTTGGCTGATTATTTCGATGTGACCGGTTACACGGTCAATATCTCCAATGACGGCAAAGGCCGAACATTGTCTGAGGCAAGTGTGTCATTGGTCATTGATGGCGAAACAGTTGAAGGCAAAGGCGCCGGCAATGGCCCGATTAACGCGCTGGATATGGCGCTGCGCGGCGATTTGAAACGCTATGCCAAAACCATCGATACGATGAAGCTGGTTGATTTTAAGGTGCGGATTTTGAACACCGGCACGGAAGCCGTGACGCGCGTGACGATTGAGAGCGTCGATGATAGCGGCGATAGTTGGCGCACCATTGGCGTGAACCCGAATATCGTGGTCGCTTCTTTTGAAGCATTAAAGGACGCGGTGGTGTATAAGCTTTTCAAAGACGGTGTTTCGGCAGTGCCGGAAACAAGTTCATAGGAGACAAATATGCGTGCATTGAAATCAGTGCTGTTCCCAATTCATCCCGAGGGCTATCGCTTTATCGGCATTTTCGCGTTTTTAACGCTGCTGCTGTTTTTTGTGTCAGATTTCCTCGGCTGGGTCGGTGTGATTTTAACGCTGTGGTGCGCGTGGTTTTTCCGCGACCCGGCGCGGGTTACGCCGCAGCGCAAGGGGCTGGTTATTTCGCCTGCCGATGGCGTGGTCAATATGATTACCGAAGCCGTGCCGCCGCCCGAATTGGGGCTGGGTGACGAAGCGCTGCCGCGCATTTCGGTCTTCATGAATGTCTTTAACTGCCACGTCAATCGCATGCCGGTCGCGGGTAAAGTGGTGAAGTCGCTATATCGCACGGGCCAGTTTTTAAGCGCTGACCTCGATAAAGCCAGCGATGCCAATGAGCGACAATCGCTGCTGGTTAAAACCGATGGCGGCAAGCAAATTGTCGTGGTGCAAATTGCCGGTCTGGTGGCGCGACGTATTTTGTGCTTCGCCCATGAAGACCAAGAATTTCACGCCGGTGAGCGTTTCGGCCTTATTCGTTTCGGCAGTCGCTGCGATGTCTATCTGCCGAAAGATGGTGTGCCGCGTGTCGCCATAGGCCAATCAGCTATTGCCGGTGAAACCGTGCTGGCCGATTTGAAGTCGAAAGAGAAAGAGCGCGAGTCGCTGACCAGCTAATATGTCAGAAAGCAAAGACAAAAAGGCGACCCGTCGCCAGCGCGTTACGGAAAGTCTTAAGAGCCGACAATTTCCCATTCGGCGCATCATTCCCAATATGGTGACGCTGCTGGCCTTGTGCCTCGGTCTGACTGCCGTGCGACAGGGGCTGGAAGGGCGTTTTGAGTTGGCGGTGATGTGTATTGTCATTGCCGGATTTCTTGACGCCTTTGACGGGCGACTGGCGCGGCTGCTGAAAGCTGAAAGCCCGCTCGGCGCGCAATTGGACTCGCTGACGGATTTTGTGAATTTCGGCATTGCGCCGGTATTGGTCGTTTATTTATGGGCGCTGCAATCAACCGGCCGCATTGGGTGGGCGGTTATTCTGGTGTATTCGGTTTGCTGTGCCTTGCGCTTGGCGCGCTTCAATGTCGATATGGAAGAGGCCGACCGACCGGCTTGGAAGACCAAGTTTTTCGTCGGTGTGCCATCGCCTTCAGCCGGTGGCTTGGTGATGTTGCCGATTTATTTGCAGGTCGCTGATATTGTCAATTTGGCTGAATATCCGATTATTATTCTCGCCAATACGACGATTGTCGGCCTGCTGATGGTATCCACCGTGCCGACTTTTTCCGGCAAGGGCTTGACCCATATCCGCCGCGATTTGGTGCTGCCGCTAATGCTGTTTATTGGCTTCACGGCGGTGATGTTATTCACCTTTCCGTGGATTACGCTCACCGCAATGAGCGCGGCTTATTATACGTTTCTGCCGATAAGCGCCTATGCTTATTGGCGTCTCAAACAGGCTTAAATCTTCTATTCAGCAGGGTTGTCGCTGCCGCGCATGGCTTGGCGAATATCGGGCGCGCGCCGCAGGCCTGAGACTTTATGGCGTAAATAATCAGGCAGATGCAGCATCACCGGCACCAGAATAAGCGTCAGTAGGGTTGAGAAACCGAGACCGAAGATAATCGCGGTGGAAAGCTGAACCCACCAAGCCGCCGTTGGCTCGCCAAATTGTACCGAGCGATCAACCACATTAATGGAGGCTTGTATCGCCATCGGGAACAAGCCAATCATGGTGGTGACAGTGGTCAGCAAAATCGGGCGCAGGCGTTGCCCCGCCGTTTTCAAAATCACATCGACCTTATCCATGCCGGTCGCCAATAGGCGCTGATAAGTATCAATCAGCACAATGGAATTATTGACCACAATACCGGCCAGCGCGACAACGCCGGTGCCGGTCATGATGACGGAGAAAATCTGTCCGGTCACTGTCATGCCCAGCAATACGCCAATGGTAGAAAGCACAACCGTCGATAGCGTCAGCAGCGTGCAATAGAGGCTGTTAAACTGCATCAGCAAAATGATGAACATCAGCAGCAGCGAGGCAATCATGGCGCGTCCCAAAAAGGCCGCCGCAGCTTCGGCTTCTTCATTGGCACCGCGCAAACGCCAGCTTACGTCAGATGGCACGAAATCTTGTGTGTCCATCCAATTTATGAAGTCATTCTCCAAATCGGTCGCCAGATATTCTTCGCCGGTTTCCGGATTGGTCGCCATTGCGGCTTGCAGTTGAATGACGCGCTGCCCGTCAACGCGGCTAATCGCGTCGCGTTTTTCACCGGGCTTGCGCTCGACAAAATTGGTAATCGGCACATTACCGGCCGGGGTCAGCACCCGAAGCTGATCCAATCGGTCGAAGGAACGCGCATCATAAGGATAGCGCGCGCGTATCTCAATTTCCTCATCGCTATCATCGGGGCGATAATGGCCAATCAGAATACCATTGGTGACAAGCTGGATAACATTACCGACGGTGGAAATATCAGCTTGGAAACGACCGGCGGCTTCGCGGTCAACGCTCAAATTCCATTCAATACCCGGCAAGGGCAGCGTGTCTTCAACATCAATGTAAAGGTCGCTGCGGCTCTTCAAATATTGCGCCATCATATTGGTGACATTGGTCAGCTTGTTCAAATCCTGGCCACTGACCTCAATTTCAATACCTTTGCCTTGCGGCGGGCCTTGCTCGCGTTCTTTAACTTCAACTTCAATGCCGGCAAAGCGGCGAGAGCGTTCGGTAATCTCGCGAATAATCTTCGAGGCCGGCGGACGGGTCGAGAAATGGGTAAACTCGATGCGGATAAGCCCGATTGTGTCTGCGGGAATACGCCCATCGCCCATATTCGGCGCGCCGTCGCCACCACCAATTGTCGGACCGGCTTGGGCAAAAGCGGAGTCAACGCCCGGCACGTTAAGGATAATGCCCTCGACGAGTTTGGTCGCCAAATCGGCCTCTTCAACGGATAAATTACCGCGCCCTTTGACCAGCACATTGGCCTGATGCGGTTCAATGGAGCTGGAAAACTCAACGCCATTATTATATTCGCCATACAGCATCACAACCGTGGTGAGAATGGCGACGGCGGTGCCAATCGTCGTCAGTGGCCAGTTCATGCACATTTTTAGGAAACGCAAATAACGTCCGGTCATGCCGCGCATTTCGCGCACATTCAGGCGGCTTTCGCCCGACAGGCTGGACAATAATTCATCGCCCTCTTGCTCAGATTTACCGACAAGACCGCCAATGACCGGCATGAACAGCATGGCCGTTACCAGCGAGGCACTGAGAAGAATGATAACGGTAATCGGCAGGTAAGACATAAACTTACCGCTCACACCGGGCCAAAACAGCATTGGGCCAAAAGCCGCCAGCGTGGTACCGGTCGAGGATAAAATCGGCCAGAACATGCGCGACGAAGCCATGGCATAGGCCTCGCGGCGGTTCAGTCCTTCTGCCATTTTGCGGTCAGCATATTCAACCACCACAATCGCGCCATCGACCAAAATACCGACCGACAAAATAAAGCCGAACATAATCATCATGTTCAGCGTCATGCCCATCAGGTCAACAATCAGAAAGCCGACAAGAAAGCTGGTCGGAATAGACAGGCCGACAAGCAGGGCAGAGCGCAGGCCCAGCGCGGCAATTACCAAAATCATCACCAGCATAATGGCATTTGAAATTGAGGTTTCCAGCGAGCCGAGCATTTCAAAAATGAAGTTCGAAATATCGGAGGAGAAATCGACCTCAATGGTTTCCGGCCAGTCGCGCGTATAGTCGAGCGACAAGGCGCGGACTTGCTGGGT
>FZLQ01000040.1 GCA_900197605.1 Phyllobacteriaceae bacterium Water-Bin73
GTTTACAAGGTGGGCTGTTTGTGGTGCTGGCCGGACGGCTGCAATTCTTGCAGATTGCGCGTTCTGATGTTTACGCCACATTGGCCGAGGCCAATCGCGTCAATATTTCCCAAACATCGGCCATGCGCGGGCGTATCACCGACCGTTACGGCAAGCTGCTGGCCGATAATGACCGCAATTTCCAAATTCGTATGGTGCCCGAGCGGGTTCGCGATATTGATGCGACGCTGAATGATTTGGCGCAAATTTTGCAACTCAGCCAAGCAGATGTTTTCGACATCAAGCGTAAAATTTCGCGCGGCCCGTCATTCAAGCCGGTGGTGATTTTGGAAGATTTGTCGTGGGATGATTTCTCCCGCTTCAATCTCGACTTGCCCTATTTATCGGGTGTTGAGCCGGTGGTCGGGCAAAAGCGCGTTTATCCGGACGCTCATTCCGTGGCGCATCTGGTCGGCTTTGTTGGGTCCAAAACGCGCGAGGATTTGCAACGGGTCGGCGATATTGTCGGTGACAATGTTGGGCGCAGCGGCGTCGAGCGCGATTTTGAACGTGACTTGCGCGGCACGCCCGGTGTGCGTCATGTCGAGGTTAATGCGCTGGGGCGCACCGTGCGCGAATTGCAATCTGACCCCGGCAAGAAAGGCCGCGACCTGTCGCTGTCGATTGATTTGGAATTACAAAAATTCTCCAGCGAGCGGCTGAAAGGCCATAGCGGTTCGGTTGTTGTGATGGATATTCATAGCGGCGAATTGGTGACGATGACTTCCGCGCCCAGCTTTGACCTGAATATGCTGTCGCGGGGGATTGATGTCAGCGAGTGGGAGAAGCTGGTGGACCATGAGCGCAAGCCATTGGTCAATAAGGCGACCCGCGGTCTTTACGCGCCGGGGTCAACTTTCAAAATGCTCGTGGCTTTGGCGGCATTGGAAGACAAGCTGATTGATCCGGAAGAGCAAATTGAGTGCACCGGTGTTTTCGGTTTCGCCAATGAGGAGTTTCATTGCTGGCGCAGCGAAGGCCACGGGCCGGTGAATATGGTCGATGCGCTGGAACGCTCTTGCGATACTTATTTCTATGAACTGGCGCTGCGCGTCGGCATAAATCGCATTGAGGCTGTGGCCAAGCGTTTCGGTTTTGGCGAACTGACCGGCATTGACCTTGATGGCGAAAAGGGCGGCACAGTGCCCGGGCGCGATTGGAAGCGCGCCAATTATGATACGGGCTGGCGCAGCGGTGAGACGATTATCACCGCCATCGGGCAGGGCTACTTATTGACCACACCCTTGCAGCTTGCCGTGATGACGGCCTCGCTGGCCAATGGCGGCAAGCTGGTGACCCCGCGTATCACCCGCGCGACCGAGGCGGTATTGCCGGCCGCTGAATTGGCGATAAAGCCGGAGCATTTGGCGGTGGTTCAGCGCGGCATGTATCGCGCCGTCAATCGACCGAATGGCACGGCCTATGGCTCCAGCCTGCTGATTGACGGGGCGCGCATGTCAGGCAAAACCGGTACGGTGCAGGTGCGGCGCATCTCGAAAGATGAACGGCTAAACGGTGTGACGCCCAATTCCAAACTCGATTGGCACTTGCGCGACCATTCGCTATTTGTCGGTTATGTGCCGCATAATAAACCGCGCTATGCAGTCAGCGTGGTGATTGAGCATGGCGGCGGCGGCGGGCAAGTAGCTGCGCCGATTGCGCGCGATATTATGGTGCAGCTTTTGCGGAAATCGCAAACCGAGCCGGTGCGGGAATTGGCCGAAGAAAAACAAAGCGGGGCAACGCTATGAGTTATCAAGCGCGCAGTGGCCGCTTTGGCCAGATGGTCAGCCTTAATCAGCTACATGCACCGCTCATGGTTATCTCTACCCTGCTCGGCTTGATTGGCGTGATGGTGCTGTATTCGGTCGCCGGTGGCGATTTCTCGCCCTGGGCTTGGCAGCATGCGGTGCGTCTGGCGGTCGGCTTTTTGCTGATGTATGCGATTGCCAATCTTGATTTGCGAACTCTGTTTAATTTCGCTTATCCGATATTCGGCGTCATATTTTTATTGCTGGTGGCGGTCGAGATTTTTGGCAATACCAATATGGGCGCGCAGCGTTGGCTCGATTTGGGCTTTGTCACTGTGCAGCCCTCTGAGTTTATGCGCTTTGCCTTGATTATGGCGCTGGCGCGCTATTATCACACGCTGCATCGCAATGATGTATCGCAGCCTTTCGGCTTGCTGGTGCCGTTGGCGATGATTGGCGTTCCGTCTTTGCTGGTGCTGGGTCAGCCTGATTTGGGCACAGCCCTTATGTTGGCGGCCAGCGGCCTCGGCGTGGTGTTTCTGGCCGGTGTTTCCATACGCTATTTCATTGGCGGAATTATTGCCGCCATTGCTGCCGTGCCGGTGGCGTGGAATTATTTGCTCGATTATCAAAGAGAGCGCGTCTTGGTCTTTCTTGACCCTGAGCGCGATCCGCTGGGCGCGGGGTATCATATTATTCAGTCAAAAATCGGCATCGGGTCGGGCGGTTTATTCGGCAAGGGGCTGGCGCAAGGCACGCAAAGCCAGCTCAAATTTTTGCCTGAGCGTCATACCGATTTTATCTTTGCCATTTATGCTGAGGAGTTGGGTTTTTTCGGTTCGCTCTTGCTGATTTTGCTATTCGCCTTGTTGATTTTTCTGATTTTCAACATTGCCAGTCAAATGCGCCATCGCTTCTCGCAATTGACGATTGCCGGTTTTGGCTTCGCCCTGTCGATTTATGTGATTGTTAATCTTGCAATGGTTATGGGGCTTGCGCCGGTGGTCGGCGTGCCGCTACCTTTCATTTCATATGGCGGCACATCATTAATGACCTTTATGGCCGGTATTGGCGTTATTTTGGCGATGGAGCGTCAGCCAATGGCAGACTTGCCGAAATAATGGCAGACTGCCTTAATGGCACAAAAGGGGGATAGACATGCTTAAGAAAAGAATTTTGCCTGCCATAGCGGCGCTATTTGTTTTGGTGTTGGCTGTATTGCTCATTCGCACTTTCACGCCTGCGACCGACCAAAGCGCCGGTGAGGCATTTGATTTCCGCCCTGACAGCGACCGCGTGACCCGCTTGATGAGCGAGTCCGTGCGCTTCAAAACCATTTCCTTTGGCCGCGATAAGCCGACCTCAACCAAAGAATTGTTGGCCTATCACGCCTATCTGAAAAAGCAGTTTCCGCTGGCGCATAAGGCCTTAAAGCGCGAAGTCATTGCCGGTTATTCTTTGCTTTATACATGGCAGGGCGCTGCGCCTGTCAGCGATACCAATAAGCCGGTCATTTTTCTGGGCCATTTAGATGTTGTGCCGGTGGTGCCGGGCACGGAGGATAAATGGAAGCAGCCGCCTTTTAAGGGCGTTGTTGCCGACGGCTTTATTTGGGGACGCGGCACGCTGGATAATAAGGTGAATATTGTCGGCTTGTTGGAGGCTGCTGAGAATATGTTGCAGCAAGGCTTGCAACCGCAGCGGACAATCTATTTCGCCTTTGGCCATGATGAGGAACAAGGCGGCATTGATGGCGCCAAAGTAATGGCTGATGTGTTGTTGAAGCGCGGTGTGCAGGCTGAGTTTCTGGTCGATGAAGGCGGGCTGGTGACGCAAGGCGTTGTGCCCGGCATTGATGCCCCGATGGCGCTCATTGCACCGGCTGAAAAAGGTATTGTGACCCTGCAATTAAAGGTTGTGGGCGAGGGCGGTCATTCGTCCATGCCGCCTGAACAAACATCGATTGGCGTTTTGGCTGCCGCCATTGCGGCGTTGGAGGCCAATCAATTCCCGCGCGATTTCTCGCACACGCAAAGCTTTTTAGAAGCCGTGGCCGATGATATGCCCTTCGCCAATCGCTTGGTCATGAAAAATCTTTGGTTGTTTAAGCCAATGGTGATGGGCGCCTTTGAGGGCGACAAGCAGGCGCAAGCCGGTATGCGAACAACCACAGCGGCGACGATGATTGCCGGTGGCATTAAAGCCAATGTGCTGCCGATTGATGCAGCGGCGAAAGTGAATTTTCGTATTTTACCCGGTGAAACGCCGGAAACAGTGCGCGCGCGCGTGACGCGGGTTATTAATGATGCGCGGGTCGAAGTGACTTATGACGGCAGCGGTCAGAACGGCATGGCCCCGTCGCCGATAAGCCCGACGCAGGGCTTTGGCTGGGAGCAATTAACCTCAGCCATTCGCGATACGGCGGCACCGCAACGCATGATTGTGACACCGCGCCTTTTGGTGGCGGCGACCGATACGCGCCATTATCGTAAGATTACGCCGAACCATTATCGCTTCACCTATATGCAGCTTGCGCCCAGCGATTTGGCCAGTATTCACGGCACGAATGAGCGCATCAGCGTTGCGACGCTGAATGATACGGTGCGGTTTTATTTCAGAATGATGTCGCGGCTTTAACGCTTCAGGCGGGGCTTAGCTACCCAGCAGCGGGTCAAGACCGCCGCTTGCGTCGAGCGCGTAAAGGTCGTCACAGCCGCCAATATGGGTGCCATCAATGAAGATTTGCGGCACGGTTCGACTGCCATTGGCGCGCGCAATCATCGCATCGCGCAATTCCGGCTCTTTCGACAGGCTGATTTCAGAGAAAACTGCCCCTTTGTCATCAAGCAGCTTTTTGGCCGCGTGGCAAAAGGGACAGATTGTCGTCGTATAAATTTCTATGTTTGGCACAGTCGCGCTCCTTCGCACCTAAAATCGTGCAAAACGCGTCTATGTGCAAGCATATATTATTCAGCAGCAGCTTCGTTGCTGGCCATCAATACAGTGATACCACATGCAACCATGCGGCCATTGCGGCCTTCTTGCATGTCATATTCAACGCGTTGATCTTCAATGAGTTGTTTCAAGCCAGATTCTTGAATGGCTGTAACATGAACAAAGCAATCATCACCGCCATTATCTGGGGTGATAAAGCCATATCCTTTGGCTGAGTTGAACCACTTAACAGTCCCGATTTGCATATTCGCCTCCATTAATTTGAAAGCGCGCCGAAGCGGATGGGCCGTCACAATCGATTAGGCGCATGGATTGGACACAACGCTTCATCACGATAAGTAGAGCGGTCTCGCGCTGCGGCGAGTCAAAAAAATCAATAATTATTGGATTAACCGCAAACCCCGCCAAAAACCGCTATTTTTTGAGGATTTCTTCCATATTAAACGGCATTAGCGGTGTCACGCTTTCGGTGAAATAGCGCACTGCATAAGCCGTGACCCGGCCATAGCGCGAGCGTCCGCGCATATCCAACGGGGCGGCAAAGCCGGTATCGGCTATTTGGCCGAAATGCGCCTGCACCGGCGGAAATTCAGAGGCGCGCTCAAGGCTGGCTTTTGAATATCCGGCGACGGGTTGCCATAAAATACTGCATTTAACGGCGGGGCGACGCTGCGGAAAATCATGCTTGAAAGGCGGAATAAATTCAGCGTCCTGCGCGGTCAGCGTGGCCAAACGCCGCCCGTCAAAAATGCGCTTCGTGCCTTCACAGGCGGCGCGCAACGGCTTGCCATCCAACGATGACAGCAAGCCTAAAAACGGGTCAACACTGCCCGGGCCAACATCCTCTAGGCTTATCGGGTTTTGCGAGCGAAACTCTTCGGGCTGCTGATAGCCGGAGGTGAAAGCCAGCGGCGCACCGTCGCGATAATCCATATGGCTGGATTTGACGACCTCATCGCGGTTCCAACTTAAATCGAGCCGTTGCGGCACAAATGACCCGTCTTGCAAAGCCCCGCGTGTGGTGGAGACAACATGCGACTGACCGGCAATGCGGCCAAATCCGGCGGGCCGCATATGCGCGCTTAATACATAATTTTGCGCCGAGGTCGAAAGATGCACATCGGCTTTACCAATCAGCAGACCGCTGACGTAAAGCCGATATTCAGCCGAAAAATGCCGCATCGATTCAGCCGCCAAAGCGCTTTGGCTGGCTAACAACGCCGCAATAATAAAAGGGAGGTTCAGCTTCATAATCTGTCGGGTTTATTGCGCCGGAGCTTGAGAGGCTTCAATGTCGCGCGCCAAAGAGCGACCACCCACTAAATAATGGATACTGCCCCAAAGACCGATAAGCACCATTAACGCCAGCGCAATGCCCAGCCCTTGCACGCCATAATGCGGGGTCAGGGCATCACTCATCATGCCGACCATAAGCGGGCCGATGCCCAAGCCGAATATATTATTGATGAAAAGCAAAATGGCCGATGCCAGCGAGCGCATTTCCGGCTTCACCAATGTGTGCAGCATGGCCAGTGTCGGGCCAAAATAAAACGCGCCGACCACTGTCGGTATGAGCAGCCACAATAATGCCGATTGGCCGGTGGTGGCCAAATATCCCATGACAGAGAACGGCGCGGCGACAATGCCGACAATGCCGACCAACCACATATTCCACCGCACATCTTTTTTACCCATGCGGTCAGACAAAATGCCGGCCAGCATGGTGCCGATGCCGCCGCCAATGCCAATCATCAAGGCCAAAATCGTGCCGACTTGCGTCGCTGTCATGCCATGCACACGAATGAAATAGCTGGGCAGCCAAGCAACCGCACCATAACCGACAATAATCAGCAGGGTAGAGCCGATAAGCAATTGGCGCATAGAGGGGGTTTGCAGCATATAGCGCACTGTCACCATAAGCGGTGGCGCTTGGGTTTCGCCGCTATCATCACTCATGCCACGGGGTGGGTCTTTGAGCGTAAACCAGGCAATCACCGCCAGCGCGAAGCCGGGCAGGGCGATAATTTGAATGGCTGTGCGCCAGCCATAATTATCGGCAATCCAGCCGCCGGCAATAAAGGCGACAAACAGACCAAGATTAATACCCAGCGCAAATACCGCCAAAGGCGTTGCGCGGTCAGACGGGGCATACATATCGGCAATCATGGCATGGGAGGGCGGGCTTGTTCCGGCCTCGCCAACGCCGACGCCGATGCGCGCCAGCAAAAGCTGAAAATAATTCTGTGCCAAGCCGCAGGCATAGGTCATCAGCGAAAACAGGGTCAGCGATGCGATAATGATTTTCTTGCGCGAAAAGCGGTCAGCCAGATAGGCAATCGGAATACCTAAAGTGGCGTAAAAAACACCGAAAGCCAGACCGGTCAACATGCCAAGCTGGGTATCCGACAGCCCCATATCGGCCTTTATCGACGGCAGCAAAATGGCGACGATTTGACGGTCCACATAATTGGCGGTGTAAATCAGTGTAAGGAGTCCGACCGTGTAGGCTTTCAGCCCGGTCGTAAAATTTATTTTTGTCATGACCCGCGGTTTCGCGTGAAAATATTGGTTTGAGCGTTACGAAACCGAATGATGAAGCAAAATCTGATGATTAGCCAGCCAATAATGGTCAGGCCAAAAAGTGTGCCAAAGGTCTGCGATAACAGCGCCTTAATGAGATCGCTGGGCCATATTTTATCGGCCATAATGCTTTCAATAAGGGCGTTTGAAACAAGACAAATAATGCCAACCTGCGCGGCCAAAAGCATGGGGCGCAGTTTCGTGCGCGCTTGCGTGCCGTAAGCAAGTGAAAAGAGCAAAACCAAGCCTCCCGTAAGGAGAGATGGCGGCCAGCCCACTAGTTCCAACAAATCAAACAAAATAATTCCTTACCGCAAAACCCTGCCCGAAAAAGCAGGGACAGGTCAAGAGCTAGTCGAAACTCAAAGCCAGCCCGACAGTTCTCTTTCTGCGATAAGTTGGAGAAGGTTTTGTGACAGCGCGCTGTCATTCAGGCAGGGCACGGTCGAGAAATGCGTGCCACCGGCTTCGGCAAAATCCTCATGCAGGGCAATGCCAATTTCTTCCAGCGTCTCAACACAATCGGCGATAAAGCCCGGCGTGACCACGGTTACTTTTTTCACGCCCTGTTCGGCCAGTTCAATCACGGTTTTGTCGGTATAGGGTTCCAGCCATTTGGTTGGCCCAAAGCGTGACTGAAATGTCAGGCGTAGCTTATCGGCGTCCATGCCCAGTTTTTCGCGCAATAGCCGCGCCGTTTTGGCGCAATGGCAGTGATAAGGGTCGCCTTTTTCGAAATAGCTTTGCGGCAGGCCATGAAAAGACGCGATAATCACCTCAGGGTCAAAATCCAACCCGGCGATATGGTCGTTCACCGATTGCGCCAGCGCATCAATATAAGCCGGATGGTCATGCCAGGGCGCGGCGGTGCGAATGGCCGGTTGCCAGCGCAGTTTTATCAGGGCGCGAAACACATCATCGTAAACACTGGCCGATGTCGAGGCGCTATATTGCGGATATAGCGCGATAATGGCGATGCGCTCGCAGCCCGCATCTTTCATGGCCTTTAAGCGCTCTTCAATCGACGGGCGGCCATAGCGCATGGCCCAATCGACCAACACGCCATCGCCTATTTGCGCCTGCAACTTCTCGGCCTGCACGCGCGTGTAATAGCGCAACGGGCTTTCATTGCTCTCTTGCCGCCAGATTTTGGCATAGGCTTCAGCCGATTTTTTGGGGCGCGTGTTCAAAATAATGCCGCGCAAAATGGGTTGCCAAATAAGCGGCGAGGCTTCAATGACGCGACGGTCGCTCAAAAATTGTTTGAGATAGGGCCGCAAACCTTTTTTATCGGGGCTTTCAGGCGTGCCTAAATTGACCAGCAAAAGGCCGGTTTTGCCGAATTGAACATCAGGGTGCGTATTTGGCAGCATAAGAGACCGCCTCTATTGGGCTGCAGGTGCCGTAATCAATTCCGGTAAGTCGCAGGAAATATCCAAATGTGCCCAGACCTCCTGCACGGCTTCCACCAACGCGCCCATCATCTCATCATCATGCAGCGGCGAGGGGGTGATACGAAGCCGTTCTGTGCCGCGTGGCACAGTCGGATAGTTGATTGGCTGAATGTAGATATTATGCTCGTTCAGCAGGCGGTCAGAGGCTGCCTTACACAGCACCGGATCGCCGACCATAAGCGGCACAATATGTGTTTCAGTGCGTAAGACAGGCATGCTGGCTTTTTCCAGCATGGTCTTCAGCGTTTCAGCGCGCTCTTGATGACGCTCTCGTAACGTATTGGCTTGCTTGACCAGTTGCACCGATTTAATGGCACCGGCGGCAACAGTTGGCGGCAAGGTGGTGGTAAAGATAAAGCCCGGCGCATAAGAGCGAATGGCATCGACCATGTTTTGCTTACCGGCAATATAGCCGCCCATAATGCCAAAGGCTTTGGCCAGCGTGCCTTCAATAATATCAATGCGCTGCATCAGATTATCGCGGTCAGCAATGCCGCCGCCGCGCTTGCCATACATGCCGACAGCATGCACTTCATCAAGATAAGTCAGCGCATCATATTTATCGGCCAGGTCGCAAATTGCTTCAATCGGCGCAATATCGCCATCCATTGAATAAACGCTTTCAAAAGCAATCAGCTTGGGGCGCGCCGGATCAGCGTCGCGCAACAGGCTTTCCAGATGCTCGAGGTCATTATGCCGCCAGATAAGTTTTGAGCAGCCGCTTTGACGCACGCCCTCAATCATCGAGGCATGGTTCAACTCATCAGACAAAATAAGGCAGTCGGGCAGCAGCTTGGCCAGTGTCGAGATTGTTGCCTCATTGGAAATATAACCCGAGGTGAAAACCAGCGCGGCTTCTTTGTCATGCAAATCGGCAAGCTCGTTTTCCAGTTCGACAATCATGTGGTGCGTGCCGGAAATATTTCGTGTGCCACCGGCGCCCGTGCCCATTGTATCAATGGCGGTTTTCATCGCCTCCATCACATCGGCATTTTGGCCGATGCCGAGATAGTCGTTTGAGCACCAAACCGTAACTTCGACCGGCGGCGTGGCAGAATGGTTTATCGCACGCGGAAACGCGCCGGCTTTACGGGCCAAATCCGTAAATACCCGATAGCGCCCCTCATCATGCAATGATGCGAGCGCTTCGTCCAAATGCTTGTCGTATTCGACCGCCATTCAAAATCCCTATTTAACTGCTTAACAGATAGCTCATTTACCCGAACGAAGCCAGCTTTCCGGCCTTTAATGCCTATTTGCCGCAGTTCTTGAGCGTGTCTTATTCATCGTCCTTGCGAACAAAGGTAACGGCAAAATATTCTTTGCCGTCGAATAAATCAGTCGGTTCGCCGGGGCCATCAATCATCATATAACGACGCGGCGTTATTTGCCCCTCCATGCGATAGCCTCGCGCACTCATATTACGACGATGAAACTCCATCGCAGCGGGGGTGAATTCTTCAGCGAGCACGGTAATCCGTTCCGGTTGTTGGGCATCATCGGTCATTGCATGTCCTTCGGTTATTAAGCGTGATTGAAAAATAAGGCCTCGACACACAAATGTCGAGGCCTTGAAGCAGTTTGATTGCGCGCGCGCGAGCCGGCTTAATAGCCGCCCAAATCGGCATAACGGGCGCGGTGGAAATTACTGTCCCCCAGCATTTGCGCTTGCACGCGGGCGCGTTTCAAATATAGACCCATATCAACATCGTCCGTCATGCCAATGCCGCCATGCATTTGCACGCCTTCATTGGTAATCAGACGCGCAGCTTCGCCAAGACGCGCCTTTGCCAGACTGGTAACGCGCGGCACATCATTGCGCCGTTCTTCAAGCGCCGATAAGGCTTCCAGCACGACAGAACGGCAAATCTCGACTTCACAAAACATTTCAGCAGCGCGGTGTTTCAGCGCTTGAAACGTGCCGATAATCACGCCGAATTGCTTGCGCTCTTTCAGATATTCGAGCGTTGTGTCGAACACGGCTTCGGCACCGCCCAGCATTTCTGCGGCGAGGCAGGCGCGCCCCAAATCGAGCACATTTTCAAGCTCGGCAAACGCGCCGCCAATGCTGCCCAAAGCGGCATCGGCTGAAACCTCAACCCCGTCCAATGCGACCATTGCCGCATTGCGGCTATCGACCATATGGGTGCGGGTAACTGTGACGCCTTTGGCTTTTGCATCGACAAGGAACATTGACAGACCTTGCGCCTCACCGGCTGCGCCGTCCGTGCGGGCCACAACAATCAATGTGTCTGCAATATGACCGTCAATGACGAATCTTTTCTCACCCGTCAGCTTAAAGCCATCGCCGGATTTTTCTGCCGTCATGGCGACATTGGCCGGATTATGGTGCGTGGTTTCTTCCAGCGCCAAAGCTGTGAGCAAGTCTCCGCTCGCGATTTTCGGCAGAAGCTCGGTTTTTTGTGCCTCAGAACCGGCGGCCAGAATAAGACCGGCCCCCAAAACAGCGGTGGAATAAAGCGGCGAGGCGGCCAATGTGCGACCGGCTTCGGTCATGACAATGCCCAGACCCATCGGGCCAAAACCGGTGCCGCCATGCTCTTCGGGTATCAAAATACCGGCAAAGCCAAGCTCGACGATTTGCGCCCAGACAGCTTTGTCATAGCCCAATTCATCTTCGTCATCGCGCAATTTACGCAAATTGGTCACCGGAACTTGTTCGGTGAAAAAGTCCTTCGCCATGTCGCGAAGCATTGTTTGTTCTTCAGTCAGCACAAGTGCCATGAGAAAATCTCCTGATATTCTAGAGGTGTGGCAAATGCCGACTTAAGCGTCGGGCAGGCCCAAAACGCGCTTGGCAATGACATTCAACTGCACTTCAGATGTGCCGCCTTCAATCGAGTTACCTTTTGAGCGCAACCATGAACGGGTGACAGCAAGCTCTTTGCTTTCAAAGCCTTCGCCTTCCCAGCCCAGCGCTTGCGTGCCCAGCACATCGAGCAGCAATTCAAACCGGCGCTTGTTCACTTCCGTGCCGTAATATTTGAACATGGCAGATGCCGCGCCCATGCCTTGACCCGATTTGGCTTCTTCCGAAGACCGCTTCAGCGTCAGGCCGAAAGCCTGCTGATCCATTTTATGGTCGGCAATGGCTTGGCGGATACTGCTATCGGCAATCTTCTCGCCATCTGTGCCGAAGTTTTCTTTGGCAACGGTTTCCATGCCGCCCATCGAGGCCGCACCGGCACCCATGCCCATGCCTGAAATCATGCTGCGCTCATGCTCCAGCAGACGCTTGGCAATGGTCCAGCCCTTGTTCAGTTCGCCGACAAGATTTTCTTTCGGCACTTTGACATCGGTCAGGAAGGTTTCGCAAAACGGCGACGCACCCGAGATTAATTTAATCGGACGCGCTTCAACTCCATCCGTATCCATGTCGATAAGCAAGAATGAAATACCGTCATGCTTCACCGTCGTATCGGTGCGCACGAGGCAGAAAATCATGTCGCATTTATCGGCGTAGGACGTCCAAACCTTCTGGCCATTGACCAGATAATGGTCGCCCTTATCTTCACATTTGGTTTGCAAACCGGCGAGGTCAGAACCGGCACCCGGTTCAGAATAACCCTGACACCAACGAATTTCGCCTTTGACGATTTCCGACAGATATTTCTTTTTCTGCTCTTCGCTGGCAAATTCCAGCAGCGCCGGGCCAAGCATCCAAAGGCCGAAGCTGGTCAGCGCAGGACGTGCTTTAATGCGCGCCAATTCTTGTTGCAAAACCTTATTCTCTTCTTTGGACAAGCCGCCGCCGCCATATTCGGCAGGCCATTCTGGCGCGGTCCAGCCGCGAGAAGCCATATTATCCATCCAAACTTTCGTGTCCGGATTTGCATAAGTCGCGTTCCGCCCGCCCCAGGGCATTTCGCGTTCGGGCATCGGGGTACGCATGGATTCGGGGCAGTTCGCCTCCAACCAGCTGCGTGTTTCCTCGCGGAAGGTGTCTAAAGCTGTCATTTTCGTCTCCTCAAACAAATTTGAAAAAAGATTAACATGGTGCGCCCCATTGGCAAGCGATTGCGCTGATGCTTTACGTCGCATCTGGCCGGCCGGTTAGGGCATTTGAAATCCGTCGAGATTTTCACCCGTGCCCGTCGTGACCTGCCGCTTCACGTCACCGTCTTTGCCATTCAAAGCGGCATAGCTGCACAGGCTGTCGGCAATCGATTCATAGCGGCCTCGGTCAGCACCAAATGTATGCGCCGAGACATGCGGCGTCAGTAATACATTGTCGAGACTGTTAAAGTCATGTTTGGAGCCTTGATACGCGCCGCCGCGATCCGGGTCGGCCTCGGCATTGGCGACATTGCTTGGATAGCGATACCACGTATCGAGCGCCGCGCCGGCAATGCGCTTGCTGGTCAGTGCCGCGAACAGCGCGTCTTCATCGACCACTTCGCCGCGCGCAACATTGATGAGATAGGCGCTCTCTTTCATATGGCCGAAAGCGGCGGCATCAATCATGCCCTCTGTCTCATCATTCAAGTCGCAGGTCATGATAATATAATCGCTCTCGCCCAGCAATTTGGGTAAATCGGCTTGCGTGCCAATCCAGCTTAGTGGGGCCGGGGTTTTGTCGCGTTTTGAGCGTGCCACCGCCGATACGCTCATGCCAAAAGCATGGGCGCGGGCGGCAACGGCTTGGGCAATTTCGCCATAGCCGACAATGCCGACATGCTTGCCCGACAGGTCGCCATGCCGTGCTTCCGGCGACGCATTGCGGCCTGAGCGCGTCCAATTTCCGTCGAGCATATTTTGATGAATTTGGCGCAGCTCAAGCGCATGTTCCAACATTGTGCCGAGCACATATTCAGCCATCGGCGCGGCGTGACCACCGGCATTGCAAAAGCGCAGGCCTTTGGGCAAAAATCCGGCGTCGAGCCAATCTGTGCCGACCCAGGGTTGCAACAGAATTTTGAGGTTTGGCGCGGCCATCAGAGCGCCGAAATTACCCGGCGTCAGAATGAAGTCAGCACTCATCACCGCCGCTTCGCAATCGGCCAAAATTGCGTCACGCGCCGCTGTGTCATCATCGCACGGCCAGCTTGTCACCTGCCAATCATCATATTTATCGGCAAAGTTCTTCTCGATAATGGGAGCGAATTTGACTCCCATTTTGCCAAAAACAGCCACTTTTTTGTTCATGCGCGCTTCTCGATTTCGGCCAGCGCAAATTCAGTGACGCTTTTGTAATCGGCTTTGCCATTGGGCGCGCGGAAGGGCGGACCACCGTGGAAGACATGTTTTGGCGTTTTATATGCCGCCAATTTGCCTTTGCAGAAGAGCTTTAATTCGGCTTCGTCAAAGGCGTTGCCCTCAACGGTTTTGACAACTGCCGTGACGGCTTGCCCCCATTTTTCGTCAGGCACACCGACCACCAAAGCGTCATCAATCGCGTTATGCAGTTTCAGCGCCTCTTCAACTTCTTCAGGGTAAATCTTCTCACCGGCTGAATTAATGCAGACCGAGCCGCGACCCAGCAGCGTCAATTCGCCTTCCGGTGAGACGAGGCAATAATCGCCCGGAATGGAATAGCGATGGCCATTAATCGTTTTGAAAGTCTTGGCAGTTTTCTCTTCGTCTTTGTAATAACCCAAAGGAATGGGCCCGCCAAAGGCGATAAAGCCGGGGGTTTCGCTGCCCCACGGAATTTCTTCATCATTCTCGTCAAACACTTTGCACATTTCATTGGTGGTGAATTTTGCGGTTTTGACTGGCATGTCCTTCATGGTGATGGACGAGCCGAAGCCAATGGCTTCTGACGAGCCGAAGCTGTCGGCGAGCATACATTCATCGGGCAGATATTCGAGCATTTCCTGCTTCACTTCCATCGACCACATGACGCCCGATGAGACAATCGAGGCGACTGACGACACATCATATGTGCCCGGATTGTCTTTCAATTCTTGCAGCATGGGCTTGGCGAAAGCATCGCCGACAATCGCCATATACTCGACGCCGCGCCGCTCGACAGTTGACCAAAGCTCAGATGAATTGAGCGAGGCCGCCTCCAATGTCACAATCGTGCCGCCATTCATAAGCACGCCCATAGCGGTAAACAGGCCGGTGCCGTGCATCAGCGGGCAAGCCGGAATGTAAACTTGGCCGGGGCCGGTTTCTTTTAAGCTGGCTTTCAATTCGTCCAGCGTTTCAGGCACTTCGCCCAGCGCGCGCAACGCCATTGTTTGGGTTTCGCGCAGATTATGATGCTCCCACATCACGCCTTTGGGCATGCCGGTTGTGCCGCCCGTATAGAGGAATAACAGGTCGCTGCCCGAGCGCTCAATATCCAAATTGCTGCCGTCGCCATCGCTCACCAGCGCTTCATAATCGAGAATACCTTCGGGCAAATTCCTATCGTCAACAAGTGAGCCGTCACCGACTTCAATCCATTGCTTTACATTTGGCAGGCGTGGGCGAAGTTGCTCAATATTATCCCGAAACTCTTTGCCGTAAACCACGACAGTCGCGTCGGAATCTTCGAAAATATAATGCACTTCGTCAGCGACATAGCGGTAATTGACATTCACATGGGTCAGGCGACCGCGAAAACAGGCCACCAGCAATTCGCTATATTCGGGTCGGTTACGCATATAAAAGCCAACCTTGTCGCCGGTTTCGGCGCCATTGGCTCGCAGATTACGCGCCAGATTATTTGAGCGTGCGCTCATTTCTGTCCAGGTTATTTCGCGATCACCGTGCACCAAAGCCAAATGCCCCTCCGGCAAAACCGGCACAATTGCGTCAATAATATCTCCGAAGTTCCACTGCATGATTTTCCTCCCACATGCTGTCGTCGCGAAT
>FZLQ01000030.1 GCA_900197605.1 Phyllobacteriaceae bacterium Water-Bin73
AAGAACAACGCTTTTGCCCCAGAGGCCTGCTACCCGCCCAGCCTCAGCAAGTCATCCAACACCCGCTCGACGTGTTTCACCGAATTGCAGGTTTGTTTATGGGTGCAATAGGCGCCGAGTTTTTTCATTTCGCTATCGCCCGTATCCCATACGGTTTCGGGTTCGGGATTGAGGAAAATCACCCGACCGGCACGCTCGTAAAATTCTTTCAACGCCAAATGGCCGGGGTCGCCATAATTGGAGCGCGCATCGCCCAGCACCATCACTGTCGTTTTTTTATCGACACTGTCGAGCGTCGCTTCCGCCAAATCCATTATCGACATGCCGTAATCGGTAGAGCCGCCGCCATATTGGCGAAGCGCGGCTTCCATCGCCGTTTCTAGGTCATCGCCTTGCAGTAAGTCAGTTATTTCTCCGGCCCGATTGGAAAACACGAAACTGCGCGTCTTCGGCATCACCTCATCAAGCGAATAGAGAAACATCAGGAAAAAGCGCGACACGGCGGCGACCGAGCCGGAGACATCGCACAGCACAATCAGCTTGGGGCGTTCCACTTTGACGCGCCGCCACGCCAGATTGAACAGCTTGCCATCATAAGCAACATTGGCGCGCATGGTGCGGCGAATATCCAACATGCCGCGCTGCGCTTTTTTGCGCCGCCGCGAATGGCGCGAGGCCAAGCGTTTGGCCAGTTTGCGGATAAGCTCGCGCATAATCTTCATATCGGATTTATCGAGATTGGTTAGGCGGATACGCGACAGCGCGTCTTCGCGCAACAGCCGACCGGCATTTTTGGTTCGCATGGCAATTTGCCGCTCGACAAAATCTTGCACCGCTTCAAATAATTGCGCGCGGCCTGCGCGCAGACGCTCGGCTTCTTCCGTCTCGCCGCCCTCATTCATTTGGCGAATCCGCGCTTCCAAATCGGCCAGCCCCATCGCCTCCATAATGCGGCGCGAGAACATGCCTTGCTGGGTGAACAGCCTGGCATCGGCCAATCCGGCTTGCGTTGCCGCTTGCTGCATCGCCGCTTGCAGGGCTGCCGTGTCTCGATTTTCCAACATCTCAGTTAATGTTTGATTGGCATTATCGCTTGCCGCGCCGGCCTCTTGTGCGCCTTGTTGTGCGCTCTCTTGTGTGCCTTGTTGCGGCCGCCCTTCACCGGAATTTTGCTCGGCTGATTTATCTTGCGCGTCTTCGCCGTCTTGGTGCTGATTTTCTTCCTGGTTCTCAAAAGGCAGCGATGGCGGGGTTTCTTCGGGCAGGCGGAAATAGCTTTCAAAGGCTTCGTCAAAAGCCAGTTTTTCCATTTCAGTTTTGGCCAGTGTTTGACCCAAAGCATATTTCAAAATCGAGCGGTCATCGAAGCCGATGGTCTCAAAAATTTCAGCCGCGTCCAGCGTCTCGGCCGGCGAGACACGAATATCGGCGGCGCGTAAAATTCTGACGAAATCGGATATCACGAGAGATCTCTACTCAGCGGCCGTGCCGCTTTCTTTCGGATGAAGGCTCTCGCGCATCAGTCGCGGCAAATCGCTTTCCGCCGCCTCAATATCAGACTTAAACTTCAGCAGCACATTCAGCGTGTTTTTAACAAAATCGCTGTCCAGCACATCCATATTGAGCAACACAACCGTGCGCGCCCAATCAATCGTCTCGCTGACGGCGGGTGGTTTTTTCAAATCCATCTCGCGCAGCTTTTGCACAAAATCCACCACATTGGCGCGCAGGCCATCATTCAGTTCCGGCACACGCGCTTGCAAAATCGTATTCTCGCGCACCGCATCGGGAAACGGTATATAAAGGTGCAGGCAACGCCGCTTCAGCGCATCGCCAATTTCGCGCGTATTATTTGAGGTCAGGAAAACAAGTGGCGGCTTTTTCGCTTTCACCGTGCCTAATTCAGGGATTGAGATTTGATAATCCGACAGAATTTCTAATAAGAACGCTTCAAATTCATCATCGGATTTATCAATCTCGTCAATCAGCAGCACCACCCCGTCATCAGAGCGCAACGCCTCGAGAAGCGGGCGGGTTTGCAAAAACTGCTCAGAGAAAAACACATCTTCAAAACCGCCGAGGCGGGTCATCGACTCGTCCAGCGTCTTGGCACCTTGCATGACATCGCCCAGCTTTTCCTTCAGAACCTGCGTATAAAGAAGCTGCTTGCCATATTGCCATTCATAGAGCGCCTTGCCCTCGTCCAAGCCCTCATAGCATTGCAGCCGTATCATATTGAGGCCCAGATATTCCGCCGTGGCTTTCGCCAATTCGGTTTTACCGACCCCGGGCGGGCCTTCAACCAATAGCGGTTTTTCGAGCTTTTGCGCCAAAAACAAGGCTGTCGCAATTTGCTCATCACTGACATAGCCGAGCTTTTCATAGCCCGCCATTAACGCTTCAATGGCGCCACGCGCCGTGTCTTGTTTACTCATATCTTGCCTCTTTCGCGCCAACTTTTAGCATAAAACGGCCTGAAAGCGAGATTTAACGCGACAGCACTTCCAGCAGGCCGGGCGTGGCAAAGCCGTCCGCCGCCAAACCCCGATCATCTTGATAACGCCGCACGGCGGCAATGGTTTGCCGCCCCAGCACGCCGTCAATATCCCCCGTATCATATCCGGCTTTACGTAAACGCCGTTGCAGTTCGGCAATCTCATCAGGCAAAAGTGGTCGGTCCGCATTAGGCCAAGCGCGATTAAACGGCGCGGCACCAAAAAAACGTTGGCTCAAATGGCCGACCGCCAGCGCATAGGCCGGTGCCGTATTATAACGCAGCAACACGCGGAAATTTTTGGTCAGCATAAACACTGGCCCGCGCAATCCGGCGGGGGCAAAAATCGACACCTCGCCCAGCGTCTCATCAAGCTCACGCCCCGTCGCGCGCACGCCCTTATCGGCCCAATAGGCAACCGGCTTGGGGTTTTTAATGCGCGCCTCAGCAAAGTCGAAATCATCTGGCACAGCCACTTCAAAACCCCAAACCAAACCGCGCTGCCAGCCCATGCGCTTCAAGTAATAAGCGGCAGAGGCCAGCGCATCGCGCGGCTCGGTCCAAATATCCTTAATGCCGTCGCCCGTGCCGTCAGCCGCATAATCGGCATAAGTGGTCGGAATAAATTGCGTATGCCCCATCGCCCCGGCCCAACTGCCTTTGAAATCTTTAAGCGCAACATCGCCCGATTGCAAAATCCGCAGCGCATAGAGCAATTGCTGGCGGCCAAAATCAGCACGCTTGCCCTCATAGCCCAAAGTGGCCAGCGAGCGCAGCACGGAAAAGCTGCCTTTATTGCCGCCATAATTGGTCTCAACGCCCCAAATCGCGATGAGAATGCCGCGCGGCACACCGTATTTTTTTTCCAGCCCATCAAGAAATGCATCGCGGCTTTTCAATTGGTCGCGCCCCAGACTGAGCCGCTCTTGCGTCACCATATGGGTCAAATAAGCCCAAATCGGTTTGACGTATTCGGGCTGGCGCGCCGCCAAGCGTTGCACTTCCGGGTCGGGTATCAGCGCGTCCAGTGCTTTCAAATGCTTGGTATCAATGCCGTCTTTTTGCGCCGCTTGCTTAATCTCTTGAATAAAAGCCTTAAAGGCGCGCTCATTGGCCATGACCGGCACCGCCGCTTGAAAAGCGACACCGATTATCAGCACCAAAACGGCTATGGCAAAAGCGCGCAAACCCATATTCTTCCTCAAATTCCCCTAGCTCGACTTGACCAAGTCTATTGCAATTGTCACACTTACTGTATCGCCGATTCATGCGGCTGCAAGCGTCCACTCCCAAAGAGGCTTTAATGTCCAACAAAATTAAGACTGTTGTGTTTCCCGTCGCCGGTATGGGCACGCGCTTTTTACCCGCCACCAAAGCCGTGCCGAAAGAGATGTTGCCGGTTGTCGATAAGCCGCTCATTCAATGGGCGGTCGAAGAAGCCGCCGCGGCCGGTTGCACGCGCTTTGTCTTTGTCACGTCGCCCGAAAAAGACGCGATTATGAGCCATTTCAGTGACGCGCCGCACTACCAAGATGTGCTGGAAGCGCGCGGCAAAACCAAAGAACTGGCTTTGTTGAAAGCCGGATTGCCGGAAAATGCCGAGATTATCAAAACCTATCAAGACGCGCCTTTGGGATTGGGCCATGCCATTTGGTGCGCCCATGAAGCGACCGGCGACAAGCCTTTCGCGGTGATTTTGCCCGATGACATGGTGCAGCACACCACCGGCTGTCTGGCACAAATGGTCGCCCAATATGAAAAATGCGGTGGCAATTTAGTGGCGGTTGAGAATGTGCCGGCCAACCAAACGCATCGCTATGGCGTGCTTGACCCCGGCGCAGAGGCTGACGGGCTGGTGGAAGTTAAGGGGCTGGTTGAAAAACCCGCGCCCGAAGACGCGCCATCAACTCTGGCGATTATCGGGCGCTATATTCTCGGCCCACAAATTATGGATACGCTATCGACCTTCAAAACAGGCGCAGGTGGAGAGATACAAATCACAGATGCTATGGCCGAGCTTATCGGCACAGTGCCGATGAACGGCTTTCGCTTTGACGGCACGCGTTTTGATTGCGGCAATCGCGACGGCTTTCTGGAGGCCAATCTCGCCTTTTCCATTGCCGCCGCCGACGCCGATAGCCGCGACGCATTGAAACAACGTTTACGTCCCTTATTGGACTAATCATCAAATTGAGGCATAACTAGCCGAGATTTAATATCGGAGTTTTTAATGGCGCAAGATGCACTAATTTCTGCTCGCAACACATTGGCCGCTGAAGCTGCCGGTCTGACCCAACTTGCTGATGCGCTGGGCGATAATTTTGTCAAAGCGGTTGACCTGCTGGCCAATGCCAAAGGCCGGGTGATTATTTCCGGCATGGGCAAAAGCGGCCACATTGGCAATAAAATTGCCGCTACAATGGCCTCAACCGGCACACCGGCTTCTTTTGTTCATCCGGCTGAAGCCAGCCACGGCGATTTGGGCATGATTACCCCAGATGATGTCGTCTTGGCGCTGAGCTGGTCGGGCAGCACGCAAGAACTGGCAAGCCTGCTGAATTACACCAAACGCTTCAACATTCCATTGGTTGCCATCACCTCGGGCGAAGACAGCCTATTGGGCAAAGCGGCAACCATTTGCCTGACCCTGCCAAAAGCCAAAGAGGCCTGCCCCAATGGGCTGGCCCCTACCACCTCGACCACCATGCAATTGGCTTTGGGCGATGCGCTGGCTGTGGCGCTGCTTGAGCAGCGCAATTTTTCAGCCGCCGATTTCAAAAACTTTCACCCGGGCGGAAAATTGGGCGCCAAACTCAGCCGTGTTGCCGATATCATGCATCAAGGCGACGCCCTACCCTTGATCGACGGGTCGATGAAAATGGCTGAAGCGATTGTGTTGATGACGGAAAAGGGCTTTGGCTGTCTCGGCATTATTGATGAAGCGGAAAATCTGCGCGGCGTTATTACCGATGGCGATTTGCGCCGCCATATGGCCGATGATTTGCTTGCCCGAACTGCCAGCGACATTATGACCACCGACCCACAAATTATTGGCGGTGACAAAATGACGGCGGAAGCCCTAAGCTTGATGCAAGAGAGCAAGGTTCAGTGTCTGTTTGTTTGCGCAGAGGGTAAACCGACGGGGCTGATAAGAGTTTTGGATCTATTACGGCTAGGCACTGCCTAGCCCATTTTTGGGGAGGCAATGATGTCGAAGTCATTTACGAAATTTATTGGGCAAACGGTTTTAACGAGCCTGCTGCTGGGCGCGCCCGCTGTGGCGCAAACGGCTGTGATTGACGAAGTCATTGTTACCACCACCCGCAGCGATAGCTTGCGTATCGACAATCCGGGCAATATTGCGACGCTCGACCCGTCGCAAACCGTCAATCTGTTTCCGGTTGAATTGCTCAATCAAGCCCCCGGCGTGCATATTCATCGCGGCAGCGGCCAAGAGCATTTGACCGCCATACGCTCGCCCGTTTTGGTTGGCGGCGCGGGTGCCGGTTCCTTCCTTTATCTCGAGGACGGTATTCCCATGCGCGCACCGGGCTTTGCCAATGTCAATGCGCTGATGGATGCCATGCCGCAAGCCGATGGCTCGGTTGAACTGGTGCGCGGGCCGGGCTCAGCTCTTTATGGCTCCAATGCCGTGCATGGTTTGGTGAATTTCATTTCTGCCCCGCTTGATGAGAGCGGTGCTAGTGCCGATATTGCTATCGGCTCTTATGCGCGCCATGCCGTGTCGCTGCAATCGGCGCAAGACCATGGCAGTTTCATGACCCGACTGTCGCTTGACCTTAACGGTGATGCCGATGGCTATCGTGACGCGCAAAGCTTCGCGCAACAAAAAGCGCGCTTTGAAAGCGCTTGGCAAGATGGTGCGACCGGCTATCGCCTTTCGATTGCCCATATGAATCTCAACCAAGAAACCGCGGGTTATGCGGCGTCTTATGAAGATGAAACAATTGCCCGAGGTAATAATAATAGCGACGCTTATCGTGATGCCGCGGCGACACGCACTTATCTTCGCATGACGACTGATTTGGATAGCGGCGCGACCCTGATGCTGACGCCTTATTTTAGAACCAATGACATGGAATTCCGTATGCACTTTCTGCCGGGCACAGCCAACACGACGATCGAAGAAAACAGCCATAATTCAATTGGCCTGCAAGTCGCCTATGCGCGAGACACTGACAGTGTTTCTTATGTTTCAGGGATTGATATAGAAGCCACAGAAGGCGAGTTAACCGAAGTCCAATCAGGCGCTGACAAATATGCTTTTCGCAGCCCAACATCTATCGATTATGCGCAAGGCACGCATTATGACTTTGAAGTCGAAGCACAAGTGATTGCGCCCTATCTGCATGCGGTTTGGGCTTTGTCAGACGCAACTGATTTGACCACCGGCCTGCGTTGGGAAATGACCGATTATGATTACACCAACAACACGGACACCGGACGCCAAGGTAAATTGTACCGCCCGGCAAACCGTTCGGACGACTTCTCAGATGTCTCCCCGAAAATCGGTCTGGTGCATCGCTTGGCGGATAATCGCCGCGTCTTTGCAAATTTGGCCCGCGCCGCACGCGCCCCGCAAACGACAGACATTTATCGCTTGCGGGATCAAAATAAAGATGGAGAGGTGCCTGAGATTGAAGACATAGATTCTGAAGTTTTAGACAGTTTGGAAATCGGCTATCGCGCCGTTTATCCGGCTCTTTCATATGAAGCCACAGCCTTTGTCATGCAGAAGGAAAATTATCACTTCCGCGATGGCAATGATTATTACGAAACCGATGGCGAAACCGACCATATGGGTATTGAACTGAGCCTTGATTGGATGCTGGCGCGTGATTGGACATTGGCCACGAATTTAACCTATGCAAAACACGAATACGCATTTGACAGAAATGTCGGTGGAGGCAATTCGCTTGAAACCGTGACCGATGGTGACACAATCGATGGCGCGCCGGAAACACTGGCCAATACGTCACTGCGTTACAAATATGATGAACGAACTTTTATCAAACTGCATTGGGAGCATGTCGGCAGCTATTATTTGGACGCGTCAAACAGTGCTGAATATGACGGCCATGATATTTTCGCCGTCACTACCGATTATGTATTGTCCGGCCAATCACGCCTGAGCTTGCGCATCGACAATTTGTTTGACGAGGCTTATGCTAAACGCGCTGACAAATGGTTCGGTAATGACCGCTATTTCCCCGGCGAAGGCCGCCGCTTTATGGCGCGCATCAGCCACACATTTTAGGCCAGATTTTAAACCAATGGTCAGGCAGTGAGGCCAATCGGGCAGCTAACGCCCGTGCCGCCCATGCCGCAATACCCATTGGGGTTTTTGCCAAGATATTGCTGATGATAATCTTCGGCATAATAGAAGGCAGGCGCATCGACAATCTCGGTCGTAATCGTGTCAAATCCGGCGGCACTTAATTTGGCCTGAAACATATCGCGGCTCGCTTCGGCGGCCGCTTTATGCGTCGCATCGAGGCAATAAATGCCTGAGCGATATTGCGTGCCGACATCATTGCCTTGCCGCATGCCCTGTGTGGGGTCGTGATTTTCCCAAAAGATTTGCAAGATTTCTTCAAATGAAATTTGCGCCGGATTAAACACCACTTGCACAACTTCATTATGACCGGTTTGGCCGCTGCACACTTCTTCATAGCTGGGATTGGGGGTAAAGCCGCCCGCATAACCGACCTGTGTTGAATACACACCCTCGGCCTGCCAGAATTTACGCTCCGCGCCCCAAAAACAGCCCATGCCGACAATCACCACCTGTGCGCCTTCAGGCCAAGGTGCCACCATATTTGTGCCCAATGTAAAATGTTTTTCCGGCACCGGCATTGCCATATCGCGCCCGGGCAATGCGGCATCGGCGGCTACCATTTCAGCTTTCTTACCAAATCCAAACATATCGCTCTCCTGTGCTAGGCGGCACCGGCCTGAATCAGGCGGCGCTGGTTAGGGTTGATATTGGCCCCTCTCGGCTGCCGTCAAGCAATTGACGCAGCCATGCATTATCATCGCTTTCCGCCGCTTTAGCCTCGCCATGCCAGCGCAGCAGGCCATCATGCATCACCGCAATCTCATCATAAGCATCGGTAATGCCGACCATATTGCCGGTGACGGAAATCACACAAGCGCCGCTTTCACGCGCCAAATCAGAAATCATGCCATCGACCCGCGCCGCCAATATCGGGTCGAGACCGGCTGTTGGATTGTCGAGCAATAAAATATCCGGCTCGGTTGCAATGGCACGGGCAAAGCCGACACGCTTTTGCATGCCGCCCGATAAATCAGCCGGAAACAAATCTGCATTGGCCGCAGGCAGGCCAACACGCGGCAATAGAGCCTCGGCTTTTTCGCGCGCCGCCTCTCGGCTCATGCCATTGGCAATCAAGCGAAAGGCGATATTTTCCCAAACCGGCAGGCTGTCAAACAGCGCGTTTTGTTGAAACAACATGCCGATGCGCGCATTGAGTTCGGCAGGTCGCTCATCCGTGACGCCGACCAGCGCGCGGTCAACCAAAATGCGGCCTTCTTCGGGCGCGTATAGACCGGCAAGGCATTTCAGCAAAACCGATTTACCCGCCGCTGTCGGCCCGATAAGCGCCAAAGAGCGTCCGGCCTGCAATGATAGCGACACGCCTTTGACCGCTTCAAGCGGGCCAAAACGTTTGACCAAATTTTCGACTGCCAGACGCGCCATCAGTTGTCCTCTCAGAGCTCGGCTTTCTTGGCTGAGGGTGTCTGCCCCAGCTTATGCGGCACCAAATGCCCGCCTGCCAATTGCTCAAATTCCACCCCGAAGATAGGCCGAAGCCGCGCGGGCGACAAGACATGTTGCGCATCACCCGCAAGGGCGACAGTGCCGTTTTTCATCACCACTAATTTATCGCAAAATTGCTGCGCCAGATTAAGCTCGTGCAACACAACCGCCACCGCTTTGCCTTGCGCCGCCTCGGCGCGCAAAAGGGCCATCACCGCCAGCGCGCCTGCTGGGTCGAGCGATTGCACCGGCTCATCGAGCAGCATGATTGTCGCCCCCGTCGCTAGTAAGCGCGCCAGAAAAACCCGCGCCTGCTCACCCCCCGATAAAGTATCAATGCGCCGATCGGCAAATCCGCTAACGCCGCAGCGCGCCAAAGCCGCGTCAATGCGGGCCGCCGATTGCGCCGCGCTGAGATGCAGGGGCAATAAGCCCAGACCGACAATCTCGCGCGCCCGTAAAGGCCAAGCGACGGTTTGAAATTGCGGCATATAGGCAATGTTTCGCGCCCGCCATGCAGTATCGGCAAATGCGCCTGCCGCCGCAATATCGCCGCCACTGGCCGCCACCAATCCGCTGGCGATACGCAGGAGCGAGCTTTTACCCGCGCCATTTGGCCCGACAATACCGGTCACTTGCCCGGCTGGAAAACCGGCAGTAACATTTTGCAAAACGGTCTTCTCGCCAGCCATATATTGAATTTCAGTCAGCTCAAGCATGACGCATCCGGGCTGAGCCATGATTATCTGGTGAAGCCCGGACAGCTTCAACGTCCGTAGTGACACGCAAAAGAGAGACGATTTTCATATCGTTATTCTAGCCGTATAAGCGGCGAAAATGCCAGCCGCCTAAAAGCTTGAGGTCACCCCGACATAAAACGCCCGCCCGGGAGTAGCAAAATCGAGTGCGCTCTCATAATCTTCATCAAGAAGATTCTCTACCTGCACTATTGCTTTAATTCCATCATTCAGTTGATAGGCAGTATTAAGGTTGACCAAAGTGTAATCTTCGAGAGCCACTTTGGGGTACGGCCATGGCTGCGAGAAATCGGAATCGATTGTATCGCGAACTATTCGCATACTGCCTGCAATTGACAGACGCTCATTGATATCTGTCGTCAAAGCGAGATTGAGTGTGTGTCGTGGCTGCCTAATTTGGCGATTATCGTTAACGTCTTTTGAAATCAAATAGGTGTAATTTCCGCTTACCGCATAATCGCCAAGTAATACGGTCTCGCCTCGAATTTCGATGCCAGAACTTTTGCTATCGCCATCGGAATTTACGTTTCTGAAATTGGAATCAAACACAATCAGGTCTGTAATTGTTGAAAAAAAGTAAGCCGCTTCGATTTTCGATTGGTCGCCGACACGAAACTCGATACCCAGATCACCACCTGCGCTTTCTTCAGGCTGCAAATCCGGATTTCCCGAATTGTAAACAACATCGAAAAGCTCATTTAGGCTGGGTGCTCTGAACCCAGTTCCATAAGTGCCTCGGACGGCAAAGGTTTCCAAGTCAACCATGGCCGACACGCGATATGTATCAAATATACCGAATTCTTCATGGTCATCGCGCCGCGCAGCAATTGTGGCCGATAAACCATCATTATGAAGCTGAATCACTGTGTAGCCAGCGAGGTTGGAAGCCTCATACTCATTTGCACCAGCGGTATAGGTCTCCAAATCTCGGTCAGCTCCAATTAAAAATTTCATGCTATCAGAGAAATCTAGTGTTCCACGATATGACAAGACGTTGCGCTCGCCCTTATTTGTTCCAGAACCAGATCTATTTTCGTCTTCTGCTGACCCATAGGAAACGCTTTGGCTGAACCTATCACCCGCATAGTTTAACTTTAGCCGCATTCCTAACGCGTCAAAATCTTCGTAGCTGCTTGGGTTATCTCGCGGAACATTCGCAAATGGATTAGGGTCAACATCAGTGTCTGTTTCACTCGCAATCATCCGATACGCAAAATCGGCCGAAAAATCCCTGTTAATATCGGCTTTAACGCGAAAGCGAACCGAGGTTTTTTCGTATCCGTCATCTTCCAACGAATTGTCATCAGCATCGGCAATGTCAGAAATCGAGAACCCATCAATGCTCACGGTTTCAACCGAAGCGCCGTAAGCGATGCGGTTTCGTTCGCCGCGGGCTGAGCCAACAAGACGCTGTGTGCCAAAGGAACCCAGATCCGCCATAGCCTTGAATTTCGTATCACCGCCGACTGCCGTATAGGCATTGACCGCACCGCCGATTGCTTCACTGCCATACATGACGCTTTGTGAGCCTCGCAGAATTTCTATTGTCTCAAGACCATGTGTCGGAAGGTGAGTCCAATTCACATTCTGATCATATGGGTTGTTTATTTGGATGCCGTCGACCAATACAGCTGTATATTCACCACCAGTTCCGCGCAAGAAAACATTTGATTTCGTGCCTGGCCCGCCCGATGAATAGGCGCTGACACCGGCGACGGTCGCCAACGCATCCTGCAAATAGGTGATTTGCTGGCGTTCCAAATCTTCCGCCGTAATGACATCAACCGATGCGCCTATTTGCGCCAATGGTGTCGGAATACCGGTCGCGGAGACGACAATCTCGTCAATCTCTTCAGCCAGCGCGCTTGAAACAGGGGAAAAGGTTAGGGCGACCATCAGTCCAAGACCGATAGAACCATATACAGTTTTCTTATTCATTTTTGTCTCCAAACAGAGTTAAAGCCGCGTAAGCCTTGCGCTAACGCGGCGGGTTTCATCTGTCGTCTAAAACGGAGGTTCCGTCTCGCTCGGGTGCATCCCGCCCCATGCGAAAAACGACCGGTCAAGGCAGGTTTCCTGGCTTGCGGGTCGCTGCCTCTGGCCGCCTTCCCCTTTTGCAAGAGTGGCATTATGGCCGTCGGCTATCCGCTGACAGTTGCGGGAGCAGCTGTCGATTTGGCGCTTAACGTAAGCGCCGCACGACATTCCCTTTTACCCCCTGTTATGGGGCACCTTATCCGTGAAGATTGTTTAGCCTGATTTTAACGCTCGCTCAATAGGCTTGCGCCCGGGCGGGTGAGCAGCAACAGCAAAAGCGGCACGCCCAAAAGGGCCGTCAACACGCCCAGCTTTAATTCCGTCATGGTCGGAATGAGACGAATAAGGCTGTCGGCCAGCACCAGTAATATCGCCCCGACAAGTCCGGCGGGCAGCAATGTTTGAGACGGCAAAGCGCCGGTAAAAGGCCGCACCAAATGCGGCGCCAGCAAGCCGACAAAACCGATAACCCCGGTCACCGACACAACCGCGCCAACCGCCAATGCCAAGCCAATGGAAATTTGCAGGCGCAACCGCAAAAGCGAAATGCCCAAACTGCGCGCCACCTCTTCGCCCAATGCCAAACCGTCCAGCGCGCGCGCCGTGGCCAGCATCAGCGCGCAGCCCAAAGCCGCGCCGGGCACGGCCAAGCCCACATGCAACCAGCTTCGATTTTCAACCGCGCCCAAAAGCCAAAAAGCGATTTCCAAAGCGGCGAAATAATTCGGGCTGAGATTAAGCGCCAGCGCAATGCCCGCACCGGCAAAAGCCGACACGGCAAAACCGGCCAATATCAAACGCAAGCTCGACGCGCCGCGTCCGGCCAATGCCAGCAAAACCAATACAGAAACAAGCGCCATGCCCGCCGCCGCAAATGGCACAGCGATAGATAAGGTTGAAGCCAGCCCCAAATATATCACCATCACCGCGCCCAAAGCCGCGCCATTAGAGGCACCAAGTAAGCCCGGCTCGGCCAATGGATTGCGAAACAGCCCTTGAATGGCCGCGCCTGACAGCCCCAGCACAAACCCCGTCATGGCCGCCAGCACAATGCGGGGGCTGCGAATTTGCTCGAACAAAATGGCGTAAAACTGGCTGTTTTCAGTGTCGCCACCGCGCAGCCAGCTCCAAACAGCCGAGATATGAACCGCCACATCACCGGCCAATAAAGAGGCAGCGGCGCATATGCCCAGCGCCACCAGCAATAAGGCAGAAAGGGTTCGTCTGTTAATCGGCTGTCTCATCGCGCCAAGCTAGCCGCATAAAAAACCGGGCGCAAGCGGCATCGCGTTTCATGCAAGCGCTAGACAGGCGGGGGCGAAACTGGCAAGGACGTGATATGCGTTTGATTTTGACCGCCGTGATTTTTGCTTTATGCGCCGCGCCCGCCGCCGCCCTGCCGCGCGTGATGAGCCTTAATTTATGCGCCGACCCTTATTTAATGGCCTTTGCCGACAAGGCGCAGATTGTGGCACTCACGCCATTGTCGCGCGATGCGTCGCTATCGGCCAATGCCGCAGCGGCGGAAAATTTTCCGGTCAGTGACGGACAAATAGAAGCCATTATCGAGCTGAAGCCTGACCTTGTTATCGTCTCAAGCTGGTCAGACCCGATGCGTAATGCGTTGATAAAGCGGCTGGGGTTCGAGCTGTTGACGCTTGATGCGGCGCAAAATTATACGGCGGCGCGCGACGAAATAATCACCCTCGGCAAAGCCATTGGACGCGAAGCGCAGGCGCGGGCTTATCTGCAAAACCTCGATACGGCGCTGGCGGCATTGCAAAAAATCACCCATGCGCCGAAAGTGCTGCCCTTGCAGCGGCGCAATTTAACTGTCGGGCAAGGGCATATTTTGGACGATATTCTAAGCCGCGCCGGTGCGGTTAATTTGGGACGCGACACCAGCGACAGCCCGATGCGTCGGGTCTCGCTGGAGAGCGCATTGGCCGTGCAGGCCGATTATATTTTGGTGAATGAGACAGATGAAATGCCCGACAGTCGCGGCATGGAATTCATCACCCATCCGGCTTTGGCGCGGGCTTATCCGGCGACGCGGCGATTGCATATTGATAATAATCTTTTGGTTTGCGCCGGTGCATCGACACCGCGCGCGGTCGCCGCCTTAATCAGCCAGCTTAATCAATATCAAAAGCGCGCCGCATCATCGCAATAGGGCCGCGCAATAAATAAAGCGGCAGCGGCATAGATGCATTTTCAATCGTGATGGTCGATAGCGCCGGTGGCGCCAGCCCGTCGGGCGCAGCAATAAAGCGCGCGCGCAATCGTCGGTCGGCAAACAGCCCGGCCAGCCAGGGCGTGATATGTTCGACCTCCAACTCATATTGCGTGTTTTGATAATTGGTCTTCAAACGCGAGCCGGGCTTTAGCGCCATCGCCCCTTGC
This sequence comes from Phyllobacteriaceae bacterium Water-Bin73, assembly GCA_900197605.1. Lineage (GTDB taxonomy): Bacteria > Pseudomonadota > Alphaproteobacteria > RS24 > RS24 > UBA8337. Next base: position 14,495 of record FZLQ01000030.1, read on the forward strand.
GGCGGTATCAGAATATCTATTTGCGCCGGCCCGCGAGGCACATTGGCCTGACTGTTCGACACCGCCAATTGCGCCGGTACATTTACATTCACCGGCACCGGAATGAGAAAGCTGAGCCCCAGCAAAACCAGCGCGGCCAAGCCCGTCAGATATTTACCAATGCCACCGCGCGCGGCGCGACGCCCGTGCACACCGGCATCAAGCGCATCAACCGTATAGGCGGCGGCCTCCGCCAATTGGTCAAGCATGATGCGAATGGGTTGCGCCCATGTCGCCGCCCGCAGCAGCACCAAACCGCCGCGCAAAGTGCCGTCTTGCGCGCGCAGCGGCACATATAAGCCGGATTTTGGCAGATTGCCGGGCCAATTCACCATGGATTTTTCCATATCGACCATAATCGGCGTGAGCTGGGTATTGCCATAACCGGTTTTATTCAGCCATTTGCCCAGCCCGCGTCCCCAATCGAGAATCGGCTTGGTATCCTTATTTTTAATGATGCCGGAAATCGTTACATCATAAACCTTGCCGCGCGGACTACAGGTCCAGAAGACGGCGCAATCATAAGGGGCAAAACGATTGAGCCGATTGACCACCAGACGCGCCAAATGCGATTGCCCGGGCACACGGCGAAACTCATGCTCGAGCAAAAACAAACCGGCCAGAGCGCGCATGCCGACATTGTCGCCCGGAGTGCGCTCATAAGCGGCTTCAATGCCAGGATGCTCTTCTGCGGCTTGGTCTTGTGGCGTTTCTTGCGACATGTGCTATGGCGACATCTTAATGTCACGCTTTCCCAAAATATTTTCCAGCGGTCATGGTCATTTCCTGCAATTATTGTAAAGTGATAATGAGATTCGGTATAGGGCATTTACAAATTGCCCCCAGCCCATTGCGTGCATTGTATGTTGCGAGGAGAGTTTGATGGCAGATGAAGAGAGCGAAATTCGGCGCATGGCCGAAATTGCCGATGCCATCAATGCGATTTTGGATGCCGATCCGGTTGGGGACACACCAGCAGAGGGCGCATCTAGCCCCCGCAATCCGACGCCGACCACCACCCCATCAGCCAATCCGGACACCGCGCCAGCCGCGACACGCGCCGATGCATCAGTCGATGATATGGCTGATAATATGGCTCCTGATATGGCTGGCGATTTAGATGCCGCGATTGCCGCCGAAATGGGCGCACAGAATGCGCCTGAAACAAGTGCCGCAATGCCCGCCGAGGACGCAGGTGATTTTGGACCGGTGCCGGATATTGATTTCGGTGCCGTCGCGCCGACCAATAATGAGATTGGGCGCGAAGTGCATCCCGATAGCCATATGGCTGATTTATCGCTGCGCATGCAGGATACATTGGCCGAAATTCGCAGCGGCTCGCTGATACACGGGTCGAGCAATCAGGAAATGTTGGCGCAAATGGAAGCGGCACGTGACGGCATTGTGGCTGCCATGCGTGAAAAAATTGACCAACTCAACACTGAAACAGCCAGCCGCAAGCAAGCCATAATGGAGCATTTGCAGCAATTGGAGAGCCAGAACAGCCTGTTACGCGATGAAATGGAAATCCAAGTGCTGAAATTCGAAGATGAGCTGAAATCAATTCAGCAGAAATACTTTGAAAACACTGTCACCGATGGCGACCGCCTCGACCGTTACCGCGAATTCCTTAAATATCTTCTGACGGAACGCGGCACTAAGCTCGATTAATCATACTATTATTGACGCCAGCAGCGAATTAGCCCAATTATAGGGCTATGACTGATACCGTTTTAACTGCCCTGCGCCATACTGACCGCGTTGCCGCCGCTTTGGCACAGCGTATTTTATCGGGTGCGTGGTCAGAAGACGATAAACTCCCTGCCGATACTGCATTATGCGCCGAATTTGATGTGTCGCGCACCGTCATTCGCGAAGCTTTGCGCCTTTTAAGTGGCAAAGGCCTGATTATAGCCGTGCCAAGACGCGGCACCCATGTCGAAAAACGGCAAAATTGGGCGCTTTGGGACAAAGATGTGCTGAATTGGCTGGCAAATATCGATCTCGACAATAATAAGTATGATTTTTCAGCCGATGCTTTGGATATGCGCCTTGCTTTAGAGCCGACTTTGGCCGCATTGGCCGCCGCCCGCGCCGATGATGCCGATAATCATGCCCTGCAAGATGCGTTGCGACAGCTTCAGCACCACACTGACGCGCCGACCCATGCGGCTTTTCTCGGCTGTTTTTATGCCGCCGCCCATAATGGCTTTGCCATAGCCGCACTGCCGCTTGCGGCTTATGCCCTATCACATAGGCAAACCACGCCGCCGCTCGATGCTTATCGCCGTCTGACGGCGGCAATTGCCCAAAAAGACGGGTCATTGGCGCGCCAAGCCGCGCTGCAAGCCATATTATCGGATTAAAAAAATGCCCCGTCGCAGAGCGGCGGGGCGAGAGTGTCTCCAATGAGGGGGGAGGAGAGCACTACATCACATTTAATGTGACAGTATTTACTATACGCGCCGTTAATTCTTTTGGATTTGAGAATTTGATTTCTTTTTATGGATTCTCTTAAGCTGGAGACTTAAATGTCGCTTCAATGCACGGGTGAGCAGCCAATTCGGGAGGCAGAGGGCACAATGAGCAGTCGCGTGACAGGCCAAACGCCGCCGTCGCTTGCCGACGCGTCAGACGATGCGCTGCTCTATGCCATCGGCCAGCCAGACCACCGGGCCGCGCAGCAAGCCGGGGCTGAATTGGTCAATCGCCATCTGTTTTATATTGTTCATATTTGCCGCCTTAAATTAGGCAATCAGGCCGAAGCCGAAGAAGCTGCCCAGGACGTGTTTTTATCAGTCTGGAAAAATGCCGGAAACTGGCAAAGCGGCAATGCCAAAGTCACCACTTGGCTGTATCGCATCGCCGCCAATCGCTGCATTGATATTCTACGCCGCCGCAAACCGACCACGGATATTGGGGCCATTGCCGAACCGGCTGATGAGCGCGAAAATATTGAAGCGGCGCATATGGAAGCCGACCGCAATCGCCAACTCCGCGCAGCACTGGGTGCGCTGACCGCCGACCAAAAACAAGCCATTGAGCTGGTTTATTATGGCGAGACCAAACAGGCTGATGCAGCAGCGCAAATGGGCATTACCCTCGCCGCACTGGAATCGCTATTGCGTCGCGCCAGAAGCAAATTGAGCGACGAACTGACCCCCCTTAAAGACCATTTGGAACCGATATCATGAGTAATGAGATGACCCTGCAAGAATTTGAAAATCATGTGGCCGCCTATGGCGCCAAAACCGCGCTTTGGCCGGAGCAACATCGCAGCGCGATGCAAGACCTCGCTGGCAGCAATACCGATGCCGCCGCCATATTGGCGCGCGCCGCTCGGCTCGACGCTTGGCTCGATGACATGCCCGAAGCTGTGTCACACCATCCCTCAGATGAATTGCACAACCGGATTATCGCCGATATGGAAACCGCGCTGGCCGGTAAAACAAGTAACACGGGTGAAGCAGGCGAAGCAGGTGAAATCGTCTCATTCCCGACCCCGGCCGCGCCTTCATTGCGCGCCATTTGGGTCGGCGCGACCGCATTGGCGGCGTGCTTTATTGGCGGCATTATTATGGCACCCCTGCTGGTTGAAAGCGTAACCGGCAGCGCCGACCTTTTGGCCTCCCTCGATATTATCAGTGATGCGTTTCTTCCAACCGATCCCCTATAGGAGCACACATGGCTAACAAACAAAAACTGATCTATGCCGCCCTCGCCTTGTCTTTGGCGCTCAACCTCTTCTTTATCGGTGCCGCTGCAAATTACGCCATGAAATGGCGCGGCTTCACCAATGATGTCGGCTGGGTTGATGAACGCCTATCGCGCGCTGAAGAGCGCATTATCCGCCATCTCGATGGTGCCGATAAAGAACTGGCGCGCCGCGTCTTCAAACAGCGACGCCCGGAATTATTGGGCGCTTTGGCAGAATTGCGCGCCGCCCGAAAAGCGTTTCGCGCAAGCCTGTCAGTGCCGGAGCCTGACCCGCAAGACATCACGGCGGCGCTTAATCGTTCGCAGGCCGCCGCACAAAAGCTGAATGAAAATCTGCATGGTGCCTTGCGCGATATGGGCAGCGGCTTGTCGCCCGAGGCGCGCGCCAAGATTGCCGACCATATGCAGCGGCGTCATAGAGATCGCGACTAGTGCTTTTTGAGCGCTAAAAAGGTGCTGACAGCTTCATGTGCATTTTTCTTGCGCGCGGCAGCTTTTGGCACCTTTTCTATATTCATCAAGACCCGCATGAATTTGCGATGGCCGATAACCAAATCGGTAAACAGGCTGGCCTCATCATGCGGGCAGCCCAGCCCCTGCTCACCGCGCTGTTTACAGCTTTCAAAATAATCAGCAATGCGGGCAAAGACCTGGCCCGGACCGGCTTCCTCAAAAATTTTGACCAGCGGCGATTGCTGGCGCGCCTCGCTAATCACCATGCGTACCATCGCGACGGCTTCATCATCAAAAAGCAAATCCTGCAAACTGACCGCGATCAATTCCAAATCGCGCCGCATATCGCCACACAGCCGCTCAGAGAAATCGGCCAAGCGGTAATCCATTACCTTGTCCTCAATAATGGCGCGATAAAGCGCGTTCTTATCGGCAAAGTGAGAATACAAAGTCGCTTTGGACACATGCGCCACCCCGGCCAGACATTCCATAGAAGTGCCGGCAAAGCCGCGTTCAAGAAACAAAGCGCGCGCCGCCAAAATAATGGCGTCGCGTTTGCCGACATCTTTGCGACGGCCACGGGTGGTTGGGGACACTTGTTCCATAATCTATTTAATAAACTGAACCGTTCAGTTTGACAATTAAAATTCTCCGCCTATATTTGTCTCAAACGAAAAAGGAACTCAGCATGCCCTTCACAATGCAACAATATGGCGAATTTGTCGTCCGCCGCCCGTTTCTGGTAATTCTCATATCATTGCTGCTAGCAATGGCCGGTCTGGCCGGTGGTCAGCATTTGCGCTTCACCAATGATTATCGTTACTTTTTTTCTAACGAAAACCCGTATCTCACGGCATTTGAAGAATTGGAGCGCACTTACTCCAGTCCGGATACGGTGTTTTATGTGTATCAGCCCAAAGATGGCAGCGATGCCACCAGCCGCGAGGCGCTGAATCTGGCCTTTGATTTGACCGAGAGCGGGTGGCAAATTCCTTTCTCGACCCGCGTTGACAGCCTGACCAATTTCCAAAACACCCGCGCCATTGGCGATGATGATTTGGAAGTGCGCGACCTCGTACCGGACCCTGCTGATATTGACGATAAGCGGATTGCCTATGTCGAGGATACGATTTTGAACGAACCGCTGCTGGCCGGTCGGCTTTTATCGCTCGATAAAAAAACCGCCGCCGTATTGGTCTCGCTGCGCCCGCCGCGCGATGATGTTGTCGCCACCAATAAGATTGTTGTGAAAGCGCGCGAGATTCACGAAACCCTGCGCGCCAAATATCCCAATATCCGCATTGAGTTGACCGGCTCGCAAATGCTGTCCAATTCCTTCTCTGAAGCGGCACAACAAGATTTGGCAACGCTGACCCCGACCATGTTTGTCATTATCGCTTTGGTGCTGATTGTCACCACGCGCAAATTATACGCCACCATTGCCGCGATGATTGTCGTCACCCTGTCCACCGC
>FZLQ01000037.1 GCA_900197605.1 Phyllobacteriaceae bacterium Water-Bin73
CTATTTGATGGCGATTTGGGGGCTGATGTTGCGTCTGCGATTGTCTATCGCGATGGCAATGCTACCGATACCGCCCCCGCTGTGGCACCTGAAAACCAGCGCGAAAACCAAAGAGAAACCCAGCGCGAGAATATCAGCTTTGAGTTTCACTCAACGCGCAGCGCCATTGTGTTTATTGATGGCGGCGTTGAAGACCCGCAAACGCTTGCAGATGCTGCAGCCGATGTGCTGCCAGATGATGCGCAGATACACATATTAGATGGCGATAGCGACGGCTTCGCACAAATTAACGACATTTTACAAAATCATGACCGCGTAGATGAAATTCATATATTCGGTCACGGTACGGCGGGCGAAGCCCGTCTGGGAACAGCCAGCTTGTCACTCGAGACACTCACCACACACTCCGGCACGCTGGCTGTTCTCAAAGACACACTCACCGAAGACGGCGATATTCTGCTTTACGGCTGTAACATCGCCGCCGGTGAGAACGGCCAAACCTTTATTGAAGAGCTGGCCGAGCTGACCGCTGCCGACATTGCCGCATCAGATGACATTACCGGCGCGGGCGGCGATTGGGAGTTGGAGGTCAATACAGGGCCCATTGAGGCCGATACGGTTGAGGCTGACGAATATGCATTTCAACTCAACAATGCTCCAACAGCTGCCGACAATGTCGTAACAGCGGGCCAAGGCAACAGCTACACATTCGACGCCGATCAATTTGGCTTTGCGGACGCTGATAATGACACACTTGCCCATGTTGAAATTGTCGCGCTGCCACTAAACGGCACGCTTGAGAAGAGCACTTGGACGGCGCCGGATGAGACCTACACTGGTGGGCGTTCAGATAATGAGTTCCACGACGCAGCGAATTGGGCGAGCGTATCGCAAGGCGAAACAATAAGCCTCGCCGATCTAAATGGCGGGCGCCTCCGATTTACGCCGGCGACAAATGCTGGCGGCTCTGCATATGCCAGCTTCAATTTCAAGGTTAATGATGGCAGCGCTGACAGCGCCACTACCTATACAATGACGGTCAATATTGACGCCGATGCCCATAAGGTAGCCGACCATACTTCTGACCGCGTCGTGATTTCCAATGATTTCACAAATTTCGCCTCGGGTTCGGGCGGCGACGGTTACGAAACCGAAAAAATCCACATCGTCAAAGAAAACACCAATGTCTTTTCTGTCGCCACAATGAATGACTTCGCGATTGGCAGTACCATTGTAAACGACGCGGAAAACCGTCTGGACAGCTATCTCATATTCAGGAATGGCGAACTTCCTTCGTCTGGCTCAGTTTATATCGACTTTGATACGACAATAGCCGGCGTCTACACGGCGAGCTATCACTCAGACAATGACGGTGCGCTCGATGCGCCATTTGCCAAGGCCGGCGCCACCTATCCCGTGCGTGTGGGCGGCGACGCGATCGAAAACTCGGAAAGTGTTTCAGTATCAGGCCGGCGCCTCACCTTAAATTGGGATGTTGGAAACTCTTCCGACTATGACGCCATTCGTGTCTTCGTCTGGTCCGGCAAGCCCGCCCCCGTGGCAACCGACTTTGACGCATACACGACCGAAGACAATCGTGATGATCAATCCCAAGAATATTCGCTCACAAAAAATGCCGGCGGAAATCCCAACATTAATGCGGATAAGATTGACTGGCGCGAATATGTCACCAGCAATAATGGCGCCGCGGTTGCAATCGTAAGCACTTGGCTAGACGGCGAAACGCCACCAGCCGATGAATATAGCCGCAATACTACATCGGGGTTCTCTCTACGCTCTCCGTCTCTGCAGTCAGCTGGTGGGGAGCAGCTTTTTCAATTAAACCTCAGAAATTCTGACGGGCGCATTCAACTGTATAATTCCGCAGACAGCAATTCCTCCAACTTTGAAGAGCAAGCTCCCGGCGACGCCAATCTGACATACAGGCTGAATTACCGCGTCATGGATGAGTTTGGTGGCACTGATGATGGGGTAATCACGGTCCACGTGCAGCCAGCCAATGACGCACCCTATTGGACGGACACCGCCAACTATAGCAAAACCATCCAAAACTCCGGCGTGTACTCGCTTGCAGCCAGTGATCCAGATCACCCCATTAACCGGATTAACGACCCTGACCACGCCACCGGCGAATTGACTATGCTTTTTCAGGGCGGAGGCACCAGCCTCGTCAGGGATCACGGGACATGGTCAATAGGCGCCGACAATGTTCTGACCTACACCCCCGCAAGCGGAGGCTATTTGCCCATAGGCTCAACTGTTCAGGATAACATGTGGTTCAGTTTTGTAGATCCTAGTGGGCTTCAATCGGTCCAAAGCAGCGATAGATCGCACACCCAACATAATGCGCCCTATCATCGAAATATGACTTTTTCGATCGAAGGCACGGATACGCTGGTTCCGCCCACAGCAGGTTCGACTGTCGTCACTTGGGATGGCGGCCCGGCGTCAGATGAAAGCATCATATCTAATCAAGGCGAAATTTTTCAATACAATTTGGGTAGTCCTGATTGGAACTTTAACAACTACACTACGCCCGATCGGTGGTCTGTTACCCACACGGCAGCTGACAACAGCCAGCCTGATAGCTTTGTTGATACCTTTGCGGGCCATAATGGCGCAAATGTGAGCTTCAGCGGATATATTGACCCCACGACAGATGAGGTTTTTGCATCCGAACCTAATAACGGCAACTATATTACCTTTGCTTCAAGAACGATTGACGGAGAAACGATAACCCCCGTTTTTAACGTATCTAGTGATAATGAAGGGGGAATGATTTCTGCCCGCGGCCCCAATTCTGATTACGAATGGTTTTGGAAAATTCCCCGAGGCCACACCGAGACATTTAACTTTGAGTATGAAGTTGAGGACGAGTTTGGTGCGACAGCAAGAGGTTCAATAGAGATACAAATTCAAGGTCACAATGATGGCCTGTCAAGTCTGGCTGGCATGCCATGGTACAAGCGAGTTCAGGCGGGCAGAACAATTACCGGAAATCTCACAGGCGCTGAAGTCACGGATATTGGCGCCACTTTTGAATTGGTTAAAATTTCCATCGACGACACTGAAGCCGTTTCGGCTGATGGAGTTAGCGCAACTCTTGAGACCGATCGCGACAAGCTCGTCATTAACATGGGCGATAATACGTGGGCCTATTCAGATAATAGGGATTACTATAGCGGTCAACACGACCGCTTCTTTGTTGCCACATACCGTATCGTCTACCCCGACGGGGAGGTCGAAGAGGTGGAATATGACTTTAGATTACGCCCCGAAGATAACTATAATTGGACTCCCTTTGATGACAATTTCAATGTGGTGTCCGACGCACCTATTACGGGTGACCTATCTCCTAATGACTCACCCTCAGGACTGTTTCTTGGCGCTAGAAGCGGCACTGACGCGTTAGCTAACATTCTCCCCTATATGCCAGCAGGCACTGTTCTTAACGGCCAATATGGCACGCTGGAAGTAGACAGCGACTTCACATTTACCTACACGCCGAACGAGGCATATAAGGCATTGGCGGCGGGCGAGCAGGCGACCGACACATTTAGCTACGCAGCCAGAACCTCTAATCCGCAGGCTAGCGGCAATTTTGGGATAGACGCGGGTTACGCCGACATTGTTTTTAACATTACAGGACAGGCTGCGGACTGGCAGGTAAGAGACGACTTCTTTATGACCCTCGAAGGCACGGAATTATCCGGCTCAGTCTTATCAAACGACTATGCGGATGTGACGCTCGACGGCCTCCTGATAACTCTTCTCGATGGCGCGCCCGCTGAAACCTCAGGCACAAATAGTGGCTCATTTGTGGCAACGGGGACCTATGGGTCCCTTGTCTTGGCTGCCGATGGCAGCTTTGTCTACACGGCGAGCACGCTATCCGGCGTGGATGAGGCCGCCGACAGCTTTACCGTTACCATTGAAGATGCGAATGGAAACCCACAGACCTCCACGCTGACGATTAAAGTCACGGACACCGCTGATTTTGACAATATCGATGAAATACTTACCAAAACTATAACCGTCACCGAGGGCGAGACGCAGACGGGCAGCGACATCAATCAATTGGCGAGTGGCAATTCGAGATGGTCCAATATTACGGGTGTCGCCGCCGGCGCTGGAAGCCCCTCCTCGAGCAATGTTGGGGCGCGCATAGAGGGCGGTTGGGGGTGGCTCACTCTCAATGCCGACGGCACCTACACATATGAGAGCAACGACACATACCTCCTGGATCTGAACCAAGAAGCCACCGACACGTTTACCTTTTCGACCAGCGGCCTCGACGGCCACAATGTTAGTGGCGTTCATAAGTTAGTTGTCACAATTGAGGGCGCAGACACGGTGGCATCGCTCTCGCCTTTTACCATTCAGGTAACCGAGGACACGACATGGACTAACGGTGACCATTCCAGAATCCAATATTTCGGAATGAACAAATATGAGGGGGCCACCAGTTCCTTGGATGCGCCCAACCAAATAAATGTTGCCAATGGCTGGATGCATTATCTTCAAGACGAAATTGGTGACATAGTAGGTAGTCGGTTTATTGGCTCGGTCAATGGATACGGCGCTTACGGCTCGGATGAATATAGAATTTCAAACGAGATCGCACATATTGGGCCGGTGATGGCGGGCAAACCTTGGCAAAGTAAATACACAGCAGGCGAAGATGTTCAATCGCAAACGATGCCAAACGGTGACCCGTTGGTGGCCTTTCAATATGGCAGCACAATAAAAGTCATGGCGCCTGACGTTGAATTGGCTGCCGGCGAGACGCTCACAATTGAAGGCAATGAGGTAGTGCTTGGCAACCCTAGCTATGGATACCCAGTCATTGGCACATTTACCGTTGAAATTGTAGGAGTCGCCGACCCGCAACCCGTTTTGGTTAATGACGACCTTAGCACGACGAATAATCCACTCAGTCAACTAAGGCCGGGGAGTTTCCAAAGCAATAGCGTCGGCAACTACTATGTGGCGGGCGGTGCTGAAAATGTAGCCGGAAAAATCAGATTTTGGTTCGGAGAGCATACGGGCTACTTCGGAAACGCCCCCAACAAAAATAATGTTGTCACTGTAACCGGTAATGATTCAATCAGCACATCGGGTACAATGGCAGTCAGCGTTTATGATACGAATACAGAGCAATGGAGCGAATATATCGACGCCGACCATGACACTGTTGTCAACTCAACATGGGGCTCATATCAGTGGGAGGGCTATGGACCCGGACGGATTTTAGAGTTTACACAAAATGACGCTTTTGTAGCTCTCTATTCCGGCACCCACGTCGACCAATTCAGATACAGGTTTACTCCGCTGGATACCAGCCTGAACGCCGTTGAGGCATTGGTTGAGGTCAATTTGGTGGCGATTAACGATCCGGTTAATACTGGTCTCGGTTCGGGCGAATGGATTTATGCCCCGGCCGGCACATCTACGCAGGTTCTGTCTAACGCTGCCAATGTTGGGACGGCATCAGGCGCCGGTGATGCCGTTGTTGGTGATCACTCGGGTGGTGTCGGCATGGCTGGAACGGTAAAGAGAGACCCTGACAGCGCCGGAACAGTGCATGTTTATAGATTTGGTAATGGCCGATACTCAAACTCCAGTTCGGCTGGATACCCTAACAACAATGATCCCAAGACGCTTCAATTAAAAATTGTTGATTATCAAAACCCCAATCTAACGGTTAATACAGACACTCCGGCAACGATAACGGTCACCGATAGCGGTGACTACACTTTGGATATCCCCGACCTGCCAAGTCTGTACAACGGTATAGATTACAGATTAAGAAACCTTGAAAACGGCAATTCGATTAATTTCTGGCTCGACAATCCTACCACCTTCGCCAGTTTGCAAATTTATGTAGAAGGTAACGAAAATATCCCGATTGCCGGAAACGACTCCGCCGCTGTATTTGAAGACGAAAATGTTGCCATATTGAATACAAGCACCGCCGCCAATATGTCTGGCGGCGACAATGGGTCGGCGGTTGACCTGCCCGGCGAACACACCGGCAACCTCCTATTGAATGATTCAGACACTGACCTTGACGGCAATAGCATTGGCGGCATCACCATTACAGACGTCAAATTCGGCACTGGAAATTACCAAAGCGTTTCTCAGGAATTGGTCGAGACGACAATCGAGGGCACATATGGAACGCTCAATATTTACCATGACGGCACCTATAATTACACAGCCGACAAGGATGCGGCGGATCCACTGACGCCCGGTGAAACTGTTGTAGACACGTTCACCTACAAATTAACGGACAGCGCTGGGCTAACAGATGAGGCGACGCTCGCCATTACCGTCCACGGTGTCGGCAATGAGACCTATGATATAGAACTTGTTATCGACGAAAACACTGACCTCAATTTTCAGGAGAGCACTTTTCCTGATCTCGAGGGCGACGAGCACAATCCCCCAATCATCATCCAAACCCTACCTGAGAGAGGGGCGCTCTTCTATTCCGGCTCTGACCCTGAACCGGCAGAGGTTCCCCAAGAATTGACAGCGGTTCCCCAAGAGATACCGCATCAATATTTGGATCGATTAATGTTCCGCCCCGATGCTGATACGCACGGGGATGACGGCCGTAATAAAAAGCCCGGATACGCCTTCTTCACCTATTCGATAGCCCTATCCGGCGACAATGACCCGGTTGTGACTGTCAATATTGATGTGACGCCGGATGGGAATAATTCACCACCAACGGTTCAAACGGGAGTTGATACGCCCGATGACGCCTCTGACGACACATCAAGTGTTGGTGAGGTGACGACTGTTGAAGATACAGACCATGTGTTTGATCACAGTGAGTTTAACTTCTACGACCCTGATGATCCGACCAGTGACTTAACTAGCATCACCATTACCGGCCTTCCGAGTGCGGGTAAGATCTTTATTGATGGCGTTGAGCTAACCGCTGATAATTTGGCGACACTGGGCTTGGATATTACCAAGGCAGATATTGACGCCAATAAGGTCGTCTTCCGCCCTAACCAGGATGAGAACGGCGATGATTATGCGACCTTCACCTTTACGGTAAGTGATGGTCTTGCCTCAAGTGCGGCAGCAACAATGACGGTCAATGTCACGCCGGATAATGATCCACCAACGGTTCAAACGGGAGTTGATACGCCCGATGACGCCTCTGACGACACATCAAGTGTTGGTGAGGTGACGACTGTTGAAGATACAGACCATGTGTTTGATCACAGTGAGTTTAACTTCTACGACCCTGATGATCCGACCAGTGACTTAACTAGCATCACCATTACCGGCCTTCCGAGTGCGGGTAAGATCTTTATTGATGGCGTTGAGCTAACCGCTGATAATTTGGCGACACTGGGCTTGGATATTACCAAGGCAGATATTGACGCCAATAAGGTCGTCTTCCGCCCTAACCAGGATGAGAACGGCGATGATTATGCGACCTTCACCTTTACGGTAAGTGATGGTCTTGCCTCAAGTGCGGCAGCAACAATGACGGTCAATGTCACGCCGGATAATGACCCGCCTGAGGCTGATCCGATTGTTGAGACGCGCACGAAGCTTGACGCTCAGTTTAGCGTTGATCTTGTGACTGATGCGAATGCGACGGATATTGATGATGGCGATGTTCTGGTTGCCATTAATGATGGTGATGAAAGTGATGATGAGCCGATTGCCACATTTACGCGCACTGGCACGACGCGGGTTATGGTTACGGCGGATAGTGGTCTTTACTTAATTGATGGAGCGGCTGTTGCTTCTGGTGGCTTTGCTCTTAATCCTGGCCGGACATATATCTTTGATTGGTCTGGCGCGACGGATCATCCTGTGCGTTTGTCTGAGACTGCGGACGGCACGCATGGCGGGGGTGTTGAATATGTAGTTGGCGTTAGTGTTGATGCTGATGCTGGTACGACGACAATTGTTGTGTCGGACACGACGCCTACGACCCTTTATGCCTATTGCGAGAACCATGCTGCCATGGGCTTTGGCACGCCGGTTGAGGCTTATGATGTTCCTGATAGCTCTTATACTTTAAGTGGCTCGACGCTGACGGTTAACCCGCAAGTGTTTGGGGATCTTGCTGCTGACAATGAAGTTGAGATTGAGATTGCCTATAAGATTGCTGATGGCGATGTTGCTGACGATGCGACTTATGTGATTGATAATACGGCGACAATCACGATTACGGGCAACAATACCAAGCCTCAGATTATTGATAATTATAATGATGGCATTAACGATAATGATGTCCCCGATGTTGCCGATGTAACGACGCCTGAAGACACGACTTATGTGTTTACCTTGGGTGACTTTAACTATGTCGACCAAGACAATGACCCGATGGCGAGTGTTTTGATCACGCAAGGACCATTGCTTGGTGAGCTGACGCTGAACGATGTTGTGATTACCGATCCGGTACGCATTAGCCGCGCTGATATTGAAGCTGGTCTTTTGAAATACACACCGCCTGCAGATGAGAATGGCAACGACTACACAGCCTTCACCTATGCGGTGAACGACGGCAGGGTCGACAGTGAAGTGGGCGCCATGACCATCCACGTCACGCCGGTTAATGACCCGCCTGAGGCTGATCCGATTGTTGAGACGCGCACGAAGCTTGACGCTCAGTTTAGCGTTGATCTTGTGACTGATGCGAATGCGACGGATATTGATGATGGCGATGTTCTGGTTGCCATTAATGATGGTGATGAAAGTGATGATGAGCCGATTGCCACATTTACGCGCACTGGCACGACGCGGGTTATGGTTACGGCGGATAGTGGTCTTTACTTAATTGATGGAGCGGCTGTTGCTTCTGGTGGCTTTGCTCTTAATCCTGGCCGGACATATATCTTTGATTGGTCTGGCGCGACGGATCATCCTGTGCGTTTGTCTGAGACTGCGGACGGCACGCATGGCGGGGGTGTTGAATATGTAGTTGGCGTTAGTGTTGATGCTGATGCTGGTACGACGACAATTGTTGTGTCGGACACGACGCCTACGACCCTTTATGCCTATTGCGAGAACCATGCTGCCATGGGCTTTGGCACGCCGGTTGAGGCTTATGATGTTCCTGATAGCTCTTATACTTTAAGTGGCTCGACGCTGACGGTTAACCCGCAAGTGTTTGGGGATCTTGCTGCTGACAATGAAGTTGAGATTGAGATTGCCTATAAGATTGCTGATGGCGATGTTGCTGACGATGCGACTTATGTGATTGATAATACGGCGACAATCACGATTACGGGCAACAATACCAAGCCTCAGATTATTGATAATTATAATGATGGCATTAACGATAATGATGTCCCCGATGTTGCCGATGTAACGACGCCTGAAGACACGACTTATGTGTTTACCTTGGGTGACTTTAACTATGTCGACCAAGACAATGACCCGATGGCGAGTGTTTTGATCACGCAAGGACCATTGCTTGGTGAGCTGACGCTGAACGATGTTGTGATTACCGATCCGGTACGCATTAGCCGCGCTGATATTGAAGCTGGTCTTTTGAAATACACACCGCCTGCAGATGAGAATGGCAACGACTACACAGCCTTCACCTATGCGGTGAACGACGGCAGGGTCGACAGTGAAGTGGGCGCCATGACCATCCACGTCACGCCGGTTAATGACCCGCCCCAATCAGCCGATAGGTTTGTTCGCATTTTAGGGGAAAGGACTGTCCAATTTGGCGGCAATGAATTCTCGTTCCGTGATACAGATGATGGAGACACTCTCAATCACATTACGCTCATGTCGCTCCCTTCGGAGGGTGTTTTATACCTGGTCCCTCACGGCACAGTGCTGCCCGCGATCATAGACCCGCCAATGGATCCGAGTTGGGCAATAACTGATATTGCTGGCGCAGATGGGCGCGACATTTTGAAGGCCGAACTCTCTAGCCTTATATATGTTGCAAACGAAACCGTAAAAACCCAAAGTTACGACGCATTCACCTTCACAGTAAACGACGGATCTCAGCGAGTGCCGGGACCGTTGGATAGTGAAAAACCCAATCAGATTACACTGGGAAAAGTTATATATTTTGAGCCAAGAATTGACCCAGAGAACAAAGAGCCTGCAAAAAAAGACCGCGTTAAGCCAAAGGAAAAGCGCCCAGAATTAAACCCACACGACTTACCGCCTGTTTTAAAGGTGGCGGTAAATCTGGATGAGAACCTACAGCTTCGTGACAAACCAATTCTAAATGCCGTTGGCGGAAGGGAATTGGGCGAAATTGGCGATGATAATGCTGGCCTGGCCGACGACAGCTGGATGAATGCTAAAACAAGTATGCAGCCAGATATTTCCGGTAATATTCGAGTGATTGACTTAAAAGTCGAAGGCCGAGAAATAGCCGTGCAAATTACCGATGAGGCGAGCGACCGCGCGGAACGTTTTAAAGGTGAATTGCCCGACGGTTCGCCGCTTCCCAGCTGGGTTAAGGTTGATCAAAAGACTGGTCTGACAATCGCCGATCCACCGCCAGGCACACAGCCATTCGAGATGCGCGTCGTGGCTGAGGACGGGGCCGGCAACGCGCGCGCCATTGATTTGGTTCTGGATCCTACATTGATTGCAGGTGAAGGTGAGGCAAATACTGAGCTGTCAAATGATAAAGTTGCCAATAATGCAGCATCAGATTCAGTATCAGATTCAAAAGATGACGCAACCTCCGTCATTGTCGCTGATAATCCGCCATCACAGCCCAACGTTGCGACCCGCGGAAACAATCTCTCATCATCAACGGTAGATGTGCTGAGGGATGGTAGCGTGGTCTTTGACGAAACGGCGACACTTACGCCTAATGGTTCGTTGAGGCTGATACGCATGGTCAACGAGAACGATGGCGTCAAAATTGAAATTAACGATGACGCACAGGAAAGCGCGACCCGCTATGAAGTGCGCCAGAAAGACGGAAGTGCTGCGCCGGATTGGGTGAAGGTCGATGTCCGGACCGGCGAATTGACCATTGAGGCACCGCAAAATATCGACGCGATTGAGCTGACAATTATTGCGCTTGATGGCGGGGAAGAACGCCGACTGGATGTGGATGTCGATCTCGACGAAACCCGCGTGCAGCCATTAGATGACGGGCAAGATGCCGGACAAGATGATTTAAACGGTGACGATGACCAAACTAGCGAAGGGTCGGCTGACGAGCAGCGCTCGGATAACGCGCTGTCGGTCAACGAGTTTGTCCCGCTTGACGCCCAGATTGACAAGGCGCTCAGTGAAAGTAGCTATGGCCGCGACATTCAACAGGCCGCGCAATCGATTAGCTAAAACAACCGCCTGACGCGCAGATAGTACGATAGATTATTGACGACACGCAAAGCGAAATGAATAATGCCCCCACTGGGTGTCATAGACAAAACAACCCCCATGCGTGCGGAGAATAATGACCGAACAAAGCCATAAAACTTTGCTGCTTGGCGGTGCACTGGTGCTGGGGTTGATGACTTCGGGCTGCGAGCCTAATGGCAAAGACATGGATAAAATCGGTGCAGCGGAGGATTGCGCGCCCGCACCAACGGCGGCGATTGGTGTGCCGAGCGGAACATTTATTATGGGCGCGCATCCTGCTTATGCCGAGGAAGGCCCGTCGCGGAAAGTGACCATGGTGGCTTTCGATATTGACGCGACGGAGGTCACCAATGCCGCTTTTGCGCGTTTTGTTGAAGCAACCGGCTATGTGACCGATGCTGAACGCGCCCAGCCGGGATTTGGCGAGGCCGGTGGCGTTGTGTTTCGGATGCCAAACTTAAACAATCCAAGCTGGTGGCATTTTGTGGCCGGCGCGAGTTGGCGTCATCCTGATGGTCCTAAGAGCTCCCTAGAGGGGCGCATGAGTGAGCCGGTCGTGCAAGTATCATATCGCGATGCGCAAGCTTATGCCGCATGGGCCAATAGGCGTTTACCCAGTGAAGCGGAATGGGAATATGCCGCCAATGCCGGTGCCGAGACGATTTATGTTTGGGGTGATGAACGCGCGCCTGATGGCGCAGAAATGGCCAATACATGGCAGGGCAGTTTTCCCATTCAAAACACTGAGGCTGACGGTTATGCCAAACGTGCGCCGGTCGGGTGTTTTCCAGCCAATGAATTCGGCCTCTATGACATGATTGGCAATGTCTGGGAATGGACTGACAGCAAAGTGTCGCAAAATGGCACGGAGGCGGTGTATACGATTAAGGGCGGCTCATTTTTATGTGCGCCCAATTATTGCCGCCGTTATCGTGCGGCAGCGCGCCAAGCTCAAGAAGCTGGATTGCCGACCAGCCATATCGGGTTTCGGACGGTTTCGAATTAGTTGGAATTAGCCGCTTTCTTCTTCCATTTGTTTTCTGAATTTCTTGCGCTCATGCTCTAGCAAATAGCGTTTTCTGAGGCGCAGGCTTTGCGGCGTGACTTCCAGCAATTCGTCAAATTCGACATAAGCCATCATTTCTTCCAGTGACATACGCCGCGGCGGTGTCAGCGTGACCGCTTCGTCAGAACCGGATGCGCGCATATTGGTTAGCTTTTTGCCTTTCAGCACATTGATTTCCAAATCATTGTCGCGGCTATGTTCACCGACAATCATGCCCTGATAGACCGGCGTTTGCGGGTCGATAAACATCGCGCCGCGATCTTGCAGATTGAAAATAGCAAAGGCGACTGCCGTGCCGGTTTCGCTGGCAATCAAGGCGCCATTGCGACGGCCGGGAATGTCGCCTGCATAGGGTGCATATTCATGGAACACGCGATTGAGCACACCCGTGCCTCGCGTCTGCGTTAAAAAGCGGCTTTGATAACCGATAAGCCCGCGTGACGGGGCATGAAACAACATGCGGGTTTTGCCAGCACCGGCACTGCGCATATCCACCATTTTGGCTTTGCGGCGGTTCATGCTGTCAACCACGCCTGATGAGTATTCCTCATCAACATCAATCGTGACTTCTTCGATCGGCTCCATTTTTGTGCCGCCTTCTTCGCGAATAAGCACTTTCGGGCGCGATACATTCAGTTCGAAACCCTCGCGGCGCATGGTTTCAATCAGCACGCCAAGTTGTAATTCGCCGCGTCCGCCAATTTCAAAGGCGTCTTTGTTGGCACTTTCGGCAAAGGTAATGGCTACATTTGTTTCAACCTCGGCCAAAAGGCGATCGCGAATAACGGTTGAGGTGACTTTCTTGCCCTCGGTTCCCGCAAATGGGCTGTCATTTACCGTGATCGTCACCGACATGGTCGGCGGGTCAATCGGAGTTGAGGGCAGGGCTTGGGAGATGGACGGGTCGCCAATCGTATCGGCAACCGAGGCCTTTGTCAGTCCGGCAATGCAAATTAAGTCGCCAGCTTGCACCTCATCAACCGGCACGCGCTTCGTGCCTTCAAAGCGCAGCAATTTGGTTAGCCGTCCGGTCTCAATCTGCTTGCCGTCAAGGTCTATCGCTTTCACCGCTTCATTGACCTTCGCCGTGCCTTGCAGAACCCGACCGGTCAGGCAGCGGCCAATATAAGGGTCGCTATCCAAAAGCGTGGCCAGCATGGCGAAGGGCTTATCCGGCTCGACACTTGGTGGCGGCACATGCGCCAGCACCAAATCCAAAAGCGGGTTTAAATTATCGCGCGGCGCGTCCAATTCGGCAGCGCACCAGCCATCGCGGCCCGACGCATAAAGAATGGGAAAATCCAATTGCTCCGAGGTAGCATCAAGCGAGACGAATAGGTCGAAAACCTCGTCAATCACTTCATCGGGGCGCCCGTCCGGGCGGTCAACCTTATTGATAACCACAATCGGGCGTAGCCCTTGCTTCAGAGCCTTGCCCAGCACAAATTTGGTTTGCGGCATCGGCCCCTCAGCCGCATCGGTCAACAAGATAACGCCATCGGCCATATGCAAAACGCGCTCCACCTCGCCACCAAAATCGGCATGGCCGGGCGTGTCGATAATGTTAATGCGCTTGTCTTGCCAGTTAATCGAGGTCGGCTTAGCGAGGATTGTAATGCCGCGTTCCTTTTCCAGATCGCCGCTATCCATCACCCGCTCGTCAATCGCCTGATTGTCGCGAAACAGACCGGTTTGCTTCATTAGCGCGTCGATAAGCGTGGTCTTGCCGTGGTCAACATGGGCGATAATGGCGATGTTACGGAGGTTTTCGGCTGCGGTAAGAGACATGGGAGACGCCTTTCAAATTCGGTTATCACGGCTTCTATCCTCTCCGACGGCGCGAGGGAAGCGCTAATTACGATTCGGGCGCTTAGGCCAGACCGGCGAGCTTCATCAAATTGCCGACCGCTTTGGGCGCGGTGTCGCGTATGCGGCCCATAATCGCCATTTTGGATTTGTCGTCATGGTCTATTTCGCTGGTCAGCTTGGTGAAACCGTCCAGGCGGTTTTCACGTATCCATCTGCGCAGTGTTTTGTCTTGCGACCAATTATATTGGTTCATCATCGCCCCCAAAGACATGGCGACGAAATCCTCCAACGTATTGGGAATGGCGACCGGTTGGGAGAGGCGGTTTTTCTCATCCTCATCATCATAATGCACATCGAGATAAGCAATCAGCGAGCCTGAGAAGACCGGCATATAAGAGCGCACGGTGAGCGGACGGATGATATTGCCTTCAAACACTTTCGGTGTAACCCAATCTTTGGCGAGGCGCGCAATACCAGCCGAGCAATCAATATGCAGATTGCCGGGCGTGGTTTCAATTTCGCCGCCGGTCAGCAAGATGCGGTTTTCTTCCAGCGCCGTGACATGGCCCATGCGGATGATGTTTTTCACCTGACGGATTGTTGCCAATTCCAATTCCGAAATCGTCGCCGCATGAAACATTTGCGGCCGCACATCCCTGTCGAGGCGCACTACATAGCCGCACGCTTCCAAACGGTCGAACAAATCTTCAACCGTTTCGGCCTCGGCCATAGATTTCATGTAATCGGCTTGTGTACCGAAAACGCGCTCAAAATACTCAGGCAGGGGTTGGGCGTTTTCGCGCAATAACATCCACGGGTCGCGCGGGATAATCCATTGAATGTCATCGGCTTTGGCCCCGCTTTCCAGCAGAAACAAGATGCTGTCCACCGCCGTTTTGCCGCCGCCGATAATGACATAGCCCTCGGGCTTTTGGCGCAAAGCGGGCAGGCCATTGGGCGGCATGAAGTGCACGCCCTTACCAATTTCATAGGGCGGCTTGTGTTCCGACGGAATCGACGCCGTCAGCAATGTCGCATCGACGAGTTTTTTGTAACGCACTTTGAACCGCTCG
Source organism: Phyllobacteriaceae bacterium Water-Bin73 (assembly GCA_900197605.1). Taxonomy (GTDB): domain Bacteria; phylum Pseudomonadota; class Alphaproteobacteria; order RS24; family RS24; genus UBA8337. Next base: position 15,301 of record FZLQ01000037.1, read on the forward strand.
CCCGACAGGCTGGAGGTAAACGCGCCATCACCGGACCAATCGCACATGGGGTAATAATCGACGCGGCCCGACGGCAAAAAACGCTGGCGCATGACATCATCAAAATAAGAGCTGACCTCGGCGCCGGTCGATAAATCCATCAGCCCCTTATTGAGACCGACCTCATCTTTTTTGCCTTGGCTCAATTCGCGCGAGGCGACGCCGTAAAAGGAAGCGGGTTGGTGCAGGCGTACAAAGGGGTAGGCCATATTCCAATGGCCGCCCGGCTTGGCATGGCGGTCAACGATAATCATCCGCGCGTCAGATTCGCTCAGCAGCGTATCGGCAAAAGCCATGCCCATGGCACCCGCGCCGACAATCAGATAATCGGTTTCCAACTCGGCCATTTTAAGCTCCTTTTTGCACGCGCGGCGGCAAAGAAATGCCTATCTTTTTAGATAAAGCGATGGGGGGTTTTGGCAATCAGCAAATGGAACAAACGGGTTTAGTCCGCCTCCTAGTCTTCCACCAAGTCTTCCACTTATTCTTCTATCTATTCTTCCACTGGGCCTCCGGCGTCGACCCATTCGTTGAAACCGCCAATATTAATGACATTTTCAAAGCCCATTTCCTTTAGAGTTTTGCCTGCCAGGGCAGCCATGCCGCCGGCACCGCAAATCAGATAAAAGGTTTTTGATTTGTCGAAAAGCGGGTTGAACATCGGGCTGTCTTCATCGGCCACAAATTCAAAAAGCCCGCGCGGGATATGATGCCCGCCCTTTATGAGGCCGCTATCGGCAATCATAAAAGTATCGCGCACATCGATAAAAACAGCATCGTCATCGTTAACATGACTAACCGCGCTCGCGCCGTCTATGCGCTCAACCACGGCGTTGGCTTCTTGCATATAATCCGTCATTTTTTTCATCGTCATATCCTCGGTTTGCGTTCCACTTTGGGCCCTGCATATAGTCTAACGCTGTCGCGCTTGGGTGCAAGTTTGGAAGGCGTAAGTTCCGATTTTATTGGTCTTTTAGGCCATTTATTTTGGCGTAAAAATCGGGTGCGTCGCGCCGATGTTTGCTTTAATCTGGCGCGTTATATGCCAGTAAAATCAAGCCCGGTCCGGCGCCTGAAGCCGATTGGGCTTAAAACCGTCAAAGAGGTTCTAAAATGCAATTTGATGATGTTCTGATGGGGCGGCGCTCCATTCGCGGCTATCAAGACAAGCCTGTTCCCAAAGCCCTGCTCGAAGAAGTTTTGGCGCTGGCTATGCGCTCCCCGTCTTCCATGAATACGCAGCCGTGGAATTTCACTGTGCTGACCGGTGCGGCGCTGGATAAAATCCGAGAAGGCAATACGGAACGCAATTTGGCCGGTGTGCCCCATTCGCGCGAGTTTCGTACCGGCGAGGCTTTTGTCGGCCAGCACCGTGATCGCCAAGTCGGCGTTGCTAAGCAATTATTCGCCGCTATGGGTATTGCACGCGAGGATAAAGAAGCCCGCCTCGACTGGGTGTTGCGTGGGTTTAGACAGTTTGATGCGCCGGTTTGCGTCATTATTACATATGACCGCATATTGGCCAGCAGCGATGATACGGCGTTTGATTGCGGCGCGGTGACAACAGCTTTGGTTAATGCCGCCTGGTCGCGCGGCCTCGGCGCGGTGATTAACTCACAAGGCATTATGCAATCACCGGTGGTGCGCGAACATGCGGGCATCGCCGACGACCAAGTGATTATGAAAGCGGTCGCTTTGGGCTGGCCAGATGAGTCATTTCCTGCCAATGCTGTCGTGTCGGAGCGCAAAAGCGTTGCCGAAGCGACAACTTTTATCGGCTTTGACGATTGACGAGAAATCGGCGCGGCGGCGGCTGCGCTGAATTGCCCTCCCATTTCGCGCTTGCTCGTTGGACGGGTTTTCGTCACATTAACTTTTCATCGTGGGTCGAGCCGCTTTAAATTCACGGCTTCGTCTCGTGAGCCCCACAAAAAGGGGCACAATGAAAGCAAAAAATTGCGCCTGACACGCAAGAGGAGAGATTATGACTGCGATACCGCATAGCGATGTGTTAATTGTCGGGGCCGGCATTTCCGGCATTTCTTCGGCGTTTCACTTGCAAAAATATGCCCCTAAAGCCAGTTTTGAAATTCTCGAACGCGGCAAGAAAATCGGTGGCACATGGAATTTGTTCAAATATCCGGGCATTCGTTCAGACAGCGATATGTATACGCTGGGCTTTTCTTTCCGCCCCTGGCGCAATGCCAAAGCCATTGCTGACGCGCCGGCAATTATGAATTATCTTCAAGATGCGGTCGATGACGGCGCGCTGAACGATAAAATTCACTTCGGCAAGAAAGTTGTCGAGGCCAAATGGTCAACGCCGGACGGTAAATGG
>FZLQ01000025.1 GCA_900197605.1 Phyllobacteriaceae bacterium Water-Bin73
ATCGCATTAATGGCCGCGATGTGCGCGCCCGCGATGTGCAGCTTATGTTTGCCGATGCCTCAACCGGCTCGCGCTCAAATTCTTTGGTCAAACAGGGTCAAATTGGCGATATTATCAATGCCAAGCCGGAAGCGCGGCGGCGTATTTTGGAAGAAGCGGCGGGGATTTCCGGGCTTCACTCGCGTCGCCATGAAGCGGAGTTGCGCCTGAACAGTGCCGAGCGCAATCTCGAAAAACTCGAAGAAACCATTACGAATTTGGAAACCCAGTCGCGCCAGTTGAAACGCCAAGCGCGCCAAGCCAGCCGCTATAAAAATATCTCCGGTCAAATTCGTGAAGTCGAGGCGCTGTCACTTCATTTGCGTTGGCAACAAGCAGTTGATGCGGTCGCGGCATGCGACAGCGAATTGGTTGATGCGCGCAAAGCCGTATCGGAAGCCGGTGTCGCATCGGCACAAGCCAGCACGGCGCAATCTGAGGCGCAGGCCAGCCTGCCCGAATTGCGCGATGGCGAAATTGCCGCCGCTGCGGGTTTGCGTCGTTCGAAGCTTGAGCAAGATAATCTCGATGCCGAAGCCCAACGCGCCGAGGAAATGATTGCGCGCCTGCAATCGCAAATCGACACCGTGCTGCAAGATGTGGCGCGCGAAACCCAATCATTGGCTGATGCTGAGGCGCAGCTAACCCGTCTGGCTGAGGAAGAAGCGGAAATTCGGGCATCGATTTCAGATGATGAGCAAGCCGCTGAGGCCGAAGCCGCCGCCGCGCTGGCTGAGGCGGTGACGACGTTGAATGACAGCGAAACCGCTTATGATGCAGCCAATCGCGCGGCCGCCGAATATGCGGCGCGCCAGCAAGCGCTTGAGGCGACCTTGGCGCAAAACGCGCAACGTCGTGACCGGCTAATGGCGGAACAAAAGCAAGCGCAAAATACGCGCGGCGATGTCGAGAATGCCATTTCGGCTGATTTTGACGTGGCGGCACGGCGCAGCGAATTGCAAGATTTGGACAAAAAAGATGCCGAGGCGCGCCAAGCCCTGACCGATGCGGAGGCGATTTATCGCGCCGCGCGCGAAACCCAAAGCGCGGCGGCTGATCCGGCCCGCGAGGCGCGCGCCGCGCTGGAGCGTTTGGTCGGCGAGCGCGACGCGCTGGCTTTGCTGTTTGAACGCCAAGAAGATGATGCCTATGCCGCGCTTGTCGATGATGTGACGGTGACGCATGGCTATGAAACCGCTTTGGGCGCGGCTTTGGGCGATGACCTTGAAGCCTCACCCGATGTCGATGCACCGGCGGCTTGGACCCGACTGGGCGCAGAAGCATTGGCGCAAAAACTGCCCGATGGTGTGGAAAGCCTCGCCGCTTATGTGGCCGGGTCGTCGCTTTTGACACGGGCATTGTCGCAGGTCGGACTGGTTGAGCGGGCGCAAGGCGACGCCTTGCAGGAGGCGCTTTTGCCGGGGCAAAAACTGGTCTCGCAGCAGGGTGATTTATGGCGCTGGGACGGCTTCAGTCACAAGGCCGAAGCGCCGACCGGAGCTGCCAAAAGATTGGCGCAACGCGCCCGTTTGGAAGATTTGCAGACAGCTATTCCGAAGGCCGAAGAAGCGGTTGCCGCCGCCGTGACCGCGCAAGATAATGCGCGCGATGCTGTTGATGCGGCGAGCCGCGCGCAAGATACGGCGCGGATTAATGCAAGCGAGGCCGGTGCCGCGCTGACGGAAGCGCAAAAATTATTGTCTGAGGCGGAGACCTCAGTGGCGGCGCAAAATGAAAAGCTGAAAGCGCTCGATGGCAGCCTGCGTCGCATTGAAGAGGATTTGAGCGAGTTGAATGGCAGCGATGCCAATGCTCAAGAGGCGCTTGAAAATCTCGGCGGGCAAGACGCGTTGCTGCAAGCGGTGGAAACCGCGCGCGGTGAGGTTGACGCGGCGCGATTGACGCATGGCGAAAAACGCGGCGCATTGGACGGGTTGAAATCTCGACGCGAAGCGCGTGACGCACAAATGCAGCGTCTGTCTGAAGATGAGAAGCAGTGGTCGCAGCGCAAAGTCGCTGCCGGTAGCCATATTGATGCGCTGTCTGAACGCCAATCAGCGACGGAAAAAGAATTGACCGGCTATCAAGATGTGCCGGCCAATTTGGCCGAGCGTCGCGCCAAGCTGGCCGATATGGTTGTCGAAGCCGAGGAAGCCCGCAAACAGGCCGCCGACGCTTTGGCGATTGCCGAAAGCCGATTGAGCGAAGCCGATAGCCAAGCCCGCGAAACCCAAGCCGCCGTCAATCAAGCCCGCGAAACGCAAGTGCGTTTGGAAGCCACATTGGACGGCAATCAGCAGCGTCTTGATGAAACCGCGCAGCGCGTGCGCGAGGCATTGCAAATTGAGCCGGAGCAAGCGCTTGCCATTTCCGGTCACGACCCTGAAAAGCCGTTTCCGGAAGCGGAAGCGATGGAGAGCAAATTAGAGAAATTGCGCCGCGAGCGGGAAAATCTCGGCGGGGTGAATTTGCGCGCGGCTGAAGAGGCCGACGAAATTCAGCAGCAAATTGACACCATGACTGCCGAGCATGAAGAATTGACCTCGGCCATTAATAAGCTGCGCCACGGCATTGGCCAATTAAACCGCGAAGGGCGGCAACGTTTGCTGGCAGCGTTTGAGACGGTTAACGGGCATTTCAAACGTCTGTTCACTCAGCTATTTGGCGGCGGCTCGGCAGAATTAACCCTGACCGAGAGCGATGACCCATTGCAAGCCGGTCTGGAAATTTTGGCTCACCCACCGGGCAAAAAACCGCAAGTCATGTCGCTTTTGTCGGGCGGTGAACAGGCATTGACGGCTACCGCGCTTATTTTCGCGGTCTTCCTCACCAATCCGTCGCCGATTTGCGTCCTCGATGAGGTTGATGCGCCGCTTGATGACGCCAATGTTGAGCGTTTTTGCAATTTGGTGAAAGAAATCGCCGATGAAACCGGCACCCGCTTTTTAGTCATCACCCACCATGCGCTCAGCATGGCGCGCATGGATCGGCTGTTTGGTGTGACCATGCAGGAACGCGGCGTCAGCCAGCTTCTATCGGTTGATTTGTCCACGGCTGAACAATTTGCCGAATCCGGCCGCGATAAAATGGCGGAAAAAGAAAATTTAGAAACAAAATCAATAGGTTAGATTGTTGTCACTTGCTTGACAATCATGCCGCTTAAAAGTAGTGTGCGCCTCATCCGACGGGCAGAAATGCTGGGTTTTTGGCGGTTTGAAGGGCAGAATGAATAGTTCGGTCTTGCCGTTTGAAGGAGATAAGACGATGGCGCGACAAGACAGTAAGCGTGATCGATTGGATACTCTGGAAAAGAAGCTCTCTGCCTCTCGGCAGCGGCATCAGCCTGATGATAATCAGGGCCGCGCCAATGCCAATATGTTGGGTCTCGCCTGGCGCTTGACAGTGGAAATGTTGGCAGGTATCGGCGTTGGCGGCTTTATCGGCTGGTGGATAGACAAGGTGCTTGGCACGGAGCCTATCTTTATGTTGCTGTTATTGGTGCTCGGTATGGGCGCCGGATTGATGAATTCAGTCCGCACGGTCGCTGAAATGCGCCGTAAGCAGGACGAGCTGGACGCAGCCCGGAAGATTTCCGCCGCTGCAGATGATGAGGAGTAAAGCGTGGCTGGCAAAAGTGGAGCTGAAGGAGGCGCTGGAATCGATCCGATGCACCAGTTTGAGGTGCATCCGATTATCGAACTTCCAAGCATCGCCGGCATTGATACATCCTTCACCAATTCCTCGCTTTGGATGGTTCTGGCGGTCGGTCTGGCCAGCCTGTTTATGATTTTCGCATCGCGCCGCACCGCTATTGTGCCGGGTCGCATGCAGCTTATGGGCGAGATGGCTTACAGCTTTATCGCCAATATGATTAAAGAAAATGTCGGCACAGAGGGCATGAAATATTTCCCCTTCATCTTCTCTTTGTTCATGTTCATCTTATTTTGCAACATGCTCGGCATGCTGCCCTATAGCTTCACCGTTACCAGCCATTTGATTGTTACTTTCGCGCTGGCGGCGACGGTGTTTTTGCTGATTACCGGCGTCGGCTTTGCCCGTCACGGCATCGGCTTTTTGAAATTATTTGTGCCGTCGGGCATTCCGGTTTTTCTGCTGCCGCTGTTGGTGTTGATTGAGGTGATTTCCTATCTCACGCGCCCAGTCAGCCTATCGGTGCGTCTGTTCGGTAATATGATGGCCGGTCATACCATGCTGAAAATTTTCGGCGGGTTTGTCGTCGGCCTGGGCTCAGCCGGTTTGGTGCCGCTGGCCATTGCACCATTTGCCTTAATGGTGGCGTTCACCGGTTTGGAACTGCTGATTGCAGGCCTGCAAGCCTATGTGTTCACCATTTTGACATGCATTTATCTTAACGAAGCCATCCACATGGACCACTAGGTCCGGATTTTTAAATTAACTAACGCCTACGGGCAATCTTGGAGGTTAAAACCATGGAAGCAGAAGCAGCAAAATATATTGGAGCCGGTATCGCATGTATCGCTCTGGCCGGAGCCGGTATGGCAATCGGAACCATTTTCGGTAACTTCTTGGCAGGTGCATTGCGCAACCCGTCAGCGGCACAAAGCCAGTTCCCGAACCTGCTCTTGGGCTTTGCTCTGGCAGAAGCGACCGGCCTGTTCGGTCTGATTATCGCCCTTATCCTGCTGTTTGTTGTCTAATCAACGCCTCTCGCGTTATTTGACAATTTATAAGCATTAAGGAGGCCGCCAATGCCGCAGCTTGATCCAAGCACTTTTGGCACTCAGCTTTTTTGGCTGGGTATCTGTTTCGTCGCGCTTTATCTGGTAATGGCATTTGCCGTTCTTCCGCGTATCGCGGGCACTTTGCATGCCCGTGCCGCGCAATTGGACGATGATTTGGCTGAAGCCGAAGCATTGCGCGAAAAAGCGGAAACGGCACTGGCGGCTTATGAAGAGGCTTTGGCTGAGGCGCGCTCGCGTGCCTTGACCTTGGCGCAAAATATGCGCGCTGAGGTGCAGGCCGAAACCGACCGACAAAAAGCGGAACTTGACGCCAAACTGGCCGAGCAAGCCCAAGCTGCCGAGGCGGCGATGAGCAAAGCGCGCGACGAGGCGATGCTTGGCTTGTCCGATGCGGCGGCGGCGATTGTCGGCGATGTGATGGATGCTATTGGCACCGCCAAAGCAGATGATGCTGCGGTTGCCAAAGCGGTTAAAACGGTAGCGGCGGAGTAGAGCTGATGTTTGATGAAAGCTTTTTTGTTGCCGCGGCCTTTTTCACCGTCATTGGCGCCTTCATATATTTGAAATTGCCAAGCAAGCTGATGCAATCGCTTGACGAGAAATCGGCACAGATTGCCAAAGAACTTGACGACGCCAAAGCGTTGCGCGCCGAAGCCAAAAAAGTGTTGGCCGATTATGAAGAACAGCGCAAGCAAGCCGAAGCGCAGGCCGAGCAGATGATTGCCGATGCCAAAGCCTCGGCTGAACGCACCGCCGCAGAAGCGCGCGCGGCGATGCAGGCGGCGATGGAACGCCGCACCAAACAAACGGAAGAAAAAATTGCGCGGGCGCAGGAAAATCTCGAAAAAGAGGTGCGCGCCGCGATTACCTCTTTGGCGGTTGACGCTGCCGCGCATTTGGTGGCCACCGGCATGACCGATGAGATGGCGCAAAAACTGGTTGATGGCAATATCGCTGAATTGGGCGAGCGGCTTAATTAAACCGAAACAAGCCGCGCCACATTATCTGATACTGGCCGGCACGACATTGGCGCGCCCGTCTTGGGCGCGGTAAAGCGGCCAGCTTTCAGCGGCCAATATGCGCTGGCTGTCAGGGCTTTGCGCCAGCCGGTCCCGATAAATCCATAAATTCGCCATCACTTTTTGCACATAATTGCGCGTCTCGGGCGCGGGTAGGCTCTCAATAAATAAAAGCGGGTCTTGGACATCGCTTAACTCACGCCGCCAACGCCGCACATTGCCGGGCCCGCCATTATAGGCTGCCAGCATATGCACCAGCGAACCGGAAAAATAAGTCTCATCCATCAGCATGGTCAGATATTTCTGGCCAATCTCCAGATTAAGCTGGGCATCGAGCAATTGATCGCGGCCGCGGCGGCGATAAAGCGACCAATCGCCGGTCACAAAAGCCGCCGTGCCAGGCATGATTTGCATTAATCCACGCGCCCCGGCATGCGATTTGGCGCGCGCTTTGAAGCGGCTCTCTTGCCGGATAAGCGCCAGCACAAGGGCGCGGTCAACGCCATTTGTCGCAATATCGACAATCGGATAACTGCCTTCGAGCAGTGGCAGGGGCAGGCCATTCGCTGTATTGCCGCCCAGCCGCGTCGCCAATGCCAGTTGCACGGCGGGGTATTGATTGTCGCGGGCAAAGGCCATTAGGGCGCGCGCTTCAATATCGCTCAGACGTTCTTGCAGATACAGCAGTTCCAACTCGGCCAGTTCTTCTTGCTCGGCTTGGCGCAGGGCTTGCGCGCGGCGCACAGCCGGATGGGCAATAAATAAATTGTCTTGGCTCGATGTCGCTTGGCGCCATTCAATCGTCATGCCACCGCGAATATGCTGCATCGCCAGCAGGGCATAAAAATCACCACCGGTGCGCGCGGCGGCGCGGAAATGTTGCTCGGCATTTTCAACTTCGCCGGTTTGGCGCAAGCCGCGCGCCGCCCAATAAGAGGCTTTAGCGCGCAAAGTCGGGCTGGCTGTGCGGTTGCGGGCGAGTTTTTCAAAATGCGTAATCGCCGTGTCGATTTTATTGAGACGATAGGCGGCAAGACCGGCATGCCAATCCGACATTTGCACATTGGCACGCGACTCAGTGGCTTCGCGCGCCAGCTTCAGCGATGCCTCAATCTTGCCCTCAATATAATAAGAGCGCGCAATCAGCGATTTTAGAAAATGCGTTTCCGTGCGCTTTAAGCGGCGGTCTTGTGCGTGTTCGGAGATATATGTCAGCGCCTGTGTCGGGCGTTCATGGCGAACCAAATATTCGACCCGCTTTTTAATGCGCCGCGCCGTGCGGGTGCGAAAAAGCCGCTCACTGGCGCTGGCGCGCTCATTGAAATAAACCCGCGAGGGGGGGCGCTTGGGCATGGAGACGCCGCGCGGTTTGCGTTTTTGCGCCAGCTTGTAAAGCCGCCATGCACCGGGCTGGTCGGCATAATTTTTCAGCCAATCGTGTAGCTCTGTCCATTTGGCGCGATAGGCGGTCGGGTGCATATAGCGCTGATACAGCACATGCCCCATCAGCGTCGTGTCCTCCAGCTTTTTGATAAGCCGATCAGCGCGTCCCCATTTGCCGGTTTCTTGCAGGCTGAAAATATTCTTATACAAAACCGCATCGGGCAATATGGCCGGGCGATAATCGGGGCGCGGCACTGGCGGCGCGACCATATCACCCTGCTTATTGCCGGCTTGCGCCATTTGGCCGAGATGACCTGCGGCCAGAAGCGCCGCCAAAAGAATGAGTGTTTTGCGCATTAATTGGCCAGTCGTTTTTTGAGGCGGCACAAATCTGCCCAGACATCGGCTTTGGTTTCGGGGCGGCGCAGCACATAGGCCGGATGCAAAAGCGGCAAAGCGGAAATGGACAGGCCGTCGGCTTCATAGCGCTGCCACTGGCCGCGCAATTTGGTGATGCCGGTATCGGTCGCCAGCAAGGTCTTGTTTGAAATGTTGCCGACCAGCAGCAGCATGTCAGGTTTGGCCAGCGCGATATGGCGCGCGATAAATGGCTGACACAGCGCAATCTCATCAGGCGAGGGGGTGCGATTGCCCGGCGGACGCCACGGCACAACATTGGAAATATATAAATTTTCCATGCGGCTAATGCCAATAGCGGCCAGCATGGTATCCAGAAATTGACCGGAAGCGCCGACAAATGGTTTGCCTTGCCGGTCTTCGTCTTGGCCGGGGGCTTCGCCAATCAGCATTATCTTCGCGCCCTCAACACCGTCAGAAAAAACCGTATTCTTGGCAGTTTTCTTAAGGGCGCAGCCGTCAAAATCTTCCATTGCGGCGCGCAAGGCCGGTAAACTATCAGCCGATGCCGCCAGTTCAGTGGTGTCGATATTATTCTGTGTCGGGGCGATGGGCGCGACCGGTGCGGCCATTTCCGGCGCGGCCTCAACAGGGCGCATTTCAGCGGGTGCGGCCTCAGGCGGCGCTGCGTCAAAATGATTAATCGGCGCATCAGCCAGCATATCGGTGCAACCGGCCTCAACGTGCTGGCGCAACATGTCGATAATTTCAGCCTGTGACGGCGAATCAGTCATCAGTCTCTCCACGATTGCCGCCATAAAAGCACACTCTTGCGCGCATTCAAACGACATTGGGTCGCATGCCGAGAAATGGGTGGGCATTTGCACGAAACTCCAGAAAGCGTTAGGTTAAGGCCAATTTTACGAATGCGGTCGGAGGTCTTCCGCCGCTCAAAGATGGAGCACTTCATGAGTGATTTACCGGTCAATCAGGTTAATGCGCGGCAGGGATGGGCGTTGGCCCCCGAAGAACGCGAAGGCATGGAATATGATGTGGTGATTGTCGGCGGCGGCCCCGCCGGTCTGTCTGCCGCCATTCGCCTTAAACAAATGGCTGCTGAAAAAGGTGAAGATGTCTCTGTCTGTGTGCTTGAAAAAGGCTCTGAAATCGGTGCACATATTTTATCGGGCGCGGTTATTGATCCGGTCGGTATTGAGCGTCTTTTTCCCGATTGGAAAGATATGGGTGCGCCGCTGGAAACGCCGGTGACCGATGATAAGTTTTTGGTGCTCGGCCCGGCCGGTTCGTTTCCGCTGCCCAATTTCATGTTGCCGCCTTTGATGAAAAATCACGGCAATTATATTGCCAGCCTTGGCAATGTGGCGCGCTGGTTGGCGGAACAGGCTGAAAATCTCGGTGTCGAAATTTACCCGGGCTTTGCGGCGGCTGAATTGCTGTTCGATGACAATGGCGCTGTGCGCGGTGTCGCAACCGGCGATATGGGTGTGTCGAAAGAGGGTGGCAAAAAAGACGGCTGGATGCCGGGCATGGAATTATCGGCCAAATATACGCTGCTCGGTGAGGGTGTGCGCGGCTCTTTGTCGAAAGCGGCGATTGCCAATTATGAATTGGACAAGGATAGCGATTACCAAAAATTCGGCCTCGGCATTAAAGAGCTATGGCAGATTGACCCGGACAAACACAAGCCGGGCTTTGTTCAACATACGCTGGGCTGGCCGCTGGACAATAAAACCGGTGGCGGCTCATGGCTGTATCACTTTGGCGATAATTTTGTGTCCATCGGTTTTGTGACCCATCTGAATTATCAAAACCCGCATTTGTCGCCTTACGATGAATTTCAGCGCTTCAAAATGCCCCCCGCCATTAAGCCGCTGCTGGAAGGCGGCAAGCGCGTGTCTTATGGCGCGCGCGCCATTACTGAGGGCGGTTATCAATCCGTGCCGAAGCTGGCTTTCCCGGGCGGTGCGCTTATCGGTTGTTCAGCCGGTTTTGTGAATGTGCCGCGCATTAAAGGCAGCCATAACGCGATGGAAACCGGCATTATGGCGGCGGAAGCCGCGTTTGATGCGGTCACAAGCGGGCGCAGCCATGACGAGTTAAGCGCTTATCAAGAGGCCTATAATGTCTCACGCGTTGCCAAAGAATTGAAAATGGTGCGCAATGTGAAACCGCTTCTATCGAAATTCGGCAATTTTATCGGCACGCTTTTGGGCGGCGCAGAAATGTGGATGCGGACTTTGCGCATTGGCCTGCCGTTTACGCTGAGCCACGGCAAGCCCGATTATGCGACGCTGAAAAAAGCCTCTGAGTGCGCGCTGATTGATTATCCAAAGCCCGATGGCGAGGTGGCCTTTGACAAGTTATCCTCTGTGTTCTTGTCAGCGACCAATCATGAGGAAGACCAACCGGCGCATTTGACCTTGAAAGACCCGTCTGTGCCGATCGAGGTTAATCTAAAAGAATACGATGAACCGGCGCAGCGTTTTTGTCCGGCCGGTGTGTATGAGATTGTCGCTGAAAATGATGGCAGCAATCCGCGCTTGCAAATCAATTCGCAAAACTGCGTGCATTGTAAAACATGCGATATTAAATGCCCGAGTCAGAACATTAACTGGGTAGTGCCGGAAGGGGCAGGCGGACCTAATTATCCGAATATGTAATCGGTTGGCCCTAACAAAAAGACAATAAGGTGAAGCAAATGACCAAGCGACATTATCTGCTTATCGGCCTCGCAGCCATTTGCGTGATTGTTGCTATTGGCGTTGTTCAGATTTCGCAAAAGGTTGAGGAAATCATCGCCGATCAGGGCGCAGCCGGTGCTTATCTGGCGGCGCGTCAGGCGGTGCTTCTCAACGATGCTGATGCGGCGGGCGATTATTGGGAACGCGCATTGGCTGCGCGGCCTGAGGATGATGAGCTTTTGCAATCGGCCATGCAGGCGCAGGTTTTGGCCGGTGATTTTAACGTGGCGCTGAAATTGGCGCGGCGTTTAATATCCGTTACCCCGCAAAACCAGCAAGCGCATACTTTATTGTCGGTCGACGCGTTCAAGCGCGCGCAGTTTGATGTCGCGCTTGAGCATGTTGATGCGATTGGCGGCGGGCCGCTCGGCTCGGTATTGGCACCGAATATGGAGCTATGGATTGCTCTGGCGCGCGATGATGAAGAGCGCGGTGCGGCGGCGGTTAAAAAACTCACCCGCGCCAGCCTGTTTGCCGGTGTGCCACTGGTGCAAGCGGCGCGTGCACTTGAGATTAACGGCAATAGCAAAGCTGCGGCGACGCATTATGCCGAAGCCGTGCGGGCGGGCGCGGCGCGGTATCTTTATTTTGTTCTGTCTTATGGCGCATTTTTGGAACGCCAAAACGAGACCGAGCGCGCCGCCAAATTATATGAATTTTATCACGGCGCGCATTTGGAACACGCCCATGTCAGCGCCGCGCAAGCGCGTTTGGGCCGTGGCGAGAAACCACCGATTGAAGCCGACCCGATGGCCGCCATGGCGGAGGCTTTTGCCGCCATTGCCGAAGCCATGCAAAACGAAAGCCGGTTTGATTTGGCGTTGGGTTATTTGCGGCTGGCGCAGCATCTTGATGGCGATAATGAGTTAATTGCTTTTTCAGTGGCGCAGCTTTTGGGCGCGCGCGACCGCTTTGTCGATGCCGCCGAGCAGTTTTCGACCATCGACAAGGGCGGCTTGCTGTATCGCGACGCACAAATTCAGCGGGCGCAAATGTTGTTTGAGGCGGGCGCGGCTGAGGCGGCGATTGCGGTGTTGAACCAGCAATTACGTCTGCACCCGAATGACCGTGACTTGCTAGTATCGCTGGGCGATTTATATCGCTCGGAATTGCGCTTTGCCGAAGCCGAAAACTCTTACGATGCGGCGGTGGCGTTGATTGAGAAAGAACGTCCGCGCGATTGGCATTTGTATTTTGTGCGCGGCATGATGCGCGAGCGTCTGGGCGATTGGGATATGGCTGAAATTGATTTGCAGCGCGCGCGTAAATTATCCAATAACGAGCCGCATGTGCTGAATTATCTCGGCTATAGCTGGATTGATAAGGGCATGTATCTTGATGAGGGGCTGAAAATCATCAAACAGGCAGTGAACGAACAGCCGAAAAACGGCTCCTTTGTGGACAGTCTGGGCTGGGCGCATTACCGCCTCGGCAATTACGCCACGGCGTTGAAAGTGCTGGAGCGTGCCTCGCAGCTTGAGCCGACTGATCCGGTTATCACCGACCATTTGGGCGATGCGCTGTGGCGCATGAAGCGCGAAGTTGAGGCGCGCTATCAATGGCGCAAAGCATTGGCTTTTGAACCGACTGATGAAGACCGCGCGAAAATTGAACGCAAATTACTGACCGGCTTGGGCGCACCGGAGAAGAAAAAACCGGAAGCGCATATGCCGCGCGGTGGCACGGCGATTTAGCCCCGATGCTGCGCGTATCGGCACCGGCCAAAATCAATCTCAGTCTCAAAATCACCGGTCGGCGCGATGATGGCTATCATCTGCTGGAAAGTCTGGTGGCCTATGCGGATATTGGCGACCGCTTGTTTATCAGTAAATCCGAGACCAGCAGTCTGCAATTGAGCGGGCCTTTTGCTGCCGCATTGGGCGAGGCGAATATTATCGCACAGGCGCATGTGCGCTTGGCGTCGCATGCCGGACAGGCTTTGCACAGCCAAATTATTTTGGAAAAAAACCTGCCGGTCGCGGCGGGGATTGGCGGCGGCTCGGCTGATGCGGCGGCGGCGCTGCGGGGGCTGGCTCAGTTACACAATGTCGATGTGCCGCTCACCGAAATTGCCGCCTCATTGGGAGCCGATGTGCCGGTCTGTCTGGATACGGCGCCCGCTTGGATGAGCGGCATAGGCCATGATATTGAGCGGCTGCCCGATTTGCCGCCTGCCGATATTGTGCTGGTCAATCCACGTGTCGCGCTGTCAACGGCTGATGTGTTTGCCGCCTTTGCGGCAAAGGGCGAATTTTCCAAGCCGATAAATGCGCCTGAGGGCTTTGCCTCAAGCACCGGCTTGCTGGATTTTATGCGCGCGCAGGGTAATGATTTACAAGCGGCGGCGTGTTCGCTGGCACCTGAAATTGAGGATTGTCTGGCGGCTTTGCGAAAAGCCGGTTTGGCTTATGTCGCCATGAGCGGTTCGGGCGCGACCTGTTTCGGTCTGTCTGCGCCGGGCAGTGGACGCGCTATGGCGGCGCGTTATCGCACCATGCGGGAAAAAGATTGGGTGGTTGCCGGTCGCTTAATAGGCGCGGGCGATACAAAAATCAACGAGACGGATTAGCGTTTTTTGAACATCATCGGCGGCAAATAGCGCAATCGCATCTTTGGCTTTGTCGCCATAATGGCGCGCTCGCTCGACCGTGTCGTTCAGCGCGTCGGTTTCTGCTATGAGTTTGAGGGCTTGCTCCAAATGGGCCGGGTCATTGCTGGGCTTGGTTACGACTTTTTCCCAAAAAGCACGCGCCGCGATGTCGCCGCGGTGATAGGCGAGTATGACCGGCAGGGTCACTTTGCCCTCGGCCAAATCCTCACCAATATTCTTGCCCAAGACGCGATTGACGCTGCCATAATCCAGCGCATCGTCAATCAGTTGAAACGCAATGCCGAGATTGCGGCCATAAGCGGCCAGCGCTTTTCGCTCGGCGGTTTCCGCATCGGCAATTACGCCGCCGACTTCGGCAGCCGCTGCAAATAAAGCGGCGGTTTTGGCGTCGATAATATCGAGATAGCTGTCCTCGCTGACTTGGGCATTATTCATCGCGGCCAATTGCATGACCTCGCCTTCGGCTATCACCGCAGCGGCGGAAGATAAAATGTCCAAAGCAGGCAGCGATTTGGCGGCCACCATCATGCGAAATGCCTGACCGAGCAGAAAATCACCAACCAGCACGCTGGCCTGATTGCCCCAAAGATTGCGCGCCGTCGGCTGGCTGCGCCGCATATCGCTATCATCGACAACATCATCATGCAGCAAGGTCGCGGTGTGCATATATTCAACGGCGGCGGCCATAATAATGTGGTCATGGCCTTTATAACCGGCCATGCGCGCCGCTGATAACGTCAAAAGCGGGCGCAGTCGCTTGCCGCCCGCGCCGATAAGATGCTCGGTAATGGTCGGTATCAAATCAGCCGCCGATTTCATGTGGTCAACAATCACCTGCTCGACCTGCTGCAATTCATCGCCAAACAGCGTCAATAAATCGCTCAGCGCGTCGTCTGTCTGGCGGCGGCTCTCGCTAAAATTGATAATTTTTGTCATATTGGGGGTGATTATGTGCGGATATGGGCTTAGGTCAAGGAAAACAAGGGTCACGGGCGATAAATGAGACAATAGGATGCAGGGCGGTGATGACGATAATGCCGGTGCTTACAGTCATGATGGCTTTTTAGGCGGTAAATTGCGCCTGCGGCAGCCGCGCGACGGTTTTCGCTCGGGCCATGATGCCGTGCTGTTGGCGGCCTCCGCCGACCCGCCGCAAAACGGCCATGTTGCCGAATTGGGCAGCGGGGCCGGGGTCGCGTCTTTATGCTTTTTGGCGCGCCGCCATGACGCGCATATTACCGGCATTGAATTTGACAGCGAGCTTGTCGCTTTGGCGCAGGCCAATGCCGCCGCCAATGGTCTTGATGAGCGGGCGCATTTTCGTCGGGGCGATATTGCCGGTGCTTTTGGCGATTTGCATATCGTCGCCAATAGTTTTGACGAAGTGATTGCCAATCCGCCGTTTCACGATGTCGGCAGCGTGCCGGAAATCGACAATGCCGGCAAAGCGCGCGCCTATATTGGCGCGGCGGGAACGCTGGATAATTGGGTGAAATGTGCCTGCGCGTTGACCCGCGCCGGCGGCTTTATCAGCTTTGTGCATCGCGCCGATGCGCTCGACCGCCTGCTGACAGTCATGCATAAGCGATTGGGTGATTTGCGCGTCCTGCCGATTAT
The DNA here is from genome assembly GCA_900197605.1 of Phyllobacteriaceae bacterium Water-Bin73. Lineage (GTDB taxonomy): Bacteria > Pseudomonadota > Alphaproteobacteria > RS24 > RS24 > UBA8337. The sequence goes on from FZLQ01000025.1 coordinate 14,513, forward strand.
GCCCAAGCCGCACCAAGCCGCGACGCGGGTGATTGTGCGCGGCAAGCGCGATGCCCGTGCGCCGGTGACACTTTTACCGCCATTGATTTTGCAAGATGAGAACGCCCAACCCAGCGATATGGCCGAAGCGGTTTTGCGCCACGGCGCGGCGCTTGCTTTTGGCAAGAACGGCGGGTAGTTTCCGCTCATGAGTGACCGTGCAATCGGCGATAAGCCGCCCAGTTTTCAGGATTTAATTCTCAATTTGCAACGCTATTGGGCCGATTACGGCTGCGTGGTTTTGCAGCCCTATGATATGGAAATGGGCGCGGGCACGTTTCATCCGGCTACGGTTTTGCGCGCTTTGGGGCCGGAGCCGTGGAATGCGGCTTATGTGCAGCCATCGCGCCGCCCGACAGATGGCCGCTATGGCGAAAATCCAAATCGCTTTCAGCACTATTATCAGTTCCAAGTGATTTTGAAGCCGTCGCCCGATAATATCCAGCAGCTTTATCTCGACAGTCTTGAGGTGTTGGGCATTGACCCGAAAGCGCATGATATTCGCTTTGTCGAAGATGATTGGGAAAGCCCGACTTTAGGGGCATGGGGGCTGGGCTGGGAGGTCTGGTGCGATGGCATGGAAGTGTCGCAATTCACCTATTTCCAACAAGTTGGCGGCATTGATTGCGAGCTGGTGGCGGGCGAGCTGACCTATGGCCTCGAACGCCTCGCCATGTATGTGCAGGGCACGGATAATGGGTTTGAGCTCGATTTTAATGGCCGCGATGACGACAAAGCCGTGCGCTATGGCGATGTGTTTCATCGCAATGAGGTCGAGTTCTCGCATTATAATTTTGAAGCCGCCAATACGGATATTCTGTTCCGCCATTTTGAAGATGCTGAAGCCGAGTGTTTGCAATTGGTTGAGAAAGGGCTGGCGCTACCGGCCTATGACCAGTGCATGAAGGCGAGCCATAATTTCAATTTGCTTGATGCGCGCGGGGTGATTTCCGTGACCGAGCGACAGGCTTATATTGGCCGCGTGCGGACGCTGGCCAAAGCCTGCGCCGAGGCTTGGTTGGCCGGTTCGCTCAAAGGAGGCCAGCATGGCTGACTTGCTGATTGAGCTTTATTCAGAAGAAATTCCCGCCGGCATGCAAGCCGCTGCGGCTGAACAATTAAGCCGCAAAATCGACGAATTTTTGAAGGGCTTTGGCGTGACCGCCGATAGCCTGACCGCACATGTCGCGCCGCAACGCGTCGCGCTGCTGGCCACCGGTCTGCCGCAAGACCTGCCTGATCGCAAAGAGCAGCGCAAAGGCCCGCGTGTCGATGCGCCGGAAAAAGCCATTGAGGGTTTTTTGCGCGCCAATGGTCTCGACACGACAGATAGTCTGAGCGTGGAAGAGAATAAAAAGGGCGCGTTTTACGTGCTGGATATTGATGAAAAAGGCGGTGCGTTGGCCGCCGCATTGAGCGGCTTCATGCCCGGCTTGATTGAGGGTTTTCAATGGCCGAAATCAATGCGCTGGGGACGTGGCAGCTTGCGTTGGGTGCGGCCTCTGCGTTCCATTTTATGCCTGTTTGACGGCGATATTGTGCCGTTTGAAATCGGCGGTTTAACAAGCGGCAATGTGACTTACGGCCACCGCTTCATGACGCCTGAGGCGATAGAGATTACCGACGCGCATGATTATGTCGGCGCGTTGGAAAAGGCGCATGTGCTGGTTGATGCCTCGGTGCGCGAGGCGATGATTGCCGAAGATGCGGCGCGTTTGGCTGACAGCGTTGATTGCGTGTTGGCTGAGGATAGCGCGCTTATCAGCGAGACGGCGGGACTGGTTGAATGGCCGGTGCCGCTGGTCGGTAAGATCGACGATGCATTTATGGATGTGCCCGAAGAGGTGCTGATTTCAGTGATGCGAACGCATCAGAAATATTTTGCGCTGCGCCGGAAAGACGGCACGCTGGCACCTTATTTCATCACCATTTCAAATATGCTGACAGATGATGGCGGCGCAGCGATTATCGCCGGTAATGAGCGCGTGCTACGCGCCCGCCTGTCTGATGGCCGTTTCTTTTGGGACCAAGACCGCAAGAACACGTTGGAAAGCCGTCTGCCGAGCCTTGAGAAAATTACCTTTCAGGCCAAGCTCGGCACAGTCGCCGATAAAAGCCAGCGCATCGCCAAGCTGGCCGAGAGTTTAGCCCCCGCCTTATCGGCTGATGCGACCGCCGCCAAAAGCGCCGCCGCATTGTGTAAAGCCGATTTGACCTCCGGCATGGTTTATGAATTCGCCGAATTGCAGGGCATTATGGGCGGCTATTATGCGCGAAATGATGGCTTGGGCGATGATGTCGCCGCCGCCATTCGCGACCATTATAAGCCTTTGGGGCCAAGCGATGCCATTCCGGCAAGCGTCGAGGGCATGGCGGTTGGGCTGGCCGATAAAATCGACACGCTGACCGGCTTTTGGTCGATTGATGAAAAGCCGACCGGCTCGAAAGACCCTTATGCGCTGCGTCGAGCCGCTTTGGGCGTTATTCGTATTTTGCTGGAAACCGAGACCGCACTTTCCTTGTCGGCTGTGTTTGCCGAGAGCTTTGCTTTGCATGGCGCGGCTGCGGCACCGGCTGACGACTTGCTGGGTTTTGTCGCCGACCGCCTGAAAGTTCATTTGCGCGGGCAGGGCATCTCGCATGATGTGGTCAATGCCGTGTTCGCGCTGGGCAGCGATGATGTGGTGGAACTGGCGGCCAAATCGGCGCAGTTGAAAGCCTTTCTCGACAGCGAAGATGGCGGCAATTTAACGGCGGCCTATACGCGCGCCAATGGCATTTGCGCCAAGGCCAAGCACGAAGGCGCCGATGTCGATGTGGCTTTGCTGGCGGTTGCCGAAGAAAAGCAACTGCATGAGGCGATTACCGCTTTGGCCGATAGCGCCACGGCGCGCTATGAACAACAACTTGATGCGCTGGCGACATTGCGCGCGCCGGTTGATGCTTTTTTCGAGGCCGTCATGGTCAATGACGATGACGAAAAAATCAGGCATAATCGTTTGGCATTGCTGCAGGCGCTGATTCAAAATATGCGCCGTGCCGCAGATTTTGATTTGGTTGAATAGGGACGCGGCATGACGGATAGCAAATTTGTCTATGCCTTTGCTGACGGATTTGCCGAAGGTTCGGCGCAGATGACCGATCTGCTTGGTGGCAAGGGTGCCAATCTGGCCGAAATGTGCCGTATGGGCTTGCGCGTGCCGCCCGGCTTTACGCTGACCAGCGATGTTTGCACTTTTTACAACGCCAATGAGAGCGCGTTTCCCGACGGCTTAAAAGCCGAGGTCGAGGGCGCAATGGCGCGGCTTTCAGATGATATGGGCCTTTATTTGGGCGACGAAGACAAGCCGCTGCTGGTCTCGGTGCGCTCGGGCGCGCGCGCTTCCATGCCGGGCATGATGGATACGGTGCTCAATTTGGGGCTGAATGATGTGACGGTTGCGGCACTGGCTGCGAAGACCGGCGACCCGCGTTTTGCCTGGGACAGCTATCGCCGCTTTCAGCAAATGTATGGCGATGTGGTGATGGGCATTAGCCATGATTTCTTTGAAGATATTATTGACGACTATAAGTTTGAAAACGCGCTGTCATTAGATGCCGATTTGGAGGCAGATGACTGGCAGGAAATCTCGAAGAAATTTGCCGAGATGATTGAGCGCGAAGCAGGCAAGCCGTTTCCGCAAGACCCGCAAGAGCAGCTTTGGGGTGCCATTGGCGCGGTATGCAATAGTTGGAACAATCAGCGCGCCACCACTTATCGTCGGTTGCATGATATTCCCGATGAATGGGGCACAGCCGTGACCATTCAGTCTATGGTGTTCGGTAATTTGGGGGATAAAAGCGCGACCGGTGTCGCCTTTACCCGCAATCCGTCCACCGGCGAAGACGCGCTTTATGGCGAATATTTGATGAACGCGCAGGGCGAAGATGTCGTCGCGGGAATTCGCACCCCGCTTTATCTGACTAAAGCGGCGCGTGAAGCCGCGCAGATGGACGATTTATCTTTGGAAGAAGAATTGCCCGATGTGCATGGCGAATTGGTTGAGATTTTCAAACGTCTCGAAAGCCATTTCAAGGATATGCAAGATGTCGAATTTACCGTGCAAAATGGGCGCGTGTTTATTCTGCAAGCCCGCGCCGGAAAGCGCACGGTCGAGGCGGCGATTAAGATTGCCGTTGATATGGTGGCCGAGGGCATGATTGATGAAACCGAGGCGCTGCTGCGTATTGAACCGGCCTCGCTTGAGCATTTACTGCACCCGACGCTTGACCCGCGCGCGCGTATGAAGGTTTTGACCAAAGGCCTGCCGGCCTCGCCCGGCGCGGCCAGTGGCGCGATTGCCTTTTCGTCTGAGCGCGCCGAGGCGCTGGCGGCGCAAGGCAAAGACGTGGTGTTGGTGCGCATGGAAACCAGCCCTGAGGATATTCAGGGCATGTATGCGGCACGCGCCATTTTGACCTCGCGCGGCGGCATGACCAGTCACGCGGCGGTTGTGGCGCGGGGGCTGGGGCGGCCTTGCGTTTCAGGGGCGGGCCAATTGCATATTGATTATGACCGCCAAACCGCGCAGGTCGAAAAGCAAGAATTGAAAGAGGGCGATGTCATCACGGTTGATGGCACATCGGGGCGCATCATGCTGGGCGCTGTGCCGACATTGGAAGCCGAACTGACCGGCGATTTCGGGTCGCTGATGGCATGGGCTGATGCCCGCCGCACAATGGGTATTCGCACCAATGCGGAAACCGCTCGCGATGCCGCGCGCGCGCTGCGCTTTGGGGCTGAGGGGATTGGCCTGTGTCGCACCGAGCATATGTTTTTTGACCCGGAGCGCATTGCGCTGGTGCGGGAAATGATTTTGGCGGCCAATGCGGCGGCGCGCGAAAAAGCACTGGCACAGCTTATGCCGATGCAGCGCGATGATTTCGCCAGCCTGTTTGACACTATGGGCGCGCGACCGGTGACCATTCGCCTGCTCGACCCGCCCTTGCATGAATTTTTGCCCCACGCTGATGATAATATCAGCGCGCTGGCCGACGCTTTGGGGCAAACCCAAGAACAGTTGCGCGGGCGCATTGGTGAATTGGTCGAGAGCAATCCGATGCTGGGTCATCGCGGTAGCCGTTTGGGCATCACCGCGCCGGAAATTTACACCATGCAATTGCGCGCGATTTTTGCCGCGATGAAAGCCAATAAGGGCAAAACGCCGGTCGAGATTATGTTTCCCTTGATTGTCGATGCCGCCGAATTGCGGATTTTGAAGGCGCTGGTGCCGCCGCTGGCCGCTGAATATGGCATTGCCGATGCGGCTTATCAGCTTGGCACGATGATTGAAGTGCCGCGCGCTGCCGTGGTGGCTGATGCGCTGGCTGAAGAAGCCGTGTTCTTCTCTTTCGGCACGAATGATTTGACGCAAACCGCGCTGGGTGTCAGCCGCGATGATGCGGCGCGTTTTCTGCCCGCCTATGTCAGTCAGGGTATTATGGAAAAAGACCCATTTGCCAGTTTTGATGTGGCCGGGGTCGGGCCGATTGTGCAAATGGCGGCCGATAAAGGCCGCGCTGTTCGCCCCGACCTCAAACTGGGTATTTGTGGCGAGCATGGCGGCGATCCGGCGTCGATTGTCGCCTTTTACCAAATGGGCTTTGATTATGTCTCCTGTTCGCCCTTCCGCGTGCCGATTGCCCGTTTGGCGGCCGCACAAGCAGCGATAAAAGACGGAAAATAAGCCAATTCATGTTGGTTTTGGCCTGATTTTTTGGGGTCAGTTTTAGGCCCGATTGGCTTGGCGCATGTCGCAAATCAGTTTACTAGAATTTAATAGTTCAAGCGTTAACTGAGGGGGATAAGCGAGGAACCCGATGCTACGCCTTATTGAATGGCTTGATTTACGCTATATTTTTGGCCCAAAACGGCCATTTATCACGCGTCTCGGTGCTTTGGCGGTCATTGCGCTGTTAAGCGTGTCGATTATTTCCGGTATGCGCAATCCGGAGCGCATAGCCAGCCGCGCGCCCGAGCCGATTTTTGAAAAAGCAGATTATGTGCGCGGCGAAAGTCTATTTCGTGGCCTCAAACCAAAAGCTCATGTGGAAACATTAGCCGATGCGCAAGGCTGTTTGGCGCAAGCCATTTACTTTGAGGCGCGCTCCGAGCCGGTGGCCGGTTGGGAAGCGGTGGCTGATGTGGTTATCAATCGGGCTTTATCGCCGAAATATCCGGGGTCGATTTGCGGCGTGGTGTTTCAGGGGCAATATCGCCGCCATAAATGCCAATTCTCTTTTGCTTGTGATGGTCTGTCTGACCGCCCGAAGCATCGCGCTTTATGGCGCAAAGCCCTCCGCATGGCAGGCAATAAGCTGGTGACCGTGCGGGCCGGACCGGCTACGGCGCGCGCGACCCATTATCACGCCGACTATGTTGACCCCTATTGGAACCGCTCCATGGTCAAGCTGGCCAAAATCGGCCGCCATATTTTCTATAATGACCATCGGGTGAGCGACTTTTAGGCAGGATTTTTAGCTGATATCAATATCCAGGCCGAGGTCGAGCGTGAGTGCTGAATGGGTAATGCCCCCGACGGAGATATAATCGACCCCGCTTTCGGCAATGCTGACCGCGCTGTCTTCCGATACCCGCCCCGAGGCTTCCAATATGGCGCGGCCTTGATTAAGGGCGACAGCCGCGCGCAGCATGTCGGGCGTCATATTATCGAGCAGCACGATTTTTGCATCAGCCGCCAGTGCTTCCTCAAATTGCGCCAGCGTATCAACCTCTATCTCAATCGGCAGGTCGCCCGCATTTTTCTGTGCGGCGTTTAGGGCGGCGGTAATGCCACCGGCAACGGCAATGTGATTGTCCTTAATCAGCACGGCGTCATAAAGGCCGAAGCGGTGATTGGCCCCGCCACCGGCGCGCACAGCGTATTTTTCAACGGCGCGAAGCCCGGGCGTGGTTTTGCGCGTGTCGCAAATTTTGGCTTCCGTATGGGCTATCAGCGCCACCAGCTTGGCTGTCTTGCTGGCAATGCCGGATAAATGGCCAAGATAATTCAGCGCGACGCGCTCTGCCGATAATAGCGCATGCGCCGGACCGGCAATACTCATCACATCATGTCCCTCAGCCAGCGCGTCGCCATCGGCTTTGTGGCGGGTCACGGTTAAGCCGCTATCATGCGCCAGAAAAGCCGTCTCAGCCAAATCAAGACCTGCCAACACGCCGCTATCGCGGGCGCGAATAATGGCATGGGCTTGCGCCGTGGTCGGAATAACTGCTTGCGAGGTCACATCGCCGCACGTTTGCCAATCCTCCGCCAGCGCATCGCCGACCAGACGGGCGACCAATTCAGGCGCCAATATCGGCAAGGCATCGGTTATTATATGCATGCTAAATCCGCCTGCACTATTCGGCTTGCGCCGTGGCGGTGACGAAATCTTTATTGATGGGCGGCAGATGGTCATAAGCATCATTGAGACTGCGTAAGGTCAAGACGCTATGCGCGGCAGCCGCCATATTGGGGAAATCACTGCGCGCATGACCGCCGCGGCTTTCTTCGCGCAGCAAGGCCGCCATGCTGACGAATTGCGCAGCCAATACCATATTGGCAAAAGGCGCCATGCCATTGGCTGCGCGTTGCAAGCGTTCCAATTCGTGCAGCGTATAAATCAGCCCATCAGCATGGCGCAGCACACCGACATGGCACGCCATAAGCGCGCGCAGATTTTGCATGGCCGGGGCCAGTAAAGTGGTGTCGCCATCGGGCAATGTGGCCGGCTGAGCAGCCCGCGCAAAAGACGTTAACGGCATGATATTATTGACATCTTCGGCAATGCGCGCGCCAAAGACCAAAGCCTCCAGCAGCGAATTACTGGCCAGACGATTGCCGCCATGCAAGCCCGTTGAGGCAACCTCGCCGCAAGCCCACAGGCCGGGCAAGCCGGTGCGTCCATAATTATCGGTTTTAATGCCGCCCATATGAAAATGCGTCGCCGGTGCAATCGGCAGCGGCGTGGTGGTCGGGTCGATATTATTCTTGGCGCATTGCTCGGCCAGTGTCGGGAAG
>FZLQ01000050.1 GCA_900197605.1 Phyllobacteriaceae bacterium Water-Bin73
ACCAAGTCGGGATAAAGGGTCGCTTACCACCACCGTGTTTTTTGCCGACCGGCAGGGTTTTCAACGCGCGGGTCAGATAGCTGCGCGTCTCCATCGGGTCAATCACCGCGTCAATTTCGTGATACATGGCAGCGTTTAACGCCTTACCATTGGCAATCATCGCATCAAGCAATTTATTGAACAGCGCATCGCCATCTGTCGTGCCTTCGCCACCGGCGGCAGCAATCTCTTTGGAATAGCCGAGCCGCACCGCGCCCTCCAACCCCATCGGACCGAACTCACCGGTCGGCCATGCAATGGTCAGTTGCGGCACATGCAGACTGCCCATGCCCATGGCTTGCGCGCCCAGCCCATAGCCCTTGCGCAGCACCACCATAAAGACCGGCACGGAAATACTTGCCCCCGCCACCAGCATGGAAGAAGCGCGGCGCACTGTGCCGAATTTTTCGTGCTCCGTCCCGACCATAAAGCCTGGCGTATCGCAAAAAGAGACAATCGGTAAATCGAAGCCATCGCATAGCTGCACAAAGCGTCCGGCTTTTTCCGCCGCCTCGGCATCAATCGCGCCGCCCAAATGCGCCGGATTATTGGCAATCAACCCGAAGGGACGGCCTTCAATCCGCATAAAGCCGGTAATCATGCCCTTGCCATAGGCGCGGCGCAGTTCCAAAAAACTGCCCGTATCGGCAATCATCTCAATCGCCTCGCGCATATCATAAGCGCGCTTTCTATCCTCGGGAATAATATGGCGCAGCTTGCGCTGGTCGTCGCAGTCATGGGTTTTCAATGCACCCTGAAAATAGCCGAGCAGCTTCTTGGCCATAGCGGTCGCATGCGCCTCGTCCTCGGCCAGCAAATCGACCACGCCGTTTTCGGTTTGAATATCCATCGGCCCGACATCTGTCGGCGCGACTTGTCCCAGCCCGCCGCCTTCAATCATCGCCGGACCGCCCATGCCGATATAGCTGTCTTTGGTGGCGATGGTGACATCGGCGCAGCCGAACAACACCGCATTACCGGCAAAGCAATAGCCATTATTCACGGCAATGCGCGGCGCGACCCCGCTGGCTTGCGCCCAAGTGGCGAAGGTCATCACGTCCAAACCACCGCCGGAAATTTTGCTGGCATCCGTATCGCCCGGGCGACCGCCGCCGCCCTCGGTATAGAAGATGGTCGGCACTTGCCATTCATGCGCCATTTCCAAAACGCGGTCGGTCTTTTTATGATTGAACAGCCCTTGCGTGCCGGCCAGCACCGTATAGTCATAAGCCAGCACCGCCGTGCGCGCCGCATCATCGTCGAACATATCGCCATTCACCGCGCCAAAACCGGCGACCAGCCCGTCGGCGGGTGTGTTGTCGATAAGGTCGTCCAAATCGCGGCGTTGACGCTGCGCCGCTACCATGAGCTGGCCATATTCGATAAAGCTGCCCTCGTCGCAAAGGTCATCGACATTTTCGCGCGCCGTGCGATGGCCCTTCTCGTGCCGCTTGGCAATCTTCTCGGGTCGATTGGCGTCTTGCGTGCGGGCCAGCCGCGCTTGCAATTCAGCCAAGTCAGCGCGCACCCCGTCAAGGTCATGCGACGCCGTTTCAGCCGCCATATCGGTCGCGTCTTCACCGGCCTCGACCGAGACCACCATCGAGCCCTCTTCAACCACCGCGCCGACATCATATTTAATGGCTTTCACCGTGCCGGAAACAGGCGCGGCCAAAGCGTGTTGCATTTTCATGGCCTCGAGTATGACAAGCTCTTGACCGGCGCTGACAGCGTCGCCTACCGCCACATTAACGGCATGAACAACCGCCTGCATCGGCGCGGTAACGGATTTTGATTGGGCTTTACTCATGACTTATTTTCCGTTCGTCTGAGCGCCAAACCTGCATGACCACCGCAAGGGTGCTGGCACAGATAATTACACAGATAATTGCACAGATAATTGCAGTGACCATTAGTAAGCTCTGAACCATATTGCCCTCCCGCACAAATCGCCTAATATCCTGCACCAGCGGGCGCAGCTTGTGAAGCGGCTTATAGAAAATCCTTAAGTCATAGCTGCCAAATCTGAGCCGCGCTTTTGGACAATCAAGTCCAAAAACAGAAAGGGACACGCGAGGCATGCAAGACCGTATTTTCATGAGAACGGCTTTTTATGGAGCATTTGCGCTCATCTTGGCCATGTCACCACTTAGCGCGCAAGACAGCGTCGATGAGGTGATTGTGACAGGTTCTTATATTAAGCAATCGCCGGAAGACGCGCCGGTGCCTATTGATGTGGTGAACAGCGAAGAATTATTCAGCATTGGTAATCCGTCAGTGGTTGAGCTGGTCAAAACGCTGGGCGTTAGCTCGGGCGTTGATGGCGAGACCAATCAATTTCAATCCAACGGCTTAGAGGGCACGGCCAACATAAATCTGCGCGGGCTTGGTGCGGGGCGCAACCTTGTTCTCTTGAATGGACGGCGCAATGTTTGGTCGGCGGGCGCAATCTCTGAACAGCAGCAATTATTCGTCGATATCAATATGATTCCTTCAATCGCCATTGACCGTGTTGAACTGTTGAAAGATGGCGCGGCCGCCACTTATGGCTCAGACGCCATTTCCGGTGTCGTCAACTTCATCACCCGTGATGATTTTGACGGCTTTGAAGTCTCCATCTCGCATAAAGAGATTGACGGCAGCGATGGCGACCAAGACCTCGGCCTCATTTGGGGCGGGTCAAACGGCGCAACGCATATCATGGCGTCTTACGGCTACAGTAAGCGAAATAAATTACAAGCGCGCGAGCGCGATTGGGCGATCCAGCCCTATGGCTATAAAGGCAATGGAAAAGGCTATACCGGCATTCCTAATCCCGGCAGCTATATTCCGGTCACCAGCGAAGACAATATAATTACCAGAGATCAAGAGCTTAATGAGGAGGGTGAGTTGGAAAACTTGCCCGCATTGCGTGATGCAAGATGTGCCGATTTTATTGGTGACGCATCGGCCGGCACGCGCGGTAAAGCAAATTGCACTTATAATTATGTCTATTTCGACAATCTGATTGAAGAAGAAGAGCGAACGAATTTCTTCGCCACCCTCACCCATGATTTTGACGCTGATATGTCGCTGTTTGCCGAAGTCTTATGGGGCAAAAATGAAATCCCCGATTGGAACACATCGCCATCAGTTCCCCCGCAAGTTCCGGTCGATACGGATGCGTTTACCGGACGTATCATTCCGTCTTATCATCCAGGCTTGGCGGCTTATGCCGAAGACCACGATTTCGCCGACGGGCCGTTTACAAGTGCCGTAGATGAAAATTGTACCCCAAGCAGCAGAACCGATACCTCTTGCGCCGCTTTCATGTTTTTCGGTCGCCCATTTGGCGTAAGCGGCCCGCCAAATACAGGCTTTCGCGAATATAAGACAATGAAATTGTCACTTGGTGTGAAGGGGACGACGGACCATGAAATTGATTATGCGACATCTGTTATTGTCTCGACATCTGAGCGGGAAGGAACATCACCCGATACTTATATTGAGCGGTGGTCACTGGCACTAAAAGGCTTTGGTGGGCCAAATTGCAAAGGCGACACGCCCGGCCAAAACGGGTGTCAGTTTTACAATCCATTCTCAAACGCCATTCAAATCCCTAAGGCCAAGCACAGCAAAATATCAATCAATCCGGATTATGACGCGGAACTGGCGAACACACCCGAATTACGCAAATGGATGCAATATGATTTGGGAACCCTTATCACATCAGAACTGACCGTTTGGGACGGTGTGGTCAGCGGTGAACTGGCCAATGGCATAGGCTGGGCCGCCGGTGCTCAATATCGTGAAGAGGCATATGAGATTGATGTTTATGAAGGTAATGACCTGCATCAAAATCCATGCGTAACAAAGCAAGAAAATGAGCGTTGGAGAGCGCTTAATAATCTTCAGGCCCTTTGCGACCGCGGCACTCAAGGAGATAGTTCAGATGATTATGAAGGTTCCGGCCAGTTCGGTTTTCTGGCAGGCACGACACCGCTTGACGAAAAGCAAGACATCATAGCGCTGTTCGGTGAAGTGCAGCTTAACCCAATCGACGATTTGGAAATCCAAATCTCGGCGCGTTATGAAGATTATGGCGGCAAAACCGGTGACAGCTTCGACCCCAAACTTGCCTTTCGTTTTAAGGCCAATGACGATCTCGCCTTGCGCGGTTCAGCATCAACCACTTTCCGTGGGCCGACCTTGAACCAGTTGGGCGGTCGCTCGACGACACTAAGCTATGTTGGGCCCACCGGCTCTTTCAAAGCCATTGATACGATTGGCACAGCCGATCTAGAGCCGGAATCTGCAACCACTCTCAATCTTGGGCTTATTTATGAAACCATGCCAGACTTTGCGCGCGATGATTTATTCACCTTCTCTTTTGACTATTGGCGCTTCGCCTTTGAAGACCCGATTATCAAACAGAGCTTTGGTGATATTATTGCAAGGTCTTTCAGAGATGGTAACTATGTCGGTGGAATGTTCGGTTCTCAAGTCAGTTGCGGCTTCGGTGCTGATGCCGATTGCACGGGCAAGAAATCGTCTGACATTCAGCGCATTCGGGTTAATATGATTAATGGCCCCGACATTGAAACGGACGGTTTTGATATTCGTTTCGCCTATGAACGTCCGCTCGGAAATGGCGATTTGGACCTCGGTGCAGAGTTCACAATCATCTCCAGCTATGATGTCGGCGCATCAAATTTGAATGAAGAAAAACGTGACGCGCTGAACAAGCTCAATGATGATGTTGGCTATCTCAGATCTGTCGTCAGCGAAAAGTGGAAATTGAATGCCGGATATCAGACAGGCTTTCACAGCGCGAAATTCGTCGCCAATTTCAGCGGAAGTTATGAGGATAACCCCCCGATTGACGGAGCCGACCCGCGCGACATCGACAACCATCAAACCTATGACGTGCATTATAATTTGTCATTGTCAGCATTTAACCCTGACCTTGAAGACAGCGCCTTTTGGGTGTCGGTCTATAATCTGACAGACGAAGACCCGCCCTTCGCACGACTTGACCTGAATTATGACCCTTATACGCATAATCCATTTGGGCAAATAATTAAGCTTGGTGTGCGCCACAAATTCTAGGCGGACACATCGAAATGAAATTAGGGGCTGCTCAATATGAGTGGCCCCTTTTTTGTTCAAAGCGCTTCGAATGTCCCGCTATCGGCATTATAGCCATATAGCTCACCCGAGCCGATATCATGCCACAGCCCGTGCAGGCTCAACGTGCCGGTTTCCACGGCCTCAGCGATAAACGGATAGCTCATCAGATTATCGAGCGAGCCGACAACCCCCTCATGCCCCATAGAGACCAGCCGCGTCGCATCATCATCGCCACGAACCCGTTGATGCGCCGGACGCAGGCCTTCCAGCCACTGACCGACAAACTCAAAACCCGCATCAGCCGCCGCGATCTCGTTTTCGCACATATCATAGCAAGCCTGAACACCGCCACAGCCCGAATGACCCATAATGATGAGATGCGGCACTTTCAGCGCCTTCACCGCATATTCCAGCGCCGAAGCCGTGCCGGTATGGGCATTCCCTGCTTCATAGGACGGCACAAAATTGGCGATATTGCGGTGAATGAAAAATGAACCGGCAGGCATATCGAAAATTTCGGTCGAGTGCACGCGGCTGTCGCAGCATGAGATGACCATTGCCATCGGGCTTTGCCCGCCTGCCAAATCACCAAACAGCGCGCCATCAAAACCCTCGCTCTTCCAAGTTTTGTATTGGCTGACCAATTTCTCGGGCAAGTTTTTGATGAATGGCGCGGATGACATAGTGACCCCCTGTTGTTTTACGACCTTCTGATAGCCTATGCTATGATTCCGAATTCGTTTAGAGGAATTTCAGGGTTTTATATGTCGCAATTTTTCGTCCTCAACATTGCCGCCGCCGTGTTTTTCATCGGCTTTTTCATCTCTGATGTCATTTTATCGCGCGCCGTTTTTGCCGTCGGCGCCGCCGTTTTGGTTTACGGCTTCACGTTGAATGAGGGCAATTTTTTGGCGTTGGTGTGGGCGATGATATTTCTTCTCACCAATCTCGGCGTCATTTGGCTGACCCTGCAACGGCGCAATGCCGTGCCGCTTTCCGATGAGGCAAAGGCACTGGCAAAAGAAATGCCGCAATTCAGTAAAAAAGATTTCGCCCGGCTGATGCAGATTTGTGACTGGCAAACGCTTGAGGCCGAACAGAAATTGACCGAACAAGGCGCGCCGGTTGAGACGCTTTATTATATTGTCACCGGTGGCGCGACAGTGGCGAAAAATGACAAATCAATTGAGGTCGGCGCGGATTTGCTTATCGGTGAAATATCGCTGACGCAAAAAGTACCCGCCACCGCCACGGTTCACGCGCATAAGGGCAGCGTGCTGGTGGCTTGGCCGGTGAAGAAACTGAATAAATTACTGAAGCGCAAAAGCCTGAAAGCCGGTTTCGATGCCCTGCTCAGTCACGATTTGGCCGAGAAACTGGCCGCCGACGAGTTGCGCGACCAAGACTGAGCCTCAAAATAACCCGCTGACAGTCTCAATGGCCGAGCTTACCAGACCGCTCAGCGTATCCATTATCCCGCCATTATCTTGAGCGTCGGCCTGCGCCGCTTGTTGGGCCAATTCTTGCGCCACCAATTGTGCCGTGAGGCGCGCTGTTTGCTCAGCCTGCCACTGGGCGCGTTGATTGCGCGCCTCGCAGGTCGCCTTCGGTTCATACCCCGCAACATTGCGGCATTTGGGTAAAGCATTGGCCTCAGTGGCCAACATCGGGGCGGCCAAAGGCAAGGCCAACATAGCTATCATCATCGCGATAAGGGTTTTACGCATGACTCATCTCCTCAACAATTTGACGGATTTTGGGGTATTTCGGGCAATGGTGCAATCATATAGCGCGCTAAAACACACCCGCCACGCGCGCATAGCCGACCGCAAAAAGCGGTAATTGCAGGGCAAAATTAACTGTCAGCGCGCGGTCTTTGGTGATAATCCCCGCCGCCGTCCAGCCCAGCGAGCCCGTGCCATGCACGATAATATTGAGCGGATAGATATTCAAATTCGTCAATAAAATGCCGGTCAGCACAAAAACCGTGCCGCCCCATTTCAGCCATTGCACTTGGGTCATTAAGCTCTCCTCAACCGATAAAGCACATGGCGGCAAAGCGGGTCACCCGCCGCCAAATTAGGGTGATCGAAATCATCTGCAGGGTCGTGCTGCATGCCGATTTTCTCCATTACGCGCATAGAACGTTTATTTATCGCAGCCGTAAAGGACACAATTTCAGTTAAGCCAAGATCGTCGAACCCATAAGACAAACAGGCCCGCGCCGCTTCGGGGGCCAAACCCTGCCCCCAAGCAAATTTGGCAAACCGCCAACCAATTTCCACCGCAGGCGTAAAATGCGCCACAAAATCGGCGCGCAAAAATCCGGTAAAGCCGACAAATCGATTATCGCTTTTCAAATGCAGCGCAAATAATGAAAACCCGTGCCGGCGGCGATGCTCAATTAGACGGTGCAACATGGCCGCGCTTTCTTCGCGGCTTAAGACGGCCGGAAAAAATTCCATCACATCAGAGTCGGCATTCATCGCCGCAAAATCATCTAAATGCGCGGTCGAGAAATCAACCAGCCGTAGCCGTTCACTATCCAAAATTCTGCTCACCCCCTTACATCACGATAAGCCTATGCGATTTCGCCCATCGTCGCTATGCTGACGCTGAGGGCAAACCGGACAAAGTCCACATGGGGAGAAGAATAAAATGCGCGCTCTTTTCGCAATTATTTTCGCTGTCTTAATGACTGGCGCCGAAGCCATGTCGGCCGAGTTGCTGGCAACCCAAATCACCCAGACCAATGCGGCGCGCCATGTCGAAAACGGCCCCGATGCCATTGGCGGCATTGGCGACTGGATTTTATCAAATGGCACGATATGCGTGATTGTCGCCGGACTGGCCAATGAGGGCGACTTCTCGCCACGCGGCGGCACATTGCGCGATATCGGCTTTTGTGGCCGCGATGACGACCAATTCGTCTCGCAGCAAGAGTTGCTAGATGGCAGTCTTGGCAAACCGGTCGGCATAATTGATGTGCGCGCCTCAAACAGCGCCGATGCCGCGAGGCTGACGACACTGGGCAGCTATCGCGGGCTGATGATTGAAACCCGTTATTCGGTCACGCTGAAGGACAAGACACGGATTGGCATCAGCAAGCGCATTTGGCGCGCCGATGAGGACGCCGCCGAGCCGGGCATTTTGGCCACAACGACGCTTAATTTTGAATCGATGCCGGTGTTTTTGATGAATAGCCGCGACCTCGCCAAGAGCAATGGTTTCGCGCAAGTCGAGTTCGCCAGTCGCGGCGTGCTGTCTTACACCGAGGCCGCGCGCGCGGTTGATACGGTTATGATGATGTCGCCGCATGATTTGGCGCGTCCTGTCAGCTATGCCATGCGCCAGCTTTCCGCCCGTTTGAAGCGCGGCGATGCGGAGGAAAAACTGCCCGCTTTCGTTTTGGCCGACAGCAGCGCGCTGGCTTTTTTGACCTTAACCGAACCCTTCACCATTGGTGACGGCAGCAAGCTTGGTCTCATTCAGCTTCTTCAAGTGCCGTTTATGGGGTTGGATTATGGCGATGAGATTCACCTTGAGGAAGAAATTCTGGTCGCGCCCAGCGCCGATGTGCAGGCGCTCACGGATAAGATGTTTGCCGATGCGCCGCTGCTGCGCGGCCAAATAAACAGCAATGGGCGTCCGGCGCTGGTGCATATTGACCGCGCCGATGGCGCGCCGTTTACGCAAACCTCGCCCGATACTGAAGGACGCTTTAGCGCGCGCGTGCCGGTGGGCGATTATCGCCTGCGTATTTTGCCGATGGCCGGTGAAGCAATAACCGAAAGCTTCCGCATGACGGCGAAGGGCACGCAATTGGCCGCCATTAAACTACCGCCAGCGGCGCGCATCACCCTGCCACGCGGCGCGGCCATGCGGCTGGCCTTTCGCGGCAAAGGCGCAACCCAGAACCCGCATTTTGAAGACCCGCTGACCGGCTATTCCATCACCGGTGCCGATGGGCCGGTGCCCGAGCATCGCGTCTCTGATGTGCATTTGACCGGCGAAGCGATGGACCCGCGCCATATTTATTTGGCCGATGGCGATTACACGGTCTATGCCACACGTGGGCCTGAATATGAGGTCACGACCACCGCGCTTTCTGTGCGCGATGGCCAAGACCGCACCCTGCAAATCGCCGTGCCCGCCCGCGCCGTGAAAACGCAAAACCATATTGCAGCAGATTTTCACGTTCACGCCGCGCCCAGTCTCGACAACGCATTTTCAACCGTCAAACGGGTGCGGACTTTTGTTGCCGAACATGGCGAGGTTATGGTGGCGGCTGAGCATGATACGATTTTCGACTTTAATCCATTGGTCAAGCAAATGGGCGTTGCCGACCAAATGATTGCCATTACCGGCACTGAGGTGACAAGCACGCAACGCACGGCGCGCGCGCCTTTCAGCATTGGGCATATGAACTTTTTTCCGCTGACGCCCAAGCCGTATGCCCATAAGCGAGGCCTGCCCAATCATGAAAACCGCCGCACGCGCAGCGTGTTGGACGATATGCATGTGCATTTTGATGATCCGGTGGCGCAGCTTAATCATCCGCGCGAAACGCTGGATTTGACCGGCAAAGAAACGCCGGAAGATTTTGCCGAGCTGATTGGTGACGAGCAATTTTTCGACCATATGGGCGTGGCGGGTCATCCCTATAATCCGCATCGCCCGATTACCAGCGCGCCGAATAACAGCCTTATCGACCCCGACCCGATAACCGGCACGCGCGATATTGATTTTGATGTGATGGAAATTTTGAACGGCACGCAGGACTATCGGCCTGACCGCGTCGCCGCCACCCGCCAAGACTGGCTATCGCTTGTTTCGCAAGGCATTAAGCTGGCGGCCAGCGCCAATAGCGATAGCCATAATAAATGGCAGCAAGTGGCACTGCCGCGCAATATGGTGCGCGTCGGGCGCGATACAATTGCCACATTTTCAATGCGCCGTTTCACCAATGCCATTCGCAGCGGCGCGTTTTACGGCACCACCGGCCCATTCATGGAATTGACGCTTGGCGGGGCGCAAATCGGCGGAACCCATCAAGGGCGCAATCCGGTTCTGCGGGGGCGTATTTTCAGCGCCGATTGGGCGCGCGCCGATACGCTGCGCGTTCAGCTTAATGGCAAGACCATGCACACGCTGCGCCTCGCGCCCAATGGCAGGTTTGAATTGCCGCTCGAATTTGCCGCTGATGGCTATGTGACGATTGAGGCGGAGGGCGAAGCACAAGATATTTATCAAGCGATCTACCCGGGCTTCTTCCCTTATGTCTATTCCAACCCGATTTATGTCGATGCCGATGGCGATGGCGCCTGGACACCGCCGGGACTGGGCGGCTAAAGCATGCTATCACGCAGCCCTTTGTTGAGTTAGAGAGTTTCCATGACAGACCGCACCCATGCCTTGCTGAACGACCCGCCTTTGCGCCTCCTCATGCAAATGACCGCGCCCAATACGCTGGCCTTCGCCCTGCAAGGCATTGTCAATCTGACTGAGATTTACATGATTGGTCGCCTCGGCACGGAGGCACTGGCCGCCATTGCGCTGGTTTTCCCGCTGCTGATTTTGGTGCAAACCATGTCAGGCGGGCCGCTGGGCGGGGCGCTGACGGCGTCGATTGCGCGCGCGCTGGGCAATGGCAATCGCGATAATGCCGAGCGGCTTGTCTGGCATGCGCTTTATGGCGGCATTATCGGTGCGGCAGTTTTCTTCGTGCTGTTCGCCTTATTTGGGCGGCAATTATTAATGCTGCTGGGCGGCGATGGCGTGGTGCTGGAAATGGCCGTGTCTTATTGCTGGGTCTTGTTCAGCGGCGGCCTCGTCTTATGGTTGGGCAATGCGATGAGCGCGGTTTATCGCGGCGCGGGTGATATGAGCTTCCCCGCCCGACTGATGATTTTATCAGCCATATGCCAAGTGCCGCTGACCGCGATTTTGGTTTTCGGCCTATTCGGCATGCCCGCGCTCGGCGTTATGGGCGCGGCTGTCTCCAGCGTCAGCGTTGGCGCAGTCATGGTATCAGTTCTGCTCATCGTCCTATGGCGCGGCAAACGCAGCTTGCAAATGAAGCCCTCGCAACGCGGCTGGCGACCGGAATTGGCCTCGGATATTCTGATGGTCGCGCGTCCGGCCAGTCTAAACCCGCTGATGAATGTCGGCACGATTTTGGGCCTGACCGCACTTGTCGGCTCTTTTGGGCCGCAGGCTTTGGCCGGTTACGGCATTGGCACGCGCATTGAATTTATCATGTTGCCGGTCATCTTCGCCTTTGGCACAGCCCTGACAACCATTGTCGGCACCAATATCGGGGCGGGTAATTATGACCGCGCCGAAATGGCCGGTTGGTATGGCGTGGCCAGCTCTGCCCTGATTTGTGGCGCCGTGGGTGTATTGCTCGCGCTGTTTCCAAATCAATGGATTCCGATTTTCACCGATGATGTCGCCGCCTTTGAAACGGCGCGCAGCTATATCCGCATTGTCGGCCCGGCATATGCCTTTTTGGGCATTGGCCTTGTCCTGTATTTTGCCTCGCAAGGCGCAGGCACCATGACCTGGCCGATACGGGCGCAAATTTTGCGCTTTGTCATATCGGTCGGCGGGGCGTTTTTATTGGTTCATCAATTTGATGTCGGCCTCAACGCCGTATTCATTGCCACCACCATCGCTTTGGCCATTTATGCCGGTATCATTATGATTGCCGTATTGGGCGGCGCATGGCGATAAAAAACCTAAGCCCCGGCGCGGCGCGGATGGCCCGCTGTATAAAGGCTGGCCATGGCTGCCAGACTGCAAAAGCCGACAAAGAAGAAAGCATTGGAATAGCCGCCACCAAAATCATAAATCAGCCCGATAACAATCGGGCCCGACGCGACGCCGCCATTCATCACCAATTGCTGAACACTTAAGATGCGGGGAAAGTCGCGCAAACCAAATGCGGCAGCCACCAAAAGCGGTTGCGACATCAAAATATTGCCGACGGTGAAACCGAAAAACGCCGTTAGCGCCAGCACCGGCACAATGCCATCGACAAACGCCATGCCGAACATGGCGAGGGCTTGCAGCGCATACATAATCAACACAAAGACAAATAAGTTGAGACGGTCGAGCACCGCGCCGCATATTAAGCGACCGGTCAGCGAGCAAAAGGCCAGCAAGGCGAGTGTTATCGCCGCCGTGGCGGCATCGGCGCGCTCTAACCCCCACGTGAAGACATGGGCAATCGTGCCGACCTGCGCCATCAAAGCCAGAAGCGATGCCAATGCCAGAAATTTGAAATAGCGACCGCGCAAAGCCTGCGCCGCCGCCATGCCCGCTTGCGGCGTGTCGGCCTCATCGGCATTTTGCGCGTCACCATCGGGGGCCAATCCCATGCTTTGTGGGTCGGGGCGCAGCAGCAAAAGCGCCAGCGGAATATTGAACAGAATAATCGCCATCGTCCACGGCGTCCGCAAGCCGTCCAGCCCATCAAGCTCTAACGCCCGCGCCAACATGGGGGTCACAATGATACCGCCCAATGATAAACCCGATTGGGTGAGCGCAATCGCCAGCGCGCGGCGGCGCACAAACCAACGCGCCACTAATGTGGTTGCCGGCACGAGAGCCGTCATCGCATAGCCAATGCCCAATGCCGCATAGGCCAGATAAATGGCGGGCAGTGAATCGGCGGCGGGGAGGAAATAGTAAATCAGCGCAATGAATAACGTGCCGCCTGTGATGCAATAGCGCGCATCATAGCGCGAAATAAGCTCGCCAACCGCGATACCCGCCAAACCCGCGACAACCAAAAAGACCGTATTCGCGCCGGAAATTTGCGCCACGGAGAAATCAGTGGCGGCGACAAAGCCGTCGAGCAAAACCGACATGGCATAGAAAATCATGCCCGCCCCGACAAACAGGCTGTAGCCGATAGCAATCAACACCCACCAGCCGAAGAAGAATTGCGATTTCGGTTCTTGCATAAAATACTCTTTTAGATGGTGTCGGCGTTTCGGGGAGGCGGTTTGTGAGGCGGTTTGTGAGGCGGCGTTAAGATGCGACTCTATTTGCGGGCTGAGGGGGTGCGGCGGCGCGTTCGCACATCAAGGAAGTCGTAAATATCCGTGCGGGGCCGACGCCCAATGCCGCAGCGCCGTGTCGCGCTTTCCAATGCCTCTTTTCGCGCCAAACCGCGCAAGCTGGCCAGCCTACCGGTCGGGTCATGGGCGACAATATCGTCCCAACGAATTTC
>FZLQ01000079.1 GCA_900197605.1 Phyllobacteriaceae bacterium Water-Bin73
TGTCGGCGTGCAGGTTGCCCACCCGAAAGGCTTGGTGATTGATATTGCCGGTGAGGCATCGGCCATGATGACCATGCAGGAGTTGTCAACGGCGGTGCAGCATCGCTTGCCGATTAAGATTTTCATTCTGAATAATGAATATATGGGCATGGTGCGCCAGTGGCAGGAATTGCTGCATGGCGGTCGCTATTCCAATTCTTATTCCGAAGCCTTGCCCGATTTCGTGAAGCTGGCCGAGGCTTATGGCGCGACCGGTATTCGCGCGCAAACGCCGGGCGAATTGGACGATGCGATTAAGCGCATGGTCAAAACCGATGGGCCGGTGATTTTCGATTGCGTTGTTACGAAGGAAGAGAACTGCTTCCCGATGATACCGTCAGGTGCGGCGCATAATGACATGCTGTTGGCTGACGATCAGGGGCTGGAAGTTGAAGTTTCTGACGAAGGCAAGGCGCTGGTTTAACATTTGATAATGGGGCTTCCCCCGCTTGCGGTGCTGCGCTATAGAGTGCCGATAAGAGGGGCGGGGCAAACAGGGTTTCCAATGGACGAACAAGCAATAGCAACGCATACGATTTCAGTGCTGGTCGATAATGAGGCCGGTGTGCTGGCGCGTGTCATTGGGCTGTTTTCCGGTCGCGGCTATAATATTGATAGCCTGACCGTGGCCGAGGTTGACCATACCGACCATATGTCGCGCATCACCGTTGTCACCAATGGCACGCCGCAGGTTATTGAGCAGATTAAAGCCCAGCTTGGCCGCCTTGTGCCGGTGCATCGGGTAGTTGACCTGACGGTTGAATGTGAAAGCGTTGAGCGCGAATTGGCGCTGGTTAAAGTGGCCGGCAAGGGCGATGCCCGGGTCGAGGCGCTGCGCTTGTCGGAGGCGTTTCGCGCCCGCGTTGTCGATGCAACGCCTGAGAGTTTTATTTTTGAAATCACCGGTAACAGCGAAAAAATTGACGCTTTTATCGACCTGATGACGCCTTTAGGGCTGCAAGAGGCATCACGCACTGGCGTGGCGGCTCTGTCGCGCGGCCCTGAAGCAATGTAATTTTTGCCCAAGACATTTTGAAGGACCAGACTGATGGAAATGCTTTATGAACGCGACGCAGACGCAAATCTGATTAAAGGTAAAAAACTGGCCGTAATCGGCTATGGCTCGCAAGGCCACGCCCATTTGCTGAATTTGCGCGATAGCGGTGTTGAAGATATATGTGTCGGCCTGCGCGCCGGTTCCGGTTCAATCGCCAAAGCTGAAGCTGAAGGCATTGCCGTGAAAGACATTGCTGAGGCCGCTGCTTGGGCCGATGTGGTGATGATTTTGACGCCGGACGAATTGCAAAAAGATATTTATGCCGAGCACATCGCCAATAATATCCGCGAAGGCGGCACGCTGATGTTCGCGCATGGCCTGTCCATTCATTTCGGCCTGATTAAAGCGCGCCCCGACCTCGATGTTTCAATGGTCGCGCCCAAAGGCCCCGGCCATACGGTGCGCGGCGAATATCTAAAAGGCGGCGGCGTGCCATGCTTGGTTGCGGTCGCGCAAGATGCCAGCGGCACGGCCCGTGACCTCGCTTTGTCCTACGCATGCGGCGTTGGTGGCGGTCGCTCCGGCATTATCGAAACCACTTTCCGCGATGAGTGCGAAACCGACTTGTTCGGCGAGCAAGCCGTGTTGTGCGGCGGCGTTGTCGAGCTTATCAAAGCCGGTTACGAGACGCTGACCGAGGCGGGCTATCCGCCGGAAATGGCTTATTTCGAGTGCTTGCACGAAGTAAAGCTCATCGTTGACCTGATTTATGAAGGCGGCATCGCCAATATGAATTACTCCATCTCCAACACGGCTGAGTTTGGTGAATATGTGTCCGGCCCGCGCGTCGTGACCTCTGAAACCAAAGCCGAGATGAAGAAAATTCTCGAAGACATTCAGACCGGTAAATTTACCGATCGCTGGATGCAGGGTGGCCAAGAAGAGATTAAGGAATTCCGCAAAGTGAATGACGCGCACCCGATTGAAAAAGTCGGCGCTGATCTCCGCTCCAAAATGCCCTGGATTTCGGCCAATAAGCTGGTGGACCAAGAGAAGAACTAGTCTCGCAATTTAGATAAAACGAAAAGGGCGGCGCTTTATTCAGGTGCCGCCCATTTTGTTTATTTAATCACCACGCTCACCGGATTTTTCGCACTATCGCGAATGGCCTGATTCACGCTGCGATGCGTGTCGAGTTCCAAATCCACTTTTGTTTCAGCCTTGCTTGTGCGAGCCGTTTCCCGCGCCAGTCCGGTTTTGGCGCTTTGCACTTCCTGCCGCTACGCGCTCGACCAGTGGCTTCGGATTGATAAATCGCCGGAATAGGCAAAGCCGACCTTGCATAATTGCAAATTTGCGTATTTGCGTATTTGCAGATAACATCTTGCAATTATGAAGGGTCTTGATTGGGATGATTTGCGGTTTTTTCTGGCGGTTGCCGCCACAGGCAGTCTGTCTGCCGCCGCGCGCGAGTTGAATGTCAACACCACCACTGTGTTGCGCCGCATCGGCAATCTTGAAGAAGCGCTTGATGCACGGCTGTTTGAGCGGCTCAGAAGCGGTTACGCGCTGACCCAAGACGGCACAAGGCTGCTGCAATCGCTGGAGCCGGTCGATAATAGCCTGTCTTCCTTGCAGCGTGACTTTCAAGCCGGTTCGGGCGATGTGCGCGGCATTGTGCGGCTGTCGGCCAGTGAAGTGGTGGCAGGCGGCTTATTGGGGCCGATTTTACCGCTATTTCAGGCGCAATCGCCGGATATTGGGCTGGATATTATTGCTGATCCCAGCATTTACGGCCCCGGCGCGGCACCGCGTGTGATGAATGCGCTGCGCGATGTTGATATTGCGCTGCGGCTGGCGCGTCCGACTCAGGGCGATATGCTGGTGCGAAAGCTGACAGATGTGGCCTATGGCCTGTATGCGCCCGCGCCTTATGCCAAAAAGCTAGGCGATTTACCGGCGCGTAATGATTTGACGGATATTCGAATTATCGGGTTTTCTGAAGATGAGCGGCCTTTAGGGCCGGTATGGTGGCTGTCGCGGGCCGAAAAAGCCGGTCATGTGGTGATGCGTTCATCGAGTGCCGCGACCCGTTTGGCGGCCTGCCTTAATGGCGATGCTGTTGCCGCTTTGCCCTGTTTTCAGGCCGATAATATGGACAGTCTGGTGCGCGTGGCCGGGCCCGATTTGGTCGGCAGTCTGGAGCTTTGGCTTCTGACCCGCGCCGATATGGCCAAGCTGGGGCATGTGCGCGCCGTGATGGATTTTGTCGTTGATGCGATTGCCGGACAATCGACGCGACTGGGTGGATTGTGACATTATCATTTTGACATTAAGCCCGTCGATTTAGTGACTGAAAGTGCTTGCCATGCTTGTTTTCCTTGCTTAAACAGGTATATGAGCTTGGCTCATAGGTGAGTGTTAAACGAAAGAACGGTAGATGTTGAACCGCGCAAAAACTTTGTGGAATTTTGAAGGTGCCGATTTCGGCAGCTCGCTTCCGCCTGCGCCGACAGATGCTACGACACTAACCATCCTCCTCCTTACCTGCCCCTGAGATCGGACAGTCGATGAGCGACGCGTTTTCAGGGGGTTTATCAGAGCTAGGACAAACGGCCTACGGGTCTCAGGAAGGATGAAACCATGACAGATTCAATGAAACAAAGCGGCGCTAAAGCGGACCGCGTTTATATTTTCGATACCACTTTGCGCGATGGCGAGCAGTCACCCGGCGCGTCTATGACGCTGGAAGAAAAGCTGCAAATCGCGGAATTGCTGGATTCAATGGGCGTCGATGTTATCGAAGCGGGTTTTCCGATTGCCTCGAATGGCGATTTTGAAAGCGTTTCGGAAGTCGCCAAGCTGATGAAAAACGCGCAGGTTTGTGGCTTGGCGCGCGCCGGTGCCAAAGATATTGACCGCGCCGCCGATGCTGTGAAGCACGCCAAAAACCCGCGTATCCATACCTTTATTTCCACCAGCCCGTTGCATATGAAGCACAAGCTGCAAATGGAACCCGATGAGGTGATGGAAGCCATTGCGTTTTCGGTCGGCCATGCGCGCAATCATGTCGAGAATGTCGAATGGTCGCCGGAAGATGCCACGCGCACTGACCGCGATTTTTTGTGCGCCGCCGTAGAAACCGCGATTAAAGCCGGTGCGACGACGATTAATATCCCCGACACGGTGGGCTATACCGTGCCGCAGGAATTTTTCGACATCATCACCATGTTGCGGGCGCGTGTGCCGAATATTGATAAGGCGATTATCTCAACCCATTGCCACAATGATTTGGGGCTGGCGGTTGCCAATTCTCTGGCCGGTGTGCAAGCCGGTGCGCGCCAAGTCGAATGCACGATTAACGGCTTGGGTGAACGCGCCGGTAATGCCGCATTGGAAGAAATCGTTATGGCATTGAATGTGCGCCATGATGCGATGCCGCAATGGACGAATATCGAGACCACCATGTTGGCGCGCGCGTCAAAGCTGGTATCGTCGGTAACGGCCTTTCCGGTGCAATATAATAAAGCGGTTGTCGGACAAAATGCCTTTGCGCATGAAAGCGGTATTCACCAAGACGGCATGCTGAAAAACAACCAGACCTATGAAATCATGACGCCTGAAAGCGTTGGCATTTCGCAAACATCATTGGTGATGGGTAAACACTCCGGTCGCCATGCGTTTCGCGAAAAGATTAAGGCGCTGGGTTATGAGCTGGGCGATAATCAACTGCAAGAGGCTTTCACCCGCTTCAAAGATTTGGCTGACCGCAAAAAGCATGTGTTTGACGATGATATTGTCGCTTTGGTCGATGATGAAGTGGCCAAAAGCGCAGACCGCGTAAAGCTGGTCTCATTGCGCGTGATTGCCGGTTCTGAAGGCCCGCAAAAAGCCACGCTGAAATTGGAAATTGACGGTAAGGAAACCGAAATTGACAGCACCGGTGACGGGCCTGTTGATGCGACGTTTAATGCCATCAATGCGCTGTTTCCGCATGAGGCCAATTTGCAATTATACCAAGTCCATGCGGTCACTGAAGGCACAGACGCGCAAGCGGAAGTGAGTGTGCGCTTGGAAGAAAAAGGTAAGACCGTGACCGGTCGTGCCGCCGATACGGACACGATGGTGGCCTCGGCAAGAGCTTATGTCAGCGCGTTGAATAAACTGCTGATTAAACGAGAAAAACAGGCGCCGGACTCGCTGACCGCCTAATCCGAATTCTGAGGGGGAACTCGAATGTTAAATATGCTGCTCGCTATGTTTTCGGCCGATATGGCCATTGACCTCGGCACGGCCAATACGTTGGTCTATGTCAAAGGCCGGGGCATTGTGCTGAACGAGCCGTCTGTCGTGGCTATTATTGAGCAGAATGGACGCAATCGAGTTCTCGCTGTCGGTGATGAAGCGAAAATGATGCTTGGCCGCACACCCGGCAATATCAAAGCCATTCGCCCGATGCGCGATGGCGTGATTGCCGATTTTGATGTGACCGAAGAGATGATTAAGCATTTTATTCGTAAAGTGCATAATCGGCGTTCCTTCGCCAATCCGCAAATTGTTGTCTGTGTGCCGTCGGGCGCGACAGCGGTTGAGCGTCGGGCGATTCAAGAAAGCGCCATGTCAGCCGGTGCGCGCCGTGTCTTCCTGATTGAGGAGCCGATGGCGGCGGCGATTGGTGCCGGTTTGCCGGTCACTGAGCCGACCGGTTCTATGGTGATTGATATTGGCGGTGGCACGACCGAGGTGGCTGTGCTGTCGCTTGGCGGTATTGTGTATTCGCGTTCCGTGCGCGTTGGCGGCGATAAAATGGATGAGGCGATTATCGCTCATATTCGCCGCAATCATAATTTGCTGCTGGGTGAATCAAGCGCCGAGCGGATTAAGAAAGAAGTCGGCTCAGCCATGATGGCACCGGGCGAAGAGGGCGAGTCGGTGAAAATCAAAGGCCGCGATTTGATGAATGGCGTGCCGCGCGAGGTGGTTATCACCCAGCGCGAGGTTGCCGAAAGCCTGTCCGAGCCGGTCGGCGCGATTGTCGAAGCGGTTAAAGTGGCACTTGAGGCGACACCGCCGGAACTGGCGGCCGATATTGTCGATAAGGGCATTGTTATGACCGGCGGCGGCGGCTTATTGCACAATCTTGATGCTTATTTGCGCGAAGCGACCGGCTTGCCGGTATCGATTGCCGATGAAGCCTTGTCTTGCGTTGTGCTGGGCACCGGACGAGCGTTGGAGCATATCAAAACCATGAAGCACGTCTTGTCTGTCGCCTATTAAAAGCTAACAAAAGAGGTCGCAGTGGCCAAATCTCGCATAGGCGGAAGTGAAACACGGCTTTTAAGTGCCGCCGGCATCGCTGCTGTTTGTCTGGTTGTCGCGTTTTTATTCCTATCGGTTTTATCGAAGGAAGACCCGCGCGTGGGTCTGGTTCGCCAGATATTCTTCGATGCTGTCGCCCCGATGGTTGAGCTTGCCGGCACGCCGGCCAAATCGCTGGCCAATATGCAGTATTATTTTCAGGACTTGGAGGGCGCCCATATCCGCAATCGGGTGCTTGAGAGCCAAAACATTGAACTGCGCCAGCGCATTAGTGAGTTGACGCGCGCCGAAGTGCTGATGCAGCAATATCGCAAATTGCTCGACCTGCCCAAAGAGCCGGATTTGGAGCTTATCACTGCCGGTGTGATTGCCGATGTGAACAGCCCGTTTGTGCATACCATTGTCACAAAAGGCGGGCGGCGTCAGGGCATTAAGCCGGGCCAAGCCGTGATGGGGCCAAACGGCCTTGTCGGGCGCGTCATCTCAAGCGGCAATGGGTCGGCGCGGGTGCTGCTCGTTACTGATTTCAACAGTCATATTCCGGTGGTTGCGCTGTCCAGCGATGTGCAGGCGATTTTGTCGGGCACCAATCGGCCGCAGCCTGAATTGCAATTCCTGCCGCGCCAGGCCACCCTCAAAATCGGCGACTTACTGGTCACGTCGGGGCGTGGCGGTCAAATTCCGATGGGCCTGCCGGTGGCGCTTGTGACCCGTAAGGGAGACGACGAGAATGGCGAGATTGCCATTCAATTGCTCGATGATTTGGCGCGGCTGAACTTTGTCCGCATTGTTAAGAGCCAAGAGGTTGAAACGCCGCCTGCCGAAATTCAGCTTTCACCGACGCAAAGGGCGCAACGATGAGTCGGCTTCGCAGCACCACAGAGGGCAGTCGCATCTGGTTTGTTCCCTATATTCTGCTGATGCTGTTCGTCCTTTTGGATAATGTTCAGACGGGTATTTTTCCCGCATCGAGCGTTGAATTGGGACTTTATTTCGTGCCGCTTTTCGTTATTGGCCTGACGGCTGAAAGCGATGCGTCGCCCATCTTCATTGCCTTGCTTGGGCTGATAAATGATATTTCAAATGAAATGCCATTGGGTTTTTACGCCGCGCTGTTTGTTGTTTTCTATTTGCTATGCGCCAGCCAAAGGTCGCTTTTGGCCAACACTCGCTTCAGTTCTTATTGGCTGACTTTCGGGGTGCTGGTCACCATGACCCATTTCATGGCCTATTTGCTGGCGTTTGTTCTCGACGAGGTTCATCTGACGACGCTGCCTCTGTTCTTCTCAGCCATGGCCTGTTGCGCC
>FZLQ01000010.1 GCA_900197605.1 Phyllobacteriaceae bacterium Water-Bin73
GACGTGTTGAACGCCGTTGACCCTGATGGCGATGTCCTCACATGGTCATTAAGCGCTTCCAATCCTCCGATTTTTACAATTGATGCATCCAGCGGTGTCGTGTCGCTGTCGAGCGGTTTCGGCACATCATCCGACGGCGCGACACGCCCTGAGCGCGCGCAAGTGACAGTGCAAGTCAGTGACGGCATTGCGAGTGATGACCTCACTCTGACGCTCGGCTTTGAAGGTGATAACGGCCCGCCTCGGATAATTGTTCCAGCCGATTGGTCACCTGCTGAGGTTGCCGACACAGCCGGGCAGGGCAGTGTGGTTATCGATGGATTGACCGCGCTTGATCCCGATGGAGATGAGCTGACATGGACTTTGAGTTCCGCCAGCCCTTCGATATTCGTGATTAACGCAGATAGCGGCGTGGTTTCTTTATCCGGCGGCTTTGGAGATGGCACTAACGCCGCGACCCGACCTGAGGGCGCGGAAGTTACGGTGCAAGTCAGCGATGGTCAGCTAACAGATGAAATGACGCTGACGCTGTCATTTGAAGAGCCGAACGGCCCGCCACGCATTGTTACGCCGGCTGATTGGGCACCGGACACAATCCCGAACACCGCCTCAGTCGGTGACAGTGTTGTTTCGGTTCTTGGTGCAACTGACCCTGATAATGACCCATTAACATGGTCGATTACCGCCATGGATTACGATGTGTTTGCAATTGATGCACAAACCGGAGTGGTGACGATTGCCGAAAGTGATAACGCGCCAGAACAACAGCCCGAAAGTGTTAGCTTGACGGTGCAGGTAAGCGACGGTGAGTTGAGTGATGATTTGACCCTGACCATTGCATTGGCTGACCCGAACCGTCCGCCGCGCTTGATTGTGCCTGCAGATTGGGGGCCGTCTTTAGTTTCGCATGACGCTGCCAGCGGTCAGGTCGTGATTGATGAAATGTTAGCCACCGACCCCGACGGTGATGCGGTTACATGGTCAATTCTATCGAGTGACTTGGATATTTTTGCCATCAACCCGAAAGACGGCGTAATGACTTTGGCACGCGAAAACGGATTGGAGGGCCTCGAAGAGCGTCCTGAATATGTGCGCTTTACGGTTCAGGTTAGCGATGGCCGTTTGACCGATGAGCAAGCTCTCGTCATTCCACTTGAAGCGGAGAAAATCAACACACCGCCGGTCATTATTGTGCCTGAGGCTTTTGCTGATAATGAATTCGCACCTCATCCAAGCAAGACCACATCAGTCGGCCAATTAACCGGTCAGGACGCCGATGGAGACACGCTGACTTGGTCACTGCTTGGCGCGAACCCATCCGTCTTCGCCATTAACGCGCAAACGGGATTGGTGAGTTACAACGCGCTCGGCTCAAGCGATAAGTTGATTTGCGTGGCAGCTGATAGCGACAGCACGCCGAATAATGCATCGGCAGCAACCCCCGCCGCGCGCTCGTCGGGCACAAGTGCCTTTGGGGTTATCTCGACCAATGCGAATATGGTGCAAGACCATAATGCGATTGATTTCCGTTCGAAAAAGCAGGGTGGTAAGCCTGCAAGCACGGGTAAATATCATGTCACGCTTGAGCGCGCCAATCATCGCGGTGGGACCTTCACTACCGAGGCACGTTCGGCAATGACTTATGCGGTTAATGATAGCGGCCGGTCAATAAGCGTGCCGGCACTCAATGCAGCAACGGTTAACTCAAATATCACGCCGATAAACAGCTATTTGGTTTCTCAAAATAATTCCCAAAAAGACCTGCGGAATACAGATGGCGTCGTGACTTTCGAAAACCCGATTTTGGGCATTTATTACACCGACAAAGGTTATGATGGGACGATTAGCCAGCTCGGCAAGCCGGGTGCACAATACAGTCGTAACTATCAGCAAAACAAACTGGCATTGGAAAATGGCAGGGATATTGCTTGGATTGATCCTGTGGATCGCCGCGTGCTGCACTTCCGGTCGCGCACCGCCAATATTGGCGATTTTATGCGTGTAATCACAACAGCTTCCAACGGCGGTGGTGTTGAAGAAGATGATGATGATGAGTTTGAACCTGCTGGCCCTGATGAGTGTTCGGCAGAGATTACCGTCCAATTATCTGATGGCAAAGCCACGGATGAGGAAACACTTACGCTAGCCTTTGGCGACCCGAACCGTGCGCCGGAAATTATTTCCCCTATGGATTGGGTACCGGCACTGATTACAAATGATAGAAATGGCAATGATCGCGTGGTGAGCGTTCTCGGCTCTAAAGATCCTGATGGTGACATTGTTCGTTGGAGCCTGTCGGGTGACAATGCCGATTTGTTCAGCATCGATGCACTCAGCGGCGACATCAGCCTCGCCGGCAATTGGAATGAGTTGGTTGATCGCCCGAAGCTTGCGACGGTCACGGTAAACCTTACAGACGGTCGCTTGAGCGCCACGCAAGAAATTGACTTCAACATTGAAGAAAAGCCTATGGAAGGCAGCATGGCTTCCAATATTGGCACCAATGGCAGCTTCCATTTCGTTTCCGGAGATGTGCAAAATATCTTTAATCAAGATTACACTATTATGGCGCGCTTCTTTCACGGCTCCGGCGGTTATAGCGATCCCTATTTTGATTATAATAAGAGGAAGTGGAAAAACCGAGACGCTAAAGAGACCATTTTCTTTTGGGGCGGCAATAGAACTGGTTATTATGACAAAGTTTTAAGCGGTATCAGCTTGCATGTGGTTGGGGATACTATCCGCCTGCAATTGGGATCGGATCAGGCATACCTCGAGACAAGGGCACCCATTCAGAGAAATCGCTGGCACACGGTGATGTTTGTGGTTGATGCCGACAGGCGTCGCAAGGCAAAAAAACATAATTGGCCTGTGAAAATCTATCTGAACGGTCGTCGCGTGGGCTTGAACGAATTTACATTCACCTCCAAGAACAAAGGATATGAGCCGATTGGCAATGCGTGGTATCCAAAAGGTCAGTCATCGTCGTCTATGGGCCGCACATGGATAGAAATTGACGGCAAGCCATTTGCTGCGATTGGTGTCGCCGGTAAGTCTAAGAACAATATCGGCGGCGTGCACTGGAGCGAGCCACTTAAGCGTCACTTGCCGTTGCGGAATTCGTCCTTCATTCATGAAGTTTCTATCTGGCAGGGTGATAAGTCCAGTGTCGCGTCTGGGATTTATAATAACAATCGAGATGTGGCGGATTATTCTAGCACCTCGGTCGGCAAGCCTCGCTATAGCTGGAAACCCGGTCTCTTGGGGCAGTCCATGACCGAAAGTCACTGCGGCAATCTTGGTAACTATTATAATTATATCTCTAATCGTTACTATTGCCGAGGCACTCCGGAGGGCGATGGCATTCTTGAAAAACATAAGGACTGGACGCCGGGCTGGGGGAGAGGCACAGATCCAAAATTATTTGTTATTGATCGTTGGAAACGCACATTAACATTGGCTAATTTGGCAAATGGCGCCAATCCGAATAATGGCAAAAGCGATTATGTCGGACCAACGGCAGGCAATGGTGAGCATCGTCTTGACGGTGACATGCATCTGTATTCCGGGGGCTTC
Source organism: Phyllobacteriaceae bacterium Water-Bin73 (assembly GCA_900197605.1). GTDB lineage: Bacteria > Pseudomonadota > Alphaproteobacteria > RS24 > RS24 > UBA8337. The sequence goes on from FZLQ01000010.1 coordinate 3,577, forward strand.
ACCTTCCAAACCGAGGTTTATAATAGACAATTCCGAAAACGCTTCACCGGTTTTGTTAAAGCCGTTCCCAGCAACCTCGGGACCGATGCCTGCTCCGGCAGTAGCTCCGGCAGTATGAACCCTTATGCCGCTAGCCCCGTAGAGCAATGGCATCAGCATCAGGCGGCTTCCAACCAGTCGTATTTTTCTGGGCTGAAAAAATGGCACGGGTGGAGTGCAAATTGCAAAACGTATAACGATGATGACATCAAAGCCTTCGCCCCTCGCGCGATGTCTGGGAAAACAAAGCCTCTTAATTAAGTTTTAAGAAATCTAAGGAGTAAAAAAGATGAAAATCAAATATGGATTGATGGTAGTTGGATCGTTTTTTGTTCTAAACTCCGCAAATGCTGGGAGTGTGGAAATAACAAATTGCTCTTTGTCGGAGTTTTCATACTCCTATAACGTAGAGAACGGTGAAGCTGGAATTATACAAGTGGGCAGCATTCACGACGACACTATTAGTTTATCACCAAGCACTGTAGGCGCTGGTGCAGGGGCAGATGAATATGACCTTTCAGATGAGATGCCTGACGGTAATATTTATGTGACTTTGATAGATGGCGATGAAATCACCACACGCCTTTGCTCTGAACCAGAGCCGGAGCCGTCGTCAGAATAAAGTTTAAGAAGCGCACTTTAATCAACTTGCGAATTGTGACAATTTTTACAGGTATTTCGTCGAGGTAGTTAAATGCGCGGTTTTTCGCTTCTTGAGTTATTAGTTGTAATTGCAATCATTGGTATTCTTGCGGGCGTCGGAGCAATAACCTATCAGAGTTATGTTGATACGGTTCAAGAGGATGTGACCATGGAAAATGCGCTGAAAGTCGACAGAGCCTTCTCAGTTGACGTGTTAACCATAGACAATGAGTTAGACGGCCGATCGGAACTGGCTACCGATCAGGAGCGGGTGATTGATCGCGACAGCAATTGCATTGAATATGTTGACGCTGCGGTAAAATCGCTAAACTCCAACAATGTTAATGCCTATAACAAAAGCATTCCGTTTGCTGTAAACATGCACGATGAGGCCGCTTGGGCGAATACAGAAGCAGCAAAGGGAACTAATAATGAGGATCGCCTCCCTCCGTTAAACGTCGCAAAGCTGAAGCAAGGGCAATTGGGGCTGCAGTGCGCCAATTCTTGCTCACCGATCTCGGAAGCTAATAAGTTTTACATTCACAGATGCGCTTGTTTGGGTGAAAATGGCTGCGACGCTCACGTTTTCAGAGAGAACGACGGATCAAACGAGACAAAAACGTATGAGGCAGAAGTCGATGCAACTAAGCGATGGGACGGAGATGGCAATATCTTAATAGGAGCTCATTTGCCCATATGGGTGTGTCCTAAACCACTTGATGCCGGCAGCATCTGCCCGTAACGCAATGGCAATCAAGCAAACACTCTTTTTGGTAGCCTTACTGACTTGCGCTTTTTCTTCGCATTCTCAGGCTCAAACCGTCAAAGAAAAATTATTCGCTAACCCTACTAATATCGAAATCAATCTTGCTTATTTGCAAGAGCAGCTCGCTAAACGTAATTTTAAAGGTGCTGCAGCGACCCTGCAAAGGGTTCTCTTACTTGATCCTGAAAGCAAGCTGGCAAAAGTACTTTACGCAGAGGTTCAGCTGCGCCTTGGCAACCTTGCTGACGCTCGCCTCATTTTACGTGAATTATTAGCGGACAGGTCTCTAAACCAAGACATGCGCGTTCGTGCGCAAGCGCTTAGTGATACGCTAGAGGCCTCTCAAAAACGGCTAGCCTTTGGAGGATCTGTTGGCTTGGCCAGTGGATCAGCAGATAATGCCTTGGCAGCGCCAAAAGGACCGAAGGTTCAATTTTTTGACGCACTTTATGAGAGCACATCTCCTGAGGTGGTTGAGGCTTTTGTGGATTATGAAGCTGGCTTATCGTTAACCTATAAAATGCCAACCTACCGCGAACGAGGGTTAACCGCAGGCTTTGGTATAGCCGGTCGCGATTATATTGAAATCAATCTAGCAGACTCCACGACGACGTTCGTTTCCTTTGGTTATACGGAAAAGCGAAAGGCCCCCTGGAGTGTCAACTATAATGCTTATGTCACTGAAGTGAGCGGACATGCTTACAACGCGGGCCATCAGCTGGCTCTAGGGATCAGTGCAAACCTGCCAAATAACGCACGATTAAGTGGCACTTTGCGGGCGGGTGAAACGCGACACTTTAATTATCTTGGTAGTGCCGCTAGCAAGCAACGGGACAACTACGTAACGGGGTTAAGCATTTCCTATGCTCGGCCGGTAGTGGGGTTACCAATACCACTACTTCTTACTGCCTCTCTGGGAGGCGATATTTCCAGCGCCGAGGTTGATTATTACTCCACCCAATCCGGTTCTGTTTCTTTAGGCGCGCGCTCGCGGGTCGGCGAAGTGAATGTGTCAGTAGTGGCTGATTTTATGAATACCGATTTTGACAAAGCAGACCCCCTGATCGGAAGCAATATTCGTCAAGACGAACGCACCCGCGCCAGCCTTAACCTTGACTATGCATTGCCACCCCACCTGGGGGCTGTTGTACTCTCCATTAGTGGCTTTGTAGCCGATACGCGTTCAAATATTATTAATTTTACAAAAACCGTCAGCGAGCTGAAAATCGGCATGCGCAAAAGTTTTTAGGAGCACGTAATGCGAAGTTTTATTGCACTGGCTATTTTATCTGGCTTGATTGGATTGGCTGCAGAGGCGCGCACCGTATCAGGTGTCGTAGCAGTTAGCACCGGTCCAATGCAGGCTTTTACCGAGGCCGTTGGACGGAATTTAATAGCTGGCGATGATGTGTTTTTGAATGATGAAGTTGAAACCGGCAAGGCGACCCGCGCACAGGTTTTGCTTCGAGATGAGAGCGTTTTCTCCCTTGCGCCTTCGTCAAAGGTCGTGTTTGACGAATTTGTTTATGACCCTCTTGCCGAGGAAGGCGTGCTTGAAGCCAGCTTGTTGCGTGGAGGCATCCGATTTGTGTCCGGTCAACTGGCAAAAAATACGCCCGAAAACATTAAAATCAGAGCAGGCAAAGCAACTGTCGGCATTCGTGGCACAGAGATTATTGCAACCCACCGGGATGATGGGTCAACTTTTGTGCTGCTGTCCGGTGCCATGGAGGTTGCGACTGATGCTGGCATCCAGCTTGTTGATCGCCCGGGTTTTGGAATTGATGTTTCAGCAAATGGATTGTTAGGCGATGTTCGCCAAGTGCCCCTCGCCGAAATAAATGCAATTTTGTCGTCGCCCCCTGAAGCGGAGGAGGGCGACAGAGAGGGTTCCAATGACGATGAAAGCGAAGCGGAAGCCGACGATGAAAATGGTGGCGACAGCGAGGAAGTAGAGGCTGCCGATGGCTCATCCGAAGGGGAGACAAAAACGACTGAAGAGGGCGAAGGGAGCTTCGACAGCGCCGTGGCTTCGGCCGCAGGTCAGAATAATGACAGCTCCGACATCAGCAGTGTTGGCGTCGTCGACGCCCCGCCAACCGTTTCAATGGCTCCAGCGGTTTCGCAAAGCGAGGCAGTAGCAACAGTTGTAGACAGTCTGGCCGAAGACAGCCAGGTTTCTGTAGCTGATAATGTTGGCGCTGGCAGTATTCCACTCGCTTTGTCTAAAAATGCTATTCCATCTAACCCCTACTTCAGCTCAGACGGTAAAGTTTTAATCCGCGCTGGATCATATTTTATAAGCACCGATCACGCTCAGTTTGGTGTTACTCGTGACCTGCTGCGTGAGACGTTTCCGACTGCGGAGACAGGCAACATATTATCCTATGATGGCTTTGACCACGTTGACGACGTTGCCTCCGCCAACTTAGACCTTGATGAATATGACGCTGTTCTTATGTACATGGATGCCAACAATGCATTGTCGACTAATGAGCAAACCCGCCTGCGGGAGTTCATTCACGCAGACGGTAAGCCCGTAGTGGTGATAGGTAGACAACATGGCTCAACGCAAGTGCCTATAAATTCTGCATTGGAAATTTTTGATACTGGTAATGATGGCGAATATCGATACTCAGCGTCCAACGCAACTAATGTGACGGTCAACAATTATAATACTGTCCATCCCGCAGTTTTGAGCCCAAACGAGAGCAGCGTGTCATCGCTGCTAGATGGAGTGTCATCTTTTACCGGGTCCTATGATGGTGATAGCGGTTTCCCATATCTTTCAATTTCGCGTTCGATAATTAACAGCGGAACCGATGAAGAGATAACAAACGATATTATAAATATTTCCAATAACACCCAGGGCTTGGAATTTGGCACTAAAGGGGCAGCGTTTTTTAGCCGGTTTTCTTGCGGGTACAATAATAATAACGGTTTGGGTCAATCTATAAATTTCAACTCGATTTCCACCGATAGATCACAACTCTGCCGCAACCTTTTCTCATCCTTGGCGCCCTCTAATAGCTTGATGGATGTCGAGATAGGCACTTTGACTGCTGTCGACGAGGCTGACCAAGCTAGTTACACGCTAACCAATCACATGGACCTGTTTAGAATTGTAGGAAATAAATTACTTTTGAGAGGCGGGGCTTCACTAAGCGAAAGCAGTTACGATCTAGAAATCAACACTTTGCTAGCCGATGGCAAAACCGGCCAAAGTAGTGTTGGGATTTCCATCGTCTATGATGCTGCTCAATCGCGAGTTTTGGCTTCGCGAGAGGAAATTAAGATTAGCAACGGAAGCGCTGGCAGTATTGCTTCCGGAGTAGCAATAGATACCAACGGCCTTCAGACCGTCCTCAAAGATGCAGATAATATACACCCAGATGACTTTGATATTAGCTGGATCTCATTAGGCTCACTTCCGCCCGAGACAGGGATTTTAACGCTTCACTACCGCCAAACTATAGATGGAGCGACTTATGATCGTTTTCAAGAAGTCGAAGTTAACTATGATTGCGTAGGCGCTCATTGCGAAGATTTTGCCACCTCGATGGACACCCAAACTGAACTGACCTATGGCAAGCATTTCGATGATACAAACTTTGGTAATTGGCAGTCATTTTTTGCTCGCTTTTCGTCCGGGACTGGCAGCTTCGCAAAGTCTTATAGCCTCACAGGCGCCGCAGATAATATCGACACAGGAATCGGTTCAGCTGGAAACTCAATTTATAACGCCAGAAATGCTGACTATAGCCATAATCTTTCAATAAATTATGGCACAAAGCAGGGCGCTTTAAACACCGCCGGGGCTTTTGATGGCTCGGGCGACTTCGATGTCGATTGGACGTTTAGTTTTCTTGATACCGACATTTGCAGTGCGACCGGAACATGCGTGTTACAGACATGCGCCCCGGGCGATAGCGGTTGTGTTGCCAGTCCTGACATCGGTAGCGTTATGGCATCACTGAATACCGGACAAATTGGCGCCAGCCCTGATAATACAGGCTTCGTGGCCTTAGGAAATATACCTCTACCCAATGGCAAGCAATCTGTGGCCATCAAGTCTTATTTTGCGACGTCAAGCCGCGCGCATATTACCGACTTCGAGGTTATGAAACCGCAATAAGGGTCGTGTCATCACTAGATTGCATATAAGGCGCGAGATACGATGTGACGACATCGTAAAAGTTCTCAATCACCTCAATTTGCTTTTCTTTGTGATTTCCGACCCGTCCAAATGCGAACATAAAGCTATCCAAGAGAAGTACATAGGTAAATGAAATGCGCGCCTCTTCCTCGCCGCGAACACCAAAGCCGCCAATTTTAAGAAGATGCGCGTAGCGAGTAGCGAAAAACTCAAGCGTCTGCTGATGGCGCGCCGTCACACCGGGGTCACCCCGCACGGCTGCCAAACCAGCATAAACCCATGGGTTTTCGATTGAATAATCGGCTAAGCCTTCCAATAATCGACGCTGAACTTCGCGCCATGGGAGGTCAAAAGCCACTTCTTCCAGCGCTTTAATGCGCGATTGATAATCTTCCTCAAAGAAGCTGATTAAGCTTACCAGAAGCGCGGTTTGGTTGGGCCAGTAGCGATAAATTGATGTTTGTTTGATTTTGGCGCGCTCACAAACTGCGCTGAGCGTCAAGCCGCTATAACCTCGCTCTGCCAATATATCTTTCGTCGTGCGCAAAACCAAATCAACACGCTCTTTAGCCCTTAGCTGTTGAGGATTTTCTCTAGACAAGACCATTTTTTGACGCTAGCAAAAAATACTTTAGGAGTAAATACTTGGTTTCCTGCTTGGAGACTGCATTAAAAAATGTAAAGCGAATAACTTTCGTCTTTAAAAATGTTTCAAAAACGCTATAAAATCAAGCCTAGGTTGATGATTGGAAGTTTTATGTTTCGTTCTGTTTTTTCCGTTTTGTTTCTAGTGTTATTAGTCGCCGCTTGTGCGCGAGCACCGGAACCTCTTAAGAGAGCGGCAGTTAGTGAAGAACTACAATCTGATTTGGACAAACTAGGCGTTATGCCTGACGCGATTGACGCCCCCTTGACCCTTTATCAGGCCATTGCGCGAGCCATTTTATACAATCGAGAATATAAGCTGGCAGCAATGGAAACGGCCTTAAGTCAGCGTCAATTTGATCTCGCCAAAAGCAATATATTGCCTGCCTTGACGCTAAGTGCCGGTTATAGCCAGCGCGATAAATATGCAGCGTCAGCTAGCACCACATTCGATGGCAACACACCGGCGCCATTGGGCAGCGACCCGTCTTACAGTGTATCGCAAGATAAAAACAGGTCGACGGCTAACGCGGTGTTTACTTGGAACATTCTTGATTTCGGTTTGTCGTATGTGCGGGCGGGGCAGAGTGCCGACCGTCGTATGATTGCGATCGAGCGCCACCGTAAAGTGGTTCATAACATTGTGCGCGAAGTTACATCGTCTTATTGGCGCGCTGTTGCGGCTGAAAACCTTTTGGGTGAATTGGGTCCGCTTCTACGCCGCGTCGAAGACGCATTGGAGGATAGCCGCCGCATTGAAACCCGACGTTTATCGCCACCCATCGAGGCCCTGATTTATCAAAAAGAATTGCTGGAAATTCGGCGTACCCTGCATACCCAGCAGCGCGCCTTGATGACCGCGAAATTGGAACTGGCGCAGCTTATGGGGCTGATGCCCGGGCAACAATTTCAATTGGCCAGGGTTGAATATATTATCCCTGAAGTCGCGATGAATATTTCTCTAATGGAAAATACTGCGTTGTTGAGCCGTCCTGAATTGATGGAAACGCGCTATCAGAAGCGTATCAATCAGAGCGAGGTAAGGGCGGCGCTTTTATCTATGATGCCGAACCTTAATTTCACGGCCTCGGCCAATAGCGATGACAGCGACTACCAAAAATATAACGATTATGTCGAGATGGGCGCGCAGGTTAGCTATAATTTGATGTCGGTTTTCAGCGGCCCGAAAAATCGCGATGTCGCCAAAGCATCTGTCGATGTCGCCGAGGCGCAGCGTCTGGCAATGGCGATGGCCGTGGTCTCACAAGTCCATATTGCGAATATGAATTTCGCCCAAGCTCGGCAGGAATATGCTGTTGCCGAAGACTACCTGAGTGTCTCCAAGCGCCTTACGAAACAAACGCGCGACGCCCAACGGGTTGCCAAATTCGGTGAATTGGAAGTCATTCGCCAAGAGGCCAGCCTGCTATTGGCTCAAATGCGCCGCGATATTGCCTTTGCCGAACTGCAAAACAGCTTCGGCACCATTTACGCGTCTGTCGGCCTGGATATCCTGCCCAATAATGTCAGGGATATGAGCATTAATGGCCTGTCATCAGCCATTAGCACCAGCCTGCAAACATGGGGCTTGAAGTATAAAAGCGTCATGGCTGCGGGTAATCGAGTGCGTAAACCGATTTCCAAGCAAAATCCGGTGCTGGGCGTAAATGGCTTTACCTTTGCGGCGGATACTTTCGCCGTCGGTCAGCCGGTTGCCTATTCTGTCGGTATGCAAAACGGTACGCGTCTGCCGGATTGGTTGAGCTTCGACCCCGCGACTCGCAAGATTTCGGGGCGTCCGCCTAAGAAACAAATGCAACTAAGCCTGCGAGCGATTGCTCAGGGACCGGAAATTCGCGCCACAGACAGCTTTATCCTGCGGATCGATAACGGCGCGCAAAACGCGCCGAAGGCAAAAACACCGGCACCTTTCGCCAAATCGACTGCGGCTAAACCGGATGCAAAGCCTGTTATTACGGCGCCGGTCGCCACGCCAAAGCCTGCCGCGACAAATGGGGAAGCCTCCCGCTTTGTTCAGGCTAAGGCGTTATCCGACCGCACAGCAGCACGTAAATATGCCGATAGAATCATTGCCAAAACCGGCTTGCCGACATTTGTTCGAAAGACCAAGCGTCGCAATCCGCCACTCTATCGGATTATTATTCCAGCCTTTTCGAGGTCAGAAATCAAATCCATTCGCGAGCAGTTGAGCACCATCGGGATCACCGACTCATTCGTTACGCGCCAATAGCGCTAAGCGAGATTAAAGATAAATCTGCGTCTGGGTCACGACGGCAACCCGCTTACCGTCATCGCGGGTGATTTCGGTTTGCCACACAGATAAGCGTCGCCCAACAGATAGCGGTGTTGCGACCGCGTGCAGGGTGTCGCCTTGCATGGCCGGTTTGATGAAATTGGTTTTACTCTCAATCGTCGTCGTGCCCGCTGCACCTTCGGGCATATTCAAATGCGCGCCGATAGCCCCCATCGCATCGGCCAACGACATGATTGCGCCGCCATGCACATTGGGCAGATGATTGGTCAAATCTTTCGTGACGGGCAGGCGGCCTTCAACGCGGTCTTTATCAGCAGCGAGCAGTTCAATACCGATATGGCGCGGGAAATTGACACCATCCGAAAAAGCCTGCAAATCACCCGCGGCCAAGCTTTCTGAAAATTTATCTGCCACAAATGTCTCCTAAAATATGGTGCTTAATACCACGACGGAAAGCGTTGCAATCACCGGAATAATAACCGTGATAACCCCAACATCTTTATAGGCCTGTTTATGGGTTAACTGTGTAATGGTCAGCATGGCAACCACCGCGCCGCAATGGGGCAGCGTGTCAAAGCCGCCACTCGCCATCGCAACAATGCGATGCAGCTCATCTGCCGGAATACCCAAAGCCAGATAGCTTTCGGCCATAGTCGCCATAAAAATTTGCAAACCGCCTGATGCCGAACCGGTAATCGCTGAGACCAATGAAATTGATGCGAAAGCCGATAGCTTCGGGGGCAGGCCGGAATTCAGCATAACTGATGAGAAATCTTGAAAGCCGATGGTTTGCACAACAATCCCGCCAAAGCCGATGACTGCCGCCGTATTGAGCAGAGGCATAATCGCGTCATTTGTGCCTTCACCGAATACATGTAACCCGCGACCACGCAGATTGGGAAATACTACATAGGCAAACAGGCTGCCGCCAATCAACGCCAGGCTCGGCCAGAAAACCGGCTGTTTACCGGCAAAGACAATGATTTCAGCCAGCAGACCGGTTTCAGGGGCCAGCCCCGTGCTTTGCAGCAAGCGCGGCAGCAAGATGGTGCTCAGCACCAGCGCGAGCGGCAATATGGATATACGCCAATGCGGCATATCCGGCGAGGCGATGATATTCTCAACCTTATCAAGCGGGCCAGGCTCAAAGCCTTCACCGGCGGCTTTGGCTTTCAGTCGTTGACCCTCAAGATAGACCATGCCCAAAGCGAACATAATCGCGCCACCAATCAGCCCAAGCACCGGCGCGGCGAATAAATCCGTGCCCAGAGCGACAGACGGAATAACGTTTTGAATTGACGGCGTGCCGGGCAGGGCGGTGAGGGTGAATGTCCCTGCGCCCAATGCCAGTGCGGCGCAAAACAACCGCTTTGGAATATCCGCCTCTTTCAGCAGGCTGAGGCCAAGTGGATACATGGCAAAAATGACGACAAACACAACAACCCCGCCATAGGTCAGCGCGGCGCAGGCCAATACGGTAATCACCAAAGCACGATGCGCGCCAAGCCGGCCAACCAATGCCAGCGCAATTGATGTCGCGGCTTTGCTATCTCCCATAATGCGCCCGAAAATCGCACCGGCAATAAACAGCAAGAAGAACCGCCCCGCGAAACTGAATGTGCCCAGCGGGCCGGTGGCATAATGTTCGGCAAACGCATGATGCACCGGCAGGCCATTGGTTAAAGCCACCACCAAACCGCATAAGAGTGACGCGAAGAAGATGTTAACCCCGCGCAGCGCGAGAAAAATTAGCAGCGCCAAGCCCGCCAACAAACCGATATAAGCCATATTGTCCTCCCAGACCGAGTTTCATTCTAGGCGGGGATTCGGGGTTTGCAATAGCGCTGCGTTTGTTCAATGCTATTGACCGATTATGGGAGTGCTGCATGAACGGCTTAAAGTTGGATAATGGTATCAAGTTTTATTATGGATTGGGCGCAGCCCCCTATGGCATTAAAGATAACGGCTTCAGCTACTTTCTTCTGATTTTCTATTCTCAGGTTCTTGGCCTATCGCCAATGCTCACAAGTCTGGCATTGACGGTGGCGATTTTTGTAGATGCCGTCACCGACCCGCTCATCGGTTATGTATCTGATAATTGGCGGTCGAAATGGGGGAGGCGCCACCCGTTCATGTATTGGTCAATCGTGCCCATTTGCCTGAGCTATGCGCTGATGTGGAATCCGCCGGAATTTGTTCTGGCCTCGCAAGGCAGCATGTTCGCCTTCCTCGTTATGATGGCTGTATCCATTCGCATTTTCCTGACCTTTTTCGAGGTGCCGAATACGGCGCTAATTTCTGAGCTGACAGCCGATTACGATCAGCGCACCGGGCTGATGGGTCTGCGCTTTATGTTCGGCTGGCTCGGCGGTATCGGCATGGCGTTTCTGGGGTACTCGGTGTTCTTCCAAGCCGCCGACGGCAGCAATGGCATCTTGCAGGCCGATGGCTATGCCAATTATGGCGTCGCCGCCGCCTGTCTGATGTTTGTCGGCATGCTGGCCTCATCGCTCGGCACGCATAAAACCATTCCTTATCTCCATACACCGCCGGAGAAAGATATTCTGTCGCCGCGCCAAGTCGCGCGCGAGGTGCTGGACGTTATGAAAAACAATAATTTCTTGGCGCTGTTTCTGGCCTCTATCTGCTTCGGCACGGCGTCGGGCTTCACGGCGTCTTTGGCGATTTACTTCTCGACCTTTTTCTGGGGGCTGGTGCCTTCACAATTGGCGATTGTGACCATGCTGCAAGCCGTTGCGGCCGTTTGTGCTGTGCCGATCGCGCGTCGCTTGAGTGTCACTTTCGATAAACGCCGCGCTGCCCTGGGCTGCTTTATTTTCATTCTGTGCTGGGGGCCGGTCATGTTGCTCGGGCGGATATTCGACCTGCTGCCCGAAAATGGCGACCCGATGTTATTCCCAATGTTGCTGGCGCATAATTTCACCAATCTTTTGGTGGTGATTAGCTTCTTCATTCTTTTCGGCTCAATGATGGCTGATGTTGTCGAGGATAGCGCAGTTGATACGGCACGGCGCAGCGAGGGCATTATCTTCGCCGCACGCGGTTTTGCCGGTAAAATGGTGACCGGTCTCGGCATTATGCTGGCCGGCCTGGTTTTGTCGGTTATCAATCTGCCGCGTGATGCCAAGCCCGCCGATGTTGACCCTGACAAATTGGTTGATTTGGTGTTATTCGCCGCACCGCTTGAGGCTGTGCTGTATATCTCGGCTTTTATTGTGCTGCGCCGCTATCGGATTTCGCGGGTTAAACATAGTGCCAATGTCGAGGCAGTTGCGTCGTTGTAATAGCGGTCGCTGCGCTTAGGATTGCAATTCGCCAATCGTGCGATTTGCCGAAATAATGCGATCGGACAGGGTCACGGAAATTAGATGCAGCAACGCATCAACAGAAGGGTCGCGCGCCTTTTCCAACTTTTGATAAGTCTCACGCGAAAGCGTGTAAATAACTGTCGTGCCGCGTGCTACTAAATCAGCACTCCGCGTTTCGCGTCGCACAAAACCCATTTCGCCTAACATGGTATGGCGCATGTAAGAGTAAATGCGGAAGGCTTGCCCGGGCATATCATGGCTGACGACATCGACACGCCCACGGTCGAGAAAATAAATCTCGTCGGCATCTTCTCCCTGATGGCAAATCACTTGCCCATCGACATATTCTTCCGGTTGCAAAATATCGAGCAGCTTTTCAGCCGTTTCAATATCGTCAAAACGCAGTTCTAGCCAGCGTTGCAGCGAACCAATGGCATCAAAGGCACGTTCGCGCAGCATGCTTTCTTCAATCGCTTCCATCGCATCGTAAATCGCCGCGTAATTTTGGTCAGCAATCAGGGCAGGAGAACGATGCAGCAGCCGCGCCACTCGGATTTGGTCGCGTTTGGGCAGCTCAATCGTCGAGACCGAGCAATTATGCTTGTCTGCGGCATAGAATATCTTCTGCAATATCTGTTCAGCCGAGGCATCAATGCCGCTCACATGGCGGAATGACAGGATAAGATGGCGCACTTCGTCATCTGTGTCCTCTAATTGTTCTTTGATAAGCGTGTAAAAATTATGCGCCGTGCCAAAAAACAGGAAGCCCTGCAATTCATAGATCCGAATGGTTTTATGCGCGCCGTCGAGATAGGCCTCTTCATCAGGCGAGCGCACAACGCGGGAGCGATAGGCTTCGCCTGAAAGCTGAGAGCGCACAATGCTGATAATGCTGGCGCGCGCCGCGAATAAGATACACCCCGCAACGACACCAAGCCCAAGCCCAAAGATGAAACCGGCATAAAGGGTCGTGCCGGCAATCACCAAAATCATCATATATTCGAGCCGGTCGAGCGTATTAAAGGTGGTTATCATCCAGCGAAAGGCGATTTGCGTGCCGAGAAACAGCACCATTGCGGCGAGCGATATTTGCGGCAGTAGGGCAATCGCATCGGCCCCGACCATAAACACACCACCGCATAAAATTGTGGTCAGCACAGCGGCAATCGGGAAGCGGCTTTTCTTTTCGACATTAAGCAGCGACCTAGAAAGCGATACCAGGCCAGCAAATCCACCCAATATTCCTGATAAACCAATGGCATATCCATGTATCTTAAGTTCGTGGTTGAGGTCGCTGTCGAAATTTCTCTCAAGCTCAATACCGGCTATAATCAGAAGAATGGCAAGGCCAACAACAACAATAACGGCGATGGTTTCGGGCAGGAATTCAAATAATGTTGCCAGCGTTAGCGTATCAAAAACCGACTGGGTGGCCGGAATAAAGAGCTTTGTATCACCCGAGACCTCGAGCAAAAGCCCTAATTTCTGTGCTTCAGCGATGGACACGCCCTGTAGAGCGAAAATGCCGTGAATGATGAATATGGAGGCGAAAATGGTAAGCGGCAGTGCCAGACTGTTTTTGATATAGGTTGATACATACCAATAAACCACTGCAAGCCCGCAAACCGCCAGTAATTTAATCTTCTGTAAGTCTGTGAGTGCCTCGAAATTTAAGGGATTCATGGGGTCAATGCCGGTTGCCAGCAAAATGGCACCACTCACCATCAAGCAGCCCGCAGCCGCCAGAAATCCACCGGCCACCGATATTGGCACGAAGCGAATGAAGTTTCCGATTTGAAAATAGCCCAATAAAAACATGGTGAGCGCGGTTAACAGCGTTATCACCATCATAATTGTCAGGGTGGCGAGAGCCAATGTTTCGCCGCCGAGGCCGCTATCATTAAGGCTTTGTGCCACCAACACAAACAGGCTGGCCATCACAGCAACCGAGTTCGAATCCGGCCCGGCAATGGAGAATTTAATCCCCGATAAATACGCGATCGCAAGGCCGGTCACCACTGTGGTGATTAAAGCGGCGCTGATGGCATAGCCGATATAGGGAATTAACAGGGGCGAGGTGAACAAAAGTGCGCCGTAAGACAACGCGTAAGTTAGGGATAAAAGGGCAATCGCAATGCCAGAACCAAAATCAGACCGAGCGGCCTTTGAAATAAATGACACGCTAAACACTCCCTCTGCGAATCATAGGTTAGCATTTTTCGGCGGCCATTACGCTGTTTTGCGAATGGTTTTGGTGTTAGTTTTGGTGTTATATGAGTGCTTTGTAGCTCCTAAGTGCCGATGGATAGGCCGGTTCCAGCCTCTAAATCAGCCATGATTTTTTCGGCTATCGCACCCCGCACCAGTTTTTTATTGCCGGCATAGGCTTTACCGTCGAGCTTTTGAAACTCTTGCGCCTTTTCCATTGCGCGCGCCATCAATGCGTCCGATGCTGCAACCTCATCTAAAATCCCGAATTCTTGGGCGGTTGCGCTATCCACTAATTCCGCGCCGACAAAGCAGCGGTCGAGATGCTGGTTATTGATTTTGAAGCGCGCCAAATCAATGCCGTAAGGCGGCAAGACCATGCCGATAGCGCTTTCATTCAGCCCATAGCGGCTCTCGCCTTCAACACCAATGCGATAATCACCCGTCAGCATCAGCAAGCAACCGCCTGCAATGCCGTGGCCGGGCGAAGCGATGATAATCGGCTTCTTGCTGCTGAAGATACGCAGCATAAGGCGACCGCCCTGACCAACCATATCGGCAACCTTATCCGGCTCATTACGCATGACTTTAAGGTCAAACCCCGCGCACATGGCGGCGCGACCACTGGTCAAGATAATGACATCGGCATTGGCTTCGGCCTCGTCCAATGCCGCGTTCAGCGTCGCCATCATATCGAAGCTCAGCGCGTTGGCCTTGCCGTCATCGAGGGTAATCACGGCAAGACCGTCAGTTATTGTGCAGCTTGCGAATTCAATCATTCATCTTCTCCCAATCTTGTGGCCTTTTGACACATAATTTCTGCGTGTCATTTACCTCTTCTTGGCATAGTTTACATGAATTCAACGGAGAGAGTCATGGCTTATCGCGCACCTGTTTCAGCAATTGAATTCGCCCTTATGCAAGAGGCTGGGTTTCAGCGGCTTATTGATAGCGGCAAATACGAAGATTTGTCTAATGATTTACTGACCGCCATTCTCGATGAAGCGGCCAAGCTGGCCAATGATTATGTCGCACCGGTGAATTGGGAGGGTGACCAAACCGGCTCGCATTTGACCGATGATGGGGTGAAAGTGCCGGAAAGCTTCAAGGCTGCTTACACGAAATATATTGAAGGCGGCTGGCCGACCTTGGCCGCGCCTGCGGAATATGGCGGGCAGGGCTTGCCGCTGGCAATGTCCAATGCCGTCACCGAGATGATGAACTCCAATATCGGTTTTCAACTTTGCCCGATGCTGTCTAATGGCGGTGTCGAGGCCATGGCGGCTCATGCCAGCGGAGAGCAGAAAGAAAAATATCTGCGCCGCGTCATTTCTGGCGAATGGTCAGCGACAATGAATTTGACTGAGCCGCATGCCGGTTCTGATGTCGGTAATATTCGCTCAAAAGCAATGCCGCAAGAAGATGGAAGCTATAAGATTACTGGCACAAAGATTTACATTACCTATGGCGACCACGATATGACCGACAACATTATTCATTTGGTGTTGGCGCGCACACCGGGAGCACCGGAAGGCACAAAGGGAATCTCCTTATTTGTTGTACCGAAATTCATGGTCAATGATGACGGCTCGCTGGGTTCAGCCAATGATGTGAAATGCATCGGCCTTGAAGAAAAACTTGGCATCCACGCCAGCCCGACTTGTGTCATGGCGTTTGGCGAAAATGTCGATACCACAGGCGGCGCAACCGGCTGGTTGGTTGGCCCTGAGCATGGCGGCATGGCCTGCATGTTCACCATGATGAATAATGCGCGATTGCATGTCGGCTTGCAGGGCGTCGGTGTCGCTGAGGCCGCGACGCAACATGCGCTGGCCTATGCCCAAGAGCGCAAGCAGGGCCGCAAACCAGGTGCCGCGAAAGACGATAATGATGCGGTCGCTATCATCAATCACCCCGATGTGCGGCGCATGCTTTTGACCATGCGCGCGCTGACCGATGCGGCGCGGGCCATTTGTTATGAAAACGGCGTGATGGCCGATCTGGCGCATGCCGCGGACGATGCCGAAGCGAAAGCCAAGAATGATTTGCTGACGCCTATCTCGAAAGCCTTCAGCACCGACATCGCCAATGAGGTGGCTTCTTTGGGTGTGCAAATTCATGGCGGCATGGGCTTTGTTGAAGAAACCGGCGCGGCGCAATTTATGCGCGATGCGCGTATTCTGCCGATTTATGAAGGCACAAACGGTATTCAAGCGATGGATTTGGTCGGCCGCAAACTTGGCAATGGCGACACCATCAAAGCCTATATTGGCGAGATGAAGGAGACGGCTGATAATTGCCGCCAATCGAATAATCCGGTGCTGGTCGATATCGCCGAGCGCCTGAATAAGTCGGTTGGTGTGCTGGAGACAACAACCGATTGGTTGGTCGCGCAGCGCGGCTCACTTGATGTGCTGGCCGGTGCGACACCCTATTTGCGGCTGTTCGGTCTGGTTGCCGGTTGTCACTATTTGGCGCGCGGCGCTCTTGCGGTTAGTCAAAATTCAGTCGAACCGAATTTCGACCGACGCAAAATGGCCTCCGCGCAATTCTATGCCCATAATCTGCTCTCGGCTGTCAGCGGCTTGTCCGATGCGACAATGGCCGGCAATGACATGCTGGAAGATATCGGTGTCGAGGCACTAGCGGTATAGGTTGACTTTACCAGCCGACTCCAGACGCTGCGCGTCTGTCGCTGGCACCCCCGGTAGGGCGGA
Source organism: Phyllobacteriaceae bacterium Water-Bin73 (assembly GCA_900197605.1). GTDB lineage: Bacteria > Pseudomonadota > Alphaproteobacteria > RS24 > RS24 > UBA8337. Next base: position 20,354 of record FZLQ01000010.1, read on the forward strand.
AGGTGAACTGAACTTCGCTTCGCTCATTAAGTGCTTCTAACGTAACAAAGCGCAAAACTGTTTGATTTCGCTATCGCTTCGACGACGCCTATACAGAGCCAAGTTGAAGGGGTTTTGATGACACAAAATTTTGCCGCCATTATTCTTGCCGCCGGTAAGGGCACGCGCATGAAATCTGCGCTGCCGAAAGTACTGCATGAGATTGCCGGTCGTCCAATGTTGGGCCATGCCTTAGCGGTGGCCGCTGAGGCCGGCGCGTCTGACGTGCTGCTGGTCACTGCGCCTGACCAAGACGCGGTGCGCGATTATGCCGACAAGCAAGACATGACACTCACGCATGCCATTCAAGAGCAACAGCTTGGCACGGGCGATGCGGTTCGGGTTGCCTTTGCGGCGACTGATAAGCATGAGCGTTTTGTAGTAATGTTTGGCGACACGCCGCTAATGCGCGCTGAAGTGCTGGCCGCGCTGGCAAATAATGATGCCGATGTGACTGTGTTGGGTTTTGAGCCGGATGATGGGGCGGCCTATGGTCGTGTGAAGCTGGACGGCGATACCCCGACCGCCATTTTTGAATATAAAGATGCCGATGAAGCCGCCTGCGCCATCACGCTATGCAATGGCGGCGCAATGGGGTTGTCGCGCGCGGCTTTGGAAAAATATCTGCCGCAATTAAGCAATGACAACGCGCAAGGCGAGTTTTATCTGCCCGATTTTGTCGCGCTGGCGCATCAAGATGGCGCGACAACCGCTTTGGTGATGGCTGATCCTGAGGATACTTTGGGCGTCGATAGCCGCGCCGGACAGGCGAAAGCCGAAGCTCTGATGCAAGCGCGGATGCGGCATAAATTTCTCGATGCCGGTGTCGGCATGCAAGACCCGGACAGCGTGTTTTTGAGTTTCGATACAGCGATTGCTGCTGATGTGACGCTTGAGCCGCATGTGAAAATCAATGGCGGCGTGAGCATCGGGCCCGGCACGATTATTAAGGCATTTACGCATCTTGAAGGCGTGACGATTGGCGAGAATGCCCAAATCGGGCCTTATGCGCGCCTGCGCCCGGGCACAAATGTCGGCGACGAAGCGAAAATCGGTAATTTTGTCGAAACCAAAAAGGCCGATATCGGCAAGGGCGCGAAAGTCAGTCATCTTTCTTATATTGGTGACGCCGAGCTTGGCATGAATGTGAATATCGGTGCGGGCACCATCACCTGCAATTACGACGGGTATAACAAACACCTGACCAAAATCGGTGACGGTGCCTTTGTCGGCTCTAATTCATCGCTGATTGCGCCGGTCACAATCGGCAAGGGCGCTTATCTCGGATCGTCTTCGGCGGTTTCAAAAGATGTGCCGGACGACGCGCTGGTTGTTACCCGCGCACCAGAGCGTGAAATCAAAGACTGGGGACGCAAGTTCCGCGCTCGCAATGAGAAAAAGGACAAGTAAATATGTGCGGTATTATTGGCGTCATCGGCAAGGACGATGTCACGCAATCCATTTTTGACGGCTTAAAGCGGCTTGAGTATCGCGGTTATGACAGCGCCGGTATCGCAACCATTCACGATGGCCAGCTCGACCGCCGACGCGCCGAGGGCAAGCTGGACGCGCTGCGTGAGACCCTGGCATCGTCGCCGCTCGGTGGCTCTATCGGTATCGGCCATACACGCTGGGCGACGCATGGCCCCGCCATTGTCGCCAATGCCCACCCGCATCGAGGCGAGCGGGTTGCGGTTGTTCACAATGGGATTATCGAAAATTATAAAGGTTTGAAAAAGAAGTTGATTGCCGACGGTATCTGCTTCTCGTCAGATACTGACACAGAAGTTATCGCGCATTTATTCTCTCAAAACCTCAATGGGCATGACGATATTCGTCAAGCTGCGGCGCGAACTTTCGCGGCGCTGGAAGGTGCTTATGCGATTGCCCTGATTGTTGATGGCAATGAAGATGAGATTGTTGTCGCGCGCAAAGGCAGCCCGCTGGCTATCGGGCATGGTGATGGCGAGATGTATCTCGGCTCTGACGCTTTTGCCCTCGCGCCGTTTACCAATCGGGTTTGCTATTTGAAAGATGGCGATTGGGCGGTGATGCGCGGCGATGGCGCAGAGATTTTCGCCCTCGGCCAAGACGGTGCGGTTGAGCGACAAGTCGAGACAGTCGATGCCGCCGCGGCGATGGTCGATAAAGGCAATTATCGCCATTTTATGATGAAAGAAATTCACGAGCAGCCGGAAGTGCTGTCGCGTACATTCGGTCAATATATTGACCCCGAAGCGCGCGGCGTTTTGCTGCCCGAAAATACTCTCGATTTCAGCAAAATCAATCGCATTATTTTGGTGGCTTGCGGCACGGCCTATTTCGCCGCGCAAGTCGGGCGTAATTGGATTGAACGCTATGCGCGTATTCCGGCCTCGATTGATATTGCTTCTGAGTTTCGATATCGCAATGCGCCGATGGATAAAGATTGCCTTGCCGTATTTGTTTCGCAATCGGGCGAAACTGCCGATACGCTGGCGGCGCTGCATCACTGTAAGGCGCATGGCTTGCAAACCATTGGCATTGTTAATGTGCCGGAAAGCTCCATCACCCGTGATGTTGACCTGACATTCCCGACCTATGCCGGGCCGGAGATTGGCGTTGCCTCAACCAAAGCCTTCACCGCACAGCTTGGCGCGCTGGCATCGCTCGCCCTGGGTCTGGGGCGCGTTAAAGGTACGATTGACGCTGACGAAGAAGCGCGCCTGTCTGACTTGCTGCTGACAACGCCGCGCCTCGCCAATGATGTGTTGGCGCGCAAAGGACAAATTGAAGAGATTGCCAAAGGCTTCATGGATTATTCCAGCGCCTTGTTTATCGGGCGCAACACTATGTGGCCGCTGGCGCTTGAGGGCGCGTTAAAACTAAAGGAAATCTCTTATATCCATGCCGAGGGTTTTGCTGCCGGTGAGTTGAAGCACGGGTCGATTGCGCTGGTTGATGAGACCGTGCCGATTATCACCATTGCGCCCGATGATGAGTTGTTCGAGAAAACCGTCTCCAATATGCAAGAAGTGCTGGCGCGCGGTGGCAAGGTCATCATGCTGGGCAGTGAAGAGGGGATAGAGAAAGCGGGCGAGGGCTGCATGGCGACGATTAAGCTGCCCGTGCTTGACCCGTTCATCTCGCCGATACTTTACGCGCTGCCGTTGCAGCTATTGGCTTATTATGCCGCCGTAGCTAAAGGCACTGATGTTGACCAGCCGCGCAATTTGGCCAAATCCGTCACAGTGGAATAGCCGCCCGATTGCCTTATATAAATTGCTATGAGTGAGTTAGAAGAAGCTGAAAAGCAAGTGCGTGATATGGTGGTGCAGGCCGCTGCCAGTTTGACCCAGCAATATGGCGAGGACGCGGAGGTGATTGCCACCATGCGCGCCGCCGAATTTGCCGCTGCCGGTGATGTCGATGGGCTGAAAGCCTGGGATATGATTATCGAATATCTGGTCGCCCTGCGCGAAGGCAAACCCGAGGATATTGGGGAGCCGTTAAATTGACTCGCCTGACCGTCTTTTATAATGGCCGCTGCTCGATATGCGGGCCGGAGATTGAGATGTATCGGCGCATGGCTGAGACGCATCATATAGAGACACTGAGCTTCACGGATATATCAACCGGCGCGCTGCCCCATGGCTTTACCCAAGACGCGATGCTGGCGCGGCTGCATGTCAAAAAAGAGGGAGCGGAGATGCTGATTGGTGTGCGGGCATTCATCGCCCTGTGGTTGCACCTGCCGAAATTTAAATATCTGGCCCACGCAATAAATTGGCCGATCATGCGAGACATGACCGGCCTGATTTACAATCACATAATAGCGCCGTGGCTTTATCGCCGTTATTTGCGCCGCCAATGCGATATTTGATTAGATGCCCGGAATAAACGGAACATCGATAATGCCGCAACCGGCAATAGCAAAACTCAACACAACCGGAATAAGAATCTTCTTCATGGATTTAGTCCCCTAGTTCTTCTTCAGGCCACCCATTGGCCTGGGCTGTTTTATACCCCTGATAGCGGGGCTGGTCTATTGCGATCTTGCCCATTGTGACCCGAATAAGGTGGTTTTTTAGGACATCATTCGATAAATCCATCTCACCCGTTGCTATTTTCTCACACAATTTGCGATTCAACGTGGCCAAATCCCCGTCTTCACCCAGCAATGATTCGAGCCGCGCTTGCTCAGCCTTGTTGAAACCGGGCGCGAGTGCCAACTCACGCGCCAATATGTCGAGCACATTACCCGCCACCCGCGCATGAAACGCCGCTTGACCGGAAAGCTGCGGCATCGCTGTCTCATTCAGGAAGGCGCGTGCCGCGGCGAGCAGTTTCTCGGCGGAAGGACGGTCTTGCATTAGTCTTCTCCGATCAGCATGCGTAGCAAATCAATCTCGGTCTCCGAGGCGCGTCGCCCGATTGAGCCGCGCTCGACAGATGGGTCAGCGCCGCTCTCAAATGCCGACACCATCAACACGCCGCACATAATGCCCCATTTTAGGGTGCCGAGAATTTCCCAAAACCGCGTCGCCTTTTCGTCAATCTCGCCACCGGCGGCGCGATAGGCGGCATACATATCGGCGCGCGCGCCAAACCCGCCAACCGGCAAGTGATGCTGCCCGAAGCGCCAGCTTGGCACACAGGGCCAGCCGAGGTCTTCCATCGGGTCGCCGAAATGCGCCAGTTCCCAATCGAGCAGGGCGACCAACCCGCCCTCCGGCGACACCATGATATTGCCGTTGCGGAAATCGCCATGCACGAGGGCAGGCGGGCGCGTCTCCGGCAGATTGTCGCGCAGCCATTTTATCGCCAGTTCAAACACCGGATGCGGATGCCCACTGGATTGTAAATAGCCGGCATATTTCTCCAACTCACCCGCTGCATCGCTATAAGCCAGATCGGGCAGGCCCTCGATTTTTATCGCATGCAGCCCGGCCAGCATCTCGCCACATTGCGTCGCCAGCTTGGGGCGCACAGTGTCGAATTCCGCGTCGCGCAAAATTTTGCGCGCAATGGTCTCGCCATCGATGAACGCCATCACATAGGCCTCGCCAATACCATCTTCATCGTCGCAGACAAAGCTGACTTGCGGCACGGCGATACCGGCCTTTGCCGCCGCGCCGATAATCGCCGCTTCGCTGGCTTTGGGCAGCGCGTTTTCAGATGCCCGCAACCCGCGCGGGTTTCGCCGCAACACATAGGCCTCTCCGTCGCAAATAAATGTCCAGCTTTCCTGACTGGCCCCACCCGACAGCCGTTTCAAATGCGCGAGGGGCGCATCAAAACGGCGCGCGCATAAAGCCGCCATTTGCGATTCGAACGTCTCTTTCTCGGCACTTCCCATGCTCGAAAACTGCCACTCGCGGCGGCGATGTGCAACCTCCAAAAAAGGCGAACAGCAGCAAATTTTCATCGATTTAACTTATTTACTTTTAGGCAAATAAGAAAATTAGGATTATTGCGCGGCGGCTTTATTTCAAGAATGTTGAAAAAGGGCCGAAGCGAATTCCAAAGGTGAAGTAACCATTGTCTTGGAAGATTTGGGCTATTATTTCCGCCTGCTCACGCCGCGAGGCGATTTCAAGCGCGAAGATGACGGCTGCCAGAAATTTTGATCTCTAATAGATGCAAGAGGCACTGATAGTATCAGTGATCAAACCGCTCTTATGATGTTTCATAGTGACGCCTTTTCAAGCGCTCTTGGCGACAACAACCCATTTCTCTGCCTCGATGCCGAAACGGTTTTCGAATTCCTCTAGGCTTTGAAATGCGCTTCGGAATCATTCCATACTAAGAGCATGAACGAAATACTCGACCCGCCGAAGAAAAAGCGGCGCACATTATTGGGCGCGTTACGCACCTATTTCCTAACCGGCTTAGTTGTCACCGCGCCGATTTACATCACCTTCTATTTAATGTTGTGGTTCGTCGAATTCCTCGACGACTATTTTCGCCCCTGGGTGCCGAAAATTTATTGGCCGACCACTTATTTGCCATTTGATGTGCCGGGCGTTGGTGTGGTGTTGGCGCTGGTCTTGCTGACCATTATTGGTGGCCTGACCGCCAATTTTCTGGGCCGCGCTTTGTTGCGTCTGGCCGATAAAATCATTCGGCAAATCCCAATGGCCGGCACGGTTTACACAGCGCTGCGGCAAATTTTTCAAACCGCCGTGCGAGAAGATGGCGCGAGCTTCAGCCAAGTCGCGTTGATTGAGTATCCACGCAAAGGGCTGAACGCCATTGCCTTTGTCACCAAAGCCGCCGACCGCCGGGTCAATGAGGCAACAGGCAAAACCATGATTGGCGTGTTTCTGCCGACCACGCCCAATCCGACATCGGGCTTTTTGCTGTTCGTGCCGGAAGACGAATTGACCATTCTCGACATGACGGTAGAGGAGGGCGCGCGCCTGGTTATCTCAGCCGGTCTGGCAGACGAAGAAGCAGATGGCAGCTCAGCCTGATTGCAAAAACCGTATCGCCTCATCGCGGCGAAACAGATAGAGCAAAACTCGCAAGGCTTCGCCGCGAGGGCTTTTCAAAAGCGGGTCACGCTCTAATAGTAATTTCACATCATCATGCACCGCCGGCAGCAAGTCAGCATGCGTCTCCAAATCGGCCAACCGAAAAGCGGGCAGGCCGCTTTGGCGGGTGCCCAGCACCTCGCCCGCGCCGCGCAACCGTAAATCTTCCTCAGCGATTTTGAAGCCATCTTCCGTCTCGCGCATAATGCTCAGCCGCGCTTTCGCGGTCTCACCCAATGGCCCACGATACAGCAGCACGCAGCTTGACTTATCCAAGCCACGCCCAACCCGTCCGCGCAATTGGTGGAGTTGCGCCAAGCCGAAACGCTCGGCATGTTCAATCACCATCACGGTCGCTTCGGGCACATTGACGCCGACTTCAATCACCGTCGTCGCCACTAAAATGGAAATCTCACCGCTTGCGAAACGCGCCATCACCGCGTCTTTCTCGGCCGGTTTCATTTGCCCATGCACGATGCCGACTGTGTCGCCATATACCGCGTGCAATGCTTTGGCGCGATCTTCGGCGGCTGCCAAATCAACCAATTCACTTTCACTGACCAGCGGGCAGACCCAATAAACCCGCGCGCCGTCCTTAATCGCATTGCCGAGACTTTGCGCCACTTCCTCATAGCGGTCCATTGAGATGACCCGCGTATCAACCGGCTTGCGGCCGGGCGGCTTATCCGGCATGCGCGACACATCCATATCGCCATAGGCGGTCAGCGTCAGCGTGCGCGGAATCGGTGTCGCGGTCATCACCAACACATCAACGCCGCCGCCTTCATCATTATTGCCTTTGTTCGAGAGCGCCATGCGTTGCTGCACGCCAAAGCGATGCTGCTCATCAACCACGGCAAGGCCCAAATCCTTAAAGGCGACATCATCTTGAAACAGCGCATGGGTGCCAATGGCGATTTTCACATCACCGGCGGCCAGCGCGTCGAGGCTCTCTTGGCGCAATTTGCCCTTATTGCGCGCCGTCATGACTTGCCAATTAATGCCCAGCTCATCAAGCCAGGGGCCGAGCGTCTCAGCATGTTGGCGCGCCAAAATTTCTGTCGGTGCCATTAGCGCGGCTTGCGCGCCATTGGCCACGGCTTGCAACATCGCCATGACGGCAACCACGGTTTTACCGCTGCCGACATCGCCTTGCAGCAGGCGCAACATACGCATGGGTTCAGCCATATCGGCGCGAATATCAGCAATGGCATTTTCTTGCGAGCCGGTCAGCGGAAAGGGCAGTAGCCCGAGCAGACGGTTTTGCATCTCATCAGCCGTCTTATAAGAACGCCCCTGTTGCTTTTTGCGGTCGCGACGCACCAATGCCAGCACCAGTTGATGCGCCAGCAATTCGTCATAGGCCAGCCGCGCGCGCGCCGCATTTTGCGGGTCTAAGGCGGCCATATTCTCAGGCCGATGCACCGCCTGCACCGCGCCTTGCCAATCAGCCCAGCCTTGCTGCTTCACCCATTCGGCCTCTTGCCATTCGGGCAGGGCAGGCAGTTCCGGCAAAGCTACTTGAATGGCCTTCATCAGCACTTTGGCAGAAAGCCCTGCGGTTAGTGGATAAACCGGCTCAACAATGGGCAGCTTGTCAAATTCGGCCTGCGGCAGCATATGGTCGGGGTGAACAATTTGCAGCTGCTCGCGAAACCGCTCAACGCGCCCCGACACCATGCGCTTGGCACCCTCCGGCATAGCCTTGCCCAGCCAGTCACCGCGGGCGCGGAAAAACACCAGCGATAGATAGCCGGTCTCATTACCGCATAAAATGCGATAGGGCAGATTGCGCCTCCGTCCCTGATTGGGTGGTACCTCATGCTTCATCACCTCGACTTCAAAAGTCGCAATGCGGCCATCTTCAACTTCGCTTAAAGACGGGCGATATTGCCGGTCAATCAAATTGCTCGGCAGGTGAAACAGCAAATCAATCAGCTTGTCGCCGGTAAATTCAGCCAGCACTTTGACCAGCTTCGGGCCAATGCCGGGCAGGGTTGTGGCATCTGCAAATAATCTATCGAGCCGTGTCGGGCGCATGGTTTTCCTGCCTTGTGAATCGGCATTAGCCTAGCACAGAAAAGGGCTTATATGACGCGCAACTGGCTGATGACTTTCCGCACGGCTCTGCTATAAAACGCACCAGAGGTTCAAAAATGACTCAACAGCTCAACGCCGAACGCCGCAAATTGCATTTCCGGTCTTGCCATCGCGGCATTAAGGAAATGGATATTATCTTTGGTAAATTCGCTGATGTGGTGCTTGGTGATTTGCCCGAAGAAGAGTTGATGGATTATCAGCGGATTCTTGAGCTGCCTGACGACAAGCTGTTTAGCTGGGCGACCGGACGCGAAGATGTGCCCGATGATGTGCGCTCCCCCTTGCTGGATCGCCTGCTTAGCCTCGAGCACATGTAAACTGCCAAAAGAAAAGAGGCAGGCGTGGAAAAGGCCGAATTCGAGAAATTGACCGAGGAAATTATAGCCCATCAGGGTAAATTGGCTGTCGGCGGCGCGCCCGAGGGCTATCAGCCAATGGTGCTGGCCGATTTGGCGCGGCGCGATGGCGGTCGGCTGGTTTATATTGCGCGCGATGCCTCAGCCGCTATTGCCATGCGCGATATGCTGGCTTTCTTCGCGCCCGATATTACGACGCTTTACTTGCCCGCATGGGATTGCCTGCCTTATGACCGCTTGTCGCCGCAGGTTGCGGTTATGTCTGAGCGCATGGCGACGCTGGCGCAATTGCCATTATTGGACGGCCAAGCGCATATTCTGATAACCACCATCTCTGCCGCCGCACAAAGATTGCCAGCCCGCGACAAGCTGGCCGGATTATCATTGGCCATGAAACCGGGCAATGTCATTGATGTTGATGCGCTGACCCAGTTTTTAAGCAGCAATGGTTATGCGCGCTGCTCAACTGTTATGGAGCCGGGCGATTATGCCGTGCGCGGCGGCATTATCGACCTTTATGCGCCGGGCAGTGATACGCCGGTGCGTCTCGATTTATTTGGCGACACGCTGGAATCCATCCGCCCGTTTGAGGTTGAAAGCCAGCGCACAGTTGGCCAGCTAGGCGCGTTGAACCTGACCGCCGCCGGTGAAATTCACCTTGATGACGAGGCCGTGCTGCGCTTTCGGCGCGGCTATGTGCAGGCTTTCGGCACGGTGATGGATAATGACCCGCTTTACGTCGCCATTAGCGAAGGCGCGCGCTATCAGGGCATGGAGCACTGGCTACCGCTATTTCACGATACGCTCGAGACGCTGTTCGACCATTGCGGCAGTGCGCTTTATATCGCGGACGACCAAACCGAAAGCGCTTTGAACGACCGCTATGAGCAAATAGCCGATTACTATCGGGCGCGCGAAGAGGCAATGCAGGCCCATGTTAAAGACCGCCCGAAAGAAAGCGATGGACGGCGTATCATTAAGCCGCTCGCGCCCGATGCGCTGTATATTTTGAACGATGAATGGCAGCAGCGCATAAATGAAAACCGTTGGCGCAGCATTGGCGCGTTTGAAACCCCTGATGGGGTGAATCTGAACGGTCGCGCCGGACGGCGCTTTGGTGCCGAGCGAAAGCAGCAGGATATCAATCTATTCGACGCGGTGACGGCGCATTTAAACGCCGAACAAACTGCCGGTCGTCCAGTGCTTCTGGTAGCCTCGAGCCGAGGCGCGCAAGAGCGTCTGGAGACTTTGCTGAAAGAGCATAATGCGCCGCCGATTGAACCGCTCGATAGCTGGCGCGCGCCGCAATCGGGGCAGGGGCCGCGCATCGCCATTATGGGCATGGAGAATGGCTTCAGCACAGATATGATGAGTGTGCTGACCGAGCAGGATATTTTGGGCGACCGCATGGTGCGCCGCCCGGGTCGCAAGAAAGCCGAAAACTTCCTCACCGAATCCAGCAGCCTAACGCCCGGCGACCATGTTGTGCATGTCGAGCACGGCATTGGCCGTTTTGAGGGGCTGCAAACCATTGATGTCGGCGGTGCACCGCATGATTGCCTGAAGCTAGTTTATCATGGCGACTCGCGCCTGTTTATGCCGGTCGAAAATATCGAATTGCTGAGCCGTTTTGGCGGTGATGATATGACCGTGACCCTCGATAAAATCGGCGGTGTGGCTTGGCAAATGCGTAAAGCCCGCCTCAAGGAAAAAATCAAACTGATTGCCGATGAGCTTATCAAAACCGCCGCCGAACGCGCGATGCGCGATGGCGAAGTGATGAGCCCTGGCATTGGTGTTTATGACGAGTTCGCGGCGCGTTTTCCATTTGATGAAACCGAAGACCAGATGGACGCGATTGAGGCCGTCATTGACGATCTCGGCAGTGGCCGCCCGATGGACCGCTTGATCTGTGGCGATGTCGGCTTTGGCAAAACCGAAGTGGGCTTGCGGGCGGCTTTCATCGCGGCCATGTCGGGCAAGCAGGTCGCCGTGGTTGCGCCGACGACGTTACTG